>CAYTMD010000071.1:0-18090 GCA_964438685.1 uncultured Acidobacteriota bacterium
AACAATCGCGACCTTCACGCCCTTGAGCAATCTCGCTCCGAATACGCCCTACACTGCCACGATCACCACGGGGGTCACCGACCTGGCGGGCAATGCGCTGGCCGTTGCGGATATATGGAGCTTCACAACCGGGACGGCACTGGCATGTGCATCAGTCGTGCCCCCCTCTCTCCTTGGAGCAGCCGCACCTTTCGGAGCTTTTGGAGGTGGCGCTGGGATAACCAACCAGGGAACCCTTACCGTGGTTAACGGGGATATCGGCACCACCGGTGCTTCCACCACAGTGACCGGATTCCACGATCATCTGGTCACGTACCTCCCGCCGGCGGGATGTATCTACACCGAGACTCCGCTGAATATAGGGAACGTCACCGGAGGGATATTTACTGCTCCGCCGCCTCCCACGGTCACGTGTCCTAATGAAGGAACGGGTCCCGCGGCTACCCCTGGTACCACCTTCTATGTCGCAACCCAGGCTGCCGCCGCCGCGCTTGCCGAGTATAACACCCTCGCTGGACTACCAGGAGGTCCAGATCCGGGTGCCGGCCAGCTCGGTGGGCTCACTCTCGCTCCTGGCACCTATACCTCCGCCGGGGGGACGTTCCTGTTAACGGGATCGGATCTCACCCTCGACGCCCAAGGGAACACGAATGCCGTATGGGTCTTCCAGATGGCGACCTCACTCACCGTGGGCGCCGCGGCGGCCCCTCGCAGCATAATTCTGATCAACGGCGCCCAGCCTAAGAATGTCTTTTGGCAGGTCGGCAGCGCCGCGACGATCAATGGGGCTGGGGGGGGGACCATGGTGGGAACAATTATTGCCAAGGCGGGTGTCACGTTCTCGACTGCCGGCAATCTCGCAATTACGACGCTGAATGGCAGAGCGTTAGGGTTGAACGCATCCGTGACCATGGTGAACACCGTCATTAACGTGCCTGCTCCGTAGTAAAACGCGTAAGACCCGCGGGCTGAGCCCGCCTTCCAGGGCAGGCGGGCTCATGCCTAAAAGGGGAAGGCGTCGTTGAGTGTGCAGCGTGTTGAGTTGATTTAGTACCGAATGGCTAAGAAGCGAGACTCTTTATGCCCCGCTTCTGTAAGAGTAGGCACAATTCAGGAGGCGACAATGAGATCAGGAGCTCGGATTATTACCACAATGGCGGTTGCTTTCTTACTGGCGCCTACCCTCTTACTCTGTGCGGACGACACAGCAAAGTCGGCGGCCACAGCGAAGAAGGATGGGGCGGTTAGTTCCCGCGTCGCACCCGGCGCCGTGGCCAAAGCCAAGCTGGCTGGCGCGCCGTCAGCGTCCCAGCCGGATACAGCCAAGCCACATTCGAAAAGCGCGGGAAGCAATTTTCCCAGATATGAGCTATTTCTGGGCTATTCGAATTTCCGCGAAATGACCAGCACCGCAAACCGCCTCGCTTGGCTATCTGGCGGCAGCGCATCCCTCGCCATCAATGCGAATCGTTACTTGGGGTTCGTCGGAGACTTTGGTGGCTACAGTAACTCCAAGTTCGGCCCGAACGCTCCTCCGACCGGCGCGGTGGTGGACTCAAGTGGAAACGCCTTTACCTACATGTTCGGTCCGCGCCTTTCCCTCCGGTACAGTAGAGTCACTCCCTTTGTCCAGGCTCTGTTTGGAGGCGTGCACGCCGGCGCCGTGACGCTCACCGGTTGTTCTGGGATTGGTTGTACGCCACTCCCATCCGAGAATTCGTTTACTATGGCCGCCGGAGGCGGACTTGACATCACGCTAAACCGCCACGTCGCACTGCGTCTATTCCAAGCCGAATACGTGATGACCGATTTCAAGAATCCATACTCCAGCACTGGCGGAACGGCGAGACAGAACGACATGCGCCTCTCGGCGGGAATCGTCTTCCGCTTCGGTGGGGCTCATCGACCACCTCCCCCCCCGCCTCCGCCCCCTAACCGGCCACCGGTGGCCACCTGCTCGGCCGACAAGGGCATGATCTATTTCGAATCAGGAGAGGTAGTCGCCGTGCACGCACAGGCCAGCGATCCGGACAACGATCCCCTGACCTACTCCTGGACGGCAACCGGTGGGGCCGTGGGGGGCACCGGCTCTGAAGTCCAATGGAACTCCTCCGGCGTGGCCCTGGGAACCTATACGGTAAAAGTGCATGTGGACGACGGCCGGGGCGGCACGGTGGAATGTTCGGCGGATGTTCGCGTCGAACCACGGCCGAATCGACCGCCGACCATCAGTTGCTCGGCGGACCGCAGCTCGCTAGTGGTCGGCGAACGCGCACAGATCACAGCGACGGCGAGTGATCCGGACAATGATCCCTTGACATACACTTGGCGCACTACCGGCGGCCAGATCATCGGCTCAGGGACGGCGGTAAGTTTCGATAGTTCCGGTCTGGCCCCAGGCCACGACACGGTGACAGGCCACGTGGACGATGGGCGCGGCGGCACCGCCGAATGCTCAGTTAACTTCGACGTACAGATGCCTCAGGCCACCGCGGTGCAAACGGAATTGGAAGCGAGGCTTGCCCTTCACAGCATATACTTCCCGACGGCGCAACCCACGCACGATAATCCCAACGCCGGCTTGATGGAAAGTCAGAGGGATATCCTCAGAACTCTGGCGGGCGACTTCAAGAAGTACCTCGAAATCAAGCCGGATGCCCACTTAACCTTGGAGGGGCATGCGGACCAACGCGGATCGGTTGAATACAACAAGGCCCTTACGGAGCGGCGCGTGGCACGTAGCAAAAGCTTCCTTGTGGAGCAGGGTGTTCCCGAGGGCAGCATCGAGACACGGTCGTTCGGTAAAGAGCAAAATCTGGACGCTGCGCAGGTAAGAGAACAGATGGAACAGAATCCCGACATAACCCCGGCGGAGCGTCAGAGATTGTTGAGCAATCTGCAGGTGATTGTCTTAGCCCAAAACCGCCGCGTTGATGTGGTCCTGAGTGGAACGGGACAGCAATCCGTTCGCCGGTACCCGTTTAATGCTAAAGACGCGCTAACCCTGATCAACGTGCAGCGGACAGGAACGGCGAGGCGAACAACGCCGACGGCCAAACCGAAACCCAAGCAGTAGGAGGGTTGAGCAGTTAAGCATATGGCCTCCTCCGCCTGATTCAGAGGCGACAGTTCGGAAACCCGGCAGAGGAGGCCATGCAGTTAAGAACAGAGTCAAAGAAGGGTTAGGTTTGGCTTTCCCTGGAAAAGTTACCGAATGGTGTGCAATTTCGAATAGACAGGTGAGAGAACGGAATTATAGACTAAATGTTGTCCTGCGGTCGTCCACGATAAGATGCCCTTCGCGGGGCGGTTTTTGGGGGGAGAGAGGCTTCCATTACGCTCGGAGGTTCTTTATGTCTGGTACAGTGGATAACCCTCTTTTCCATAGGGGTACTGCGGTCAAAGCCACTTCACGGGATCAAAGGCGCTTCCGCCGATATGACATCAAGCTTCCTTGCCGTGTAAAACCTCGGGCATCGCGCAAGAGCGCCACGCTCCCGGAACTTGAAGTTGAAACCCTGGACGTCAGCAGCGGCGGGCTGTTCTTTGTGGCTTCGGCGGAGTTGGCTATCGGATCAGCAATCGAGCTTGAACTCGATCTCCCTGCCCTCCTCAAAGGAAGGTCGACAAAGATCCAATGCCGAGGCACAATCACCCGCATCGTCCCGCAAAAAGAAGGGCGCATTGGCGTTGGGGCTACTATCGATAACTACAAAATTTGTCCATCAACAGCCCAAGTAAAGTGAGAGACATCCGGCTCGATATTCTTGCCACGCCCGATCTTGTTTGCCCTGCATAGCAGCATCTTCAAAATCCCACGCCACCGTAATCCAGTTCCCAAGCTTCGGCTCTATCTTGCCCATCCATGTGAATAATGGACTGTACTCCAGCCTGGCATTAACACCCGCACTGGACAAAGGCAACCCTCACCCTACGCGATTCACGTGGAAATTGGTGATGTAATGCATGAGCCCAAAAACATTCAGGAGCCACACCACGACCACAATAATTACGATAGCATTCAAGATCGACTTAATGGAGCCCGCCATGGGAATGAAGTTGTTGACGAGCCAGAGAAGAACGCCCACGACGATCAGGGCAAGCAGGATTTGTATTAACGGCATAAGTTGAACTCCTTTTTGTTTCCGGAGGCTGGGGGCTGTAAGTCCCCTCCCCCGTTATCCATTGTTGAATATCGCCTGCGGCTTTGCTGCCATGGAGGCGACGATGCAGTCCACGAGAGCAAGGGGGAAACCCAGCCGTGCGGCCTGATCCGCAATGATCTGGCCGCAGATGGCATCGGCTTGGAGACAAATCCAAAGGTCTACCTGCTCGGTCGGCAGTGTCGATAGGTCATAGTCAGGAGCCATTTCCCGCCTCTTCTCCGCTCAGTCCGCCTTTGCCATCGGGATGTTGACGACATGCTCGGCAAGGAACCAAACCTGAAGTTCGTTGGTCCGAATCACCTGACTCACCAGCAAATCATTGGTCCCATCGTCGCCTGTCTGCGTCGCTTGTCGAGCCGCAGTCCGGGCCGCCCGCAAAAGGAATTCATGCGCCTCGAGCAACCGCGAGATCTGCACGGGAGCCTCCTCCCGTCCGCGTGGAGGACGAGGGATAATGGAGATTTCGGCAGCGTCAATACCCATGGCGATGCTGATTCCACCCAGAAGCTGAATGCGCTCCGCGATGGCGTCGATCAACTCGGCCTGCTCGCTGTAATGCTTGTCGAACAGCAGGTGCAATTGATAAAACGTTTCGCCCGCCACCTGCCAATGATGTTTTTTGTACATATCGCGCAGGATCATGCTATCGGCCAGTACCTGGTTCAGCGCTTGCACACTCGACACGCAGACGCTTTCGTCGAGCGCGATCGGCATTTTGGTGATCTTGTTGAAAGGCTGAATCTCTCTCGCCTGCTGGTGAAGATTGGGCTGTGCACGCCCGGTTCCCGCCTCGTTGGGGGTTCCTTTTAGTGTTTCGTATGTAACTGTCGGGTTCATACTCATGCACTCTCCTATCGATTTTTGTTGACGGTGATATTTCCACTCGTACGTCGTGACACTCGTCGAGTCCGCTCGACGCCGGTTCCCGATCTTGACGCGCTTGCGACCCTGGTTTGCCGTAGGGCACTCACAACCCCACCGGTCAAAGTGGACTCCTTGTTTCCTGCCCGGTGCCCGATCCGCGAAGAATTACGCTGGATGGCTCTTGGAGCGCCCCGCAAGCATAAGAGCCCCGCCCGTCACAGCCAGAAGCGCTCCCGCAAGCGGCGAAAACGGGATGCGATGCTGCTCGGGATACTCAATGGCGATCGGCCCGATCTTGGCTCTGTTCTGAGTCGTGTAGGAGATCCCACCGACCAGGAGCAAACCCACCCCGAGAATCAACAGGACAACCCCTATGCCGAATCTGCTCATGAGTCCCCTCCTTGATTCCTAACATCAAACGAGAATCCCAGCGCGGAAGAAAAAGGCAACCTGATCCGGGCCGCCGCCTTGCAATCCATTGCACTCTCATGATCCATTTTCCTTTTCGCTGCCCTATTTCAGATGGCATGTTGAACCAGCCGGGGGAACTCGAGCCACAATCGTTATATACTGGCCTGAATCGCTCTTCAGCCCAGTATTGCTCATCTGATTGTTCACAATTGCTCACCTGGCTTCGGCAGACGGGAGATACAACCCGGGTCCGAGGAACAGGCTCCAACATGGCATCCGGGAGCGTGTGTAGCGCAGCCCCCCCGTTGAAGCCTGCGCTACGATTGATACCTTCGCATCCACGCCCGCCATCCCAAGCGCGCCATGGAAACTCGGGTTTACCGTAGCGCCTGCAAGTCGAGGATTGACCCCAAAATGCCGCCCAGGATTGTGCGCCTGCCGCCGGAATAGGCGCCATATTGATACCGGCCGTCGTAGCCATCTTCATAGCCACGACGGAATCCCTCGCGGAAATAATAGTTATAATCGTCCTGGGAAATGTCATAACCATCATAACCGTAGTTCGCGTCCAGATAGGCATAGGAGTTCTGGTAGTCGGAGCGCCACCGATCCTGACGATCGGCATCTCCGGCGAGGAAGCCCTGTTCATAACCGTTATTTATGGCTGCCCGAAGCATATTCGCGCCGTATTGATTGGTCTCGTAGTAGCGGCCACCGCGGTTGTAACGATAATCCGCCGCCGTGTAAAAGTACGGATCATTGTTGTAGTCGTGGCGATCACTCTCGAAGTTCCTCTGCTGCTGATATTCGTGCGCTGAATACTGTTGCTGATAGCGGTATCCCGCCGTGCGTCCTTGATGTTGAAGCTCTGCCGCACGTTGCGGTTGGGCTCGTTGCCCCTGATCCAGGCGTTGGCGGTACTGCGTAACTTGCTGCTGTTGCTGCTGGATAAGCTGCTGCTGACGCTGTTGGGGGACGCGGCCTTGCGCAACCTGTTGTTGGCCGGGTTGTTGTTGCGGTTGCTGAGCTCGTTGTTGCTGCTGACCCTGGGCGCGCTGTGGTTGCTGTTGCTGAGCTCGCTGTTGTTGCTGCTGTTGCTGGGCACGTTGTTGTTGCTGACCCTGGGCGCGCTGTGGTTGCTGTTGCTGGGCACGTTGTTGCTGCTGACCCTGAGCACGCTGTTGTTGCTGCTGCTGTTGCTGGGCACGTTGTTGTTGCTGACCCTGGGCTTGCTGTTGCTGCTGCTGCTGTTGGGCGCGTTGCTGTTGCTGACCCTGGGCTTGCTGTTGTTGCTGCTGTTGCTGAGCTCGTTGCTGTTGCTGACCCTGGGCGCGCTGTTGTTGCTGCTGTTGCTGAGCTCGTTGTTGTTGCTGACCCTGGGCTTGCTGTTGTTGCTGCTGTTGCTGAGCTCGTTGTTGTTGCTGACCCTGATCTCGCTGTTGTTGCTGCTGTTGCTGGGCCCGTTGTTGTTGCTGTTGCTGCGGCTGTTGAGCGCGTTGTTGCTGGGGTTGTTGTTGCTGTGGTTGCCGCTGCGCCTGTGGTTGCGGCTGGGCACGCTGTGGCTGTGCCTGTGGCTGCTGCTTCCCATGAGTTTTCTGGTCTTGCTGAGGTAGTGGCTGGCTGTTGGCCGGGATACTAACTCCTACAAACAGCACAGAGCTGACGATCGCCGCCGCAGCCATCCGCTTCCATGTATTGATATTCACGGCATACCTCCCTGTAATCCGGTTGCACTGCGTGCGGTAGGTGGAAAGATGAGAGGGCACGCTTAACACCAACAGGATGAAAGACGTGAGCACTTTCGTGTTTTGCCATCCGCCCTTCACCAGATCCTGGCTGGCAACTCGGAGTACACTTCTTATACCTCAAGGGCACGGGCATTGTCTGTTCAGCATGGCTCACGCCTATGGTCTGAATTGCTCATCTGCAATCAGGGAGAAATTGTGAGGAGGTTTTAGTCTGCGGCAGTGGGGACACGGGAAAGATCGGCGCCCGGGGTTTTCGCCTCTGTGCGGCCAGGCGAGCCACCATGATCAGGCCGGGCCGCAGGCAATGCTGCCGCGCCCGCAGTCGTCGTCACGCGCTGGATCACCCCGGAATCCACCGTCACCCCTACTCGCGCGATGGTCTGGAAGTAAAGCTCATCACCGGAGATTTCAACAAGCATGAAGCTGCGGTCCTGGTCGAACCCGGCGGCGGTCATGTCCGTCTTCGTCAGATTGCCCTTGCGCAACTCGCCGGAGGCTCCTTCGGTGAAATAGACGATACCCTTTTGCGGCTTCACCCGCTCATAAATGTGCTCGTGTCCGGCAAAGACCACCTGCACCCCATATTTTATGAACAGGGGCTCCAGCAGAGTGCGGAGTTCTACGGAAGAGCCGTGGAAGGAACCGGAAGAATAGAGCGGGTGATGGAAATAGCAGATTTTCCAATCCGTGCCTGAGTTCTGCAGTTGATTTTCCAGCCACGCGAGCTGCTGTGGGGTCATGTAATTGCTGTCCAGGGCGAAGAAGCGGATGTTGCCTTTCGTGTACGAGTAATATTGCTGCCCGTTCATGTTGAACAACTTGTAGAACCGCTCGTTGGAGATGTCGTGGTTGCCGAACACTGCGTAGAATTTTACGCCCGCATCGAGCAAGGGCTTGTAAGGCAGCTCGAACTTGTTTTGGTAGTCAATCGGGTCTTTGCTGCCAATGAGGTTGTCGCCCAGCATCAGCACAAAGTCAAAGGGAAACTTACCGCGGTACGCAACCATCTGCCCGGCCACGGCATATTGCTCCTTGCCTCCATCCCCCATATCGCCGATGGCCGCAAAGCGCACCGAGTCTGGCTTCAGCGGCAGGGTCAATTCCTGGGCGTAAAGCGACAGGCTTATGGCAGCAAACGCAACATAGGAAGCAACGGCAGAGCAGCGCATAGTCTGCATAACAGTAGACCTCAGGGAATGGCGTTCGGGAGGACATCCACAACCAAGCCCGCCTTAATATCCTTCAGCACCAGGTCGCGTCCTACAAACCGGTAAGAAAGCTCCGGGGGCAGTTCAGGCAGCTTCAGCATTAAGGTCGGCGGCGTGGTGGTGAGCGGGATATCGTCGGGAAACACATCGTTCACGTGCAAAGGAACGACGGTGAACGGGGTGTCCTGTTGGATCGTGCGGCGCAGGCGATGGCCTTCCGGTCCCTCAAATGCCTGGTGGATGATTTTGCGGAACCGCTCACTCGCCTCGTGCGTGAAGATGTCTCCCTGATGTGCATCACGGCGCGCGTCAACGATGCTGCTGGCCAGCGCGTGTTGGCATTCGACAATCCGCGCCGGGTCCTTCGTGGGCTTCAAGTTCGGCAGTGAGGCTTCCAGTTTCTTCTCCATCTTAACGTACACATTGACGCGGTCGAGAAAGGGCTTGAAGTCGCGCATCTCCTCACTGTCCTTAGGAACCTGCTTATGACCTGCGAAGCCAGGCCCCACAATCCCCAAAAGCGAGAGCCACAGAAGAAGGCTGGTGACATGGATTCGGCACTTCATGGATTCTCCCGGACAGAAAGCTTGAAACACGCTTGTTATATCTGAAGCCAGTTTATGCATCTGTTCAATTTTGCTCATACCAGACTCGGAGCAGGACCATGGGTTGCCCTACCCTGGGGAGGGGTGGCGATGGACACCGGGGGGACGGCAGGCCGCCCCGCTCCACTCGGAAGCGGAGGCTAAGACGCTGCCAGAGTTTCATTCACCATTTCATCCACACGTTCACGGACCGCTTCCTTTACTGCTTCCTTGACCGTATCTTTCATTTCTTGTGTGTTCAGACCGGCGCTCCCATTCTCCGACGCCGTCTCTTTGAGGGCCTCTTCCACGATGGGATTCAGCGGCGACAGCTCCTTGACCAGCTCTTTTACCGCCTGCTTGATTTCCTTCATGTCGGCTTCGGCCTGCTGGTTCTGCTCTACTGCGCTTGCCGCCCAGTCCGATTCAAAGGTCTTGATGATGCCATCCACCACCTTCGGTTCACGAACAATAACGCCGACTTCGCGGCGTGAGTCCAGTTCGGCGGTGCGCAGGCTCTGGCTGCCCAAAAAGACTTGGCGGCGGTCGCGGATAATGGTGCGGGTGTGCAAGCGGATCCTGGCCAGGTTCCTGACATCCAGGCCGGGGTCTTGCTTGCCGACGCTGCCGATGACTTTGATCACAACCCCTGCCTTGACCCGCTCACTGAGGGCGCGCAGCATCTCCGTGTCTGCAATCTTCGGATCATAGATGAGCAACTCCTTTTTGGCCTTGCTAATGTATTCGCCGAGCACCTTGCGGGCATTAGCCGGACTGACCACAAAGGTATCCATCGTGGGTGTATAGACATTTCTTGTGGTATCTGCCTCAAATAACTTCACAGCTTCCTGGATGAACCTGGTGTTCCGGGTGACAATGCCAAAGCCGCGGCTGTGGTCGATGTCAAGGTGGGTGAAATTGAAAGACAGGACGAAGAGCAACCGGCGGTCGATGATTAGTATCTTGTCGTGATAGCGCACCAGGTCGTCGGCGGTCCGCGAAACGGCGACTCCCACAGCCAGCAGGCGCATTTCCAGCTTGCGCAGGTTGATCTCGCCGCCCCGATTGGTGTAGGCAATCAACGCATGCACGGTAACGCCGCGACCCACCGCGGCCTTCAGTGCAGCCTCGATCTCGGCACGGTCGAAGCGAAAGATCGCGATCTCAATGCTTTTCTTGGCATTGCGGATTCCGGCCAGCAACGCCTCCGGTCCGTCACCGGGTTGGATTAATAGTTTCATGTGCGTTTCACCATGTGGTTTTACAGTGACTGCCTACAGGCGGAGTGCCAACTGCTTATCGTCCGACGACTTCGATTTCGACCCCCTCACCCGTCCCGCCCCGGCTGATGAAGACGCCGGTTGCGGTCCACCCTCTCCCCCAAAGGGGCGAGGGAAGTAACTTCAAATTACCTCTCCCCTCGCCCCTTTGGGGGAGAGGGGCCGGGGGTGAGGGGGTCGCAAGGCCCGTCCACTTACGTGTGACTTGCTCCAAGTCACAGACTGTTTAATCCGGCCGCCGCCGGTGGCGGTGCTGCCTTCTGCTTACTGGCTACTCCCTAATGCCATTGCCGCCTCAGGCTCATCCTTACGAAACTGAATTTCATAAAGTTCGGAATAGACGCCACCCGCAGCTAATAGTTCGTCGTGGGTGCCACGCTCAACGAGGGCGTTGTCTTTCACCACAAAGATAATGTCAGCATGGCGGATCGTGCCCAGGTGGTGCGCAATGACGATGCACGTCTTGCCTTTCATCAAACGGTCCAAGGCTTCAAACACGGTTTGCTCGGAGGCTGCATCCAGTCCCGACGTGGGCTCGTCGAGTATGAGAATGGGAGTATTGCGGATAACGGCGCGCGCGATGGCGATGCGCTGGCGCTGGCCCCCGGATAGCGTCACGCCGCGTTCGCCAACCATCGTGTCGTAACCCTCGGGCATCTCCTCGATGAACTCATGGGCGTTGGCCAGTTTTGCGGCACGGATAATCTCCTCGCGCTTGGCTTCCGGGCGGCCATAGGCGATGTTCTGCCATATGGGCGCACGGAATAGGAGGGTCTCCTGCAAAACAAAACTAATCTGCTGGCGTAGCGATTTCATGGTGAAGTTGCGGATGTTGGTGCAATCGATCCTGACTTGCCCGGAGAGGGGATCGTAGAAGCGCGCCACCAGGCTGATGATGGTTGACTTGCCGCTCCCCGTGGGGCCCACAAAGGCCGCCACCTGCCCCGGCTCAATGGCGAAGCTCACATCTTTCAGGATCAACTGGTCGTGGGTATACCCAAACGAAACCTTATCAAATTCGATTTTGCCCTTGAAGTGCCCGGCAGGGCGTGCGGTTGAGAGGTCACGCATTCCGCTTTCGGTATCCAGAACTTCGCGGATCCGGTCGAACCCCACCTCCGCCTTGGAGACCGTGTCGGTCATCTTGGAGAGATCACGCATGGGCTTGTACATCATGCCCAGGTAAAACAAGAAGAGGACCAGGCCCCCCGGCGTGAGCTGTCCCGCCAGCACCAATCGTGCTCCATAGCCGAGCATCAAACAGGTTCCAATCGCCACGAGAATATCAACGATGGGCGCGAGCGTCCCCTTGAGGTTGCGCGCCTGCAGGGCCGTCTCGACATTTTCCAGGCTCTGGCGCTCGAAGCGACGCTCCTCATAGTCTTCGCGGGCGAAGGCCTTGACGACGCGAATCGACGAAAAGACCTCCTGAACAATTGAAAGCAGCTCGCTCTCTTTTTTCCTTACGGCGCGCGAGGCTTTCTTGATGCGCCGGGTGAAGATGTAAACCACGAGGAAGAGCACGGGCGCAATGGCAAGCGAGATGAGGGTGAAGCGCCAGTTGAGGTAAACCATGATTCCGATGATCCCCACCAGGGTCAGGACGCTGCTCAGAATTCCCAGCAGGGCCGTGGTGATAAACGACTGGATCGCTTCAATGTCGGTGGTCACGCGGCCGATCAGGTCGCCGGTCCTTTTCTCGTCGTGCTCGGCCAATGACAGGCGGTGGATGTGGTGATAGAGCGTGCGCCGCAGATCGTGCATAACCGATTGGCCGACGCTGGTGGTGAGATAGTTTTCCAGGTACGAACTGATGGCGCCGACAATGGCGATGACCGCCACCGCCAGTACCGCAAAGTTGAGGACTGCCATCTTGTTGGGCCCGATCCAGTGAAGCGGAAGGGCCATCCAAGCAGGTGGCTTTTTCGATTGGAGCAGGTAATCAAGAACGATTTTTAGCGGCCAGGGTTGAAGCACATCGGCTGCGGCTTCACCCACCACCGCCAGCAAGGCCAGCGTCAGGGCTTTCCAATGAGGCAATAGAAAATCGACGATGGTGCGGCTCTTGAGCTTTTCCGGAATCGCCGACGTCATGATTATTCAACCTTTACGCCACGTTGCGCCTTTTTCGCGTGCGAGTTACTCATCAACTGACGACCTGCGGCTTCGCTGCTGGCTGCCGTGCTCTGAAAATGCCCCTGCCGAAGGCCTTGGAGTGCGGTCGCAGCAGCTACTGCCTTCGAGCTTCTGCGTCTCCTGCTCAGCACCACCCCGTCGCTCGGAGCGCCACCCCTCCTCATCTGAGGAGGGGAGCCGTAACAACTCCCCTCCTGAATCAGGAGGGGCGGCGCGTTCGCGTCGGGGGTGGTTTCCGCCGCGCGCATGCTCATTCTTGATGGCCGGGTCGCCATTCTGACAACTTGTTCAACTGGGCGATTCTTCCCTCGACGACCTTGCTGAATCCTTCCACTTCCTCGGAGGGATATCCGGCGGCCCGGAACGCATCGCGGACCTGCTCCGGTGAGAGTTGTGCCAGCAGTTGGCCCATCCACTGGGCATCCTTAACAGGAATGTCTTTGCCGATCCAGCGCAGCCCCACGCGGCTGAAGAATTCACGCGGGGTAAAGAGAAAGATTACTGCGGGCCGTGTGGGAAAATTGAAATCCACGTACTGCTCCGTCACCTTGCTGATAAACCGGGAGTGGCTGTAGGCATTCAGATTCCCTTTGGAACCCGCGTGGGTCCAGCCGCGGCCCGTGGTCCCAAAGCTGGCGCCGAGGTCGCTGATCATGAAGATATGTTCCGGGCCTTGTGGACCGTCGGCATGCTTCTCCTCATAGACAGCGTTGTTCTCATCCTTCACGTCCCAGTTATTGATCAGGGCCATCATGACTCTCAGCCCGTTCAGCTCGCGTGTGTTGCTGAAAGGGTTGGAGCGCCATTTCCAATCGCCAATCTTTTTCTCGTCCTTTAGATCCCGCTTCAGCCGGACGTTGTGGAAAGTTCCCCCGGGCCCCACCAGGTTCTGTCCCCGGCGGAGATGGGCAGGCAGGCCTTCCACGCGCAGCTCCGGCAGGAAATAATCTTCATTGGCAGAATAGCCGACGGCCCAGACCAGGCGTGAAGCCACAGTCTCCGGACGGACCTCTGCCCCCGACTTGACCTTCCATTTGACACCGTTTTCATCGTGGATGTCGAATTTCGGGTTGGTTCCATTCATGTCTTCCTTGACGAAGGTGAAGACAGTGTGGGGCGCGTGCTTTTCGCCGCCCGGGCCGAAGAACAGATTGCGAGTCCGGATGTCGCCAGGGCTCTGCCAGAGCACAGGATTCACGGAACTGGCGATCTCCTGGGCAGCCGCTGTGGACTTGGTTGGTTTCTTCGCGGTCGCGCTGACCGAAGAAATCAGCGCCGTAATCGCAAGAAGGATAATAACCAGACGTTGTATCTTATTCATGTTTACGCCCTCGTGTTCCCACTGCGGAGATGGAACTTCCGTTTTGAAATGCCGGTCTCGGGTGGATGTGTACGTCCGAGAAATTGCCACTACTGAAATAAGCTAACAGCTTAAAGATTGATTGTCTGTGCAATAAAGAACACCCTGGCGGGGTATGGGGGGCTGGGATGGGGAATTCCGGGCCGGGGATTAGCGTCCCGACCCATAGGTTTGTCGATAGATTCAGCCCATGAAACGGGCGCCGCCATTCAGCTCATGGCGGGCCCGCCGTGGGATAAATGACGTACCCCTGCAGGGGCTCGGGAAGAGTCGAACGCTGGCAACGCTCAGGAAGATTCCAGCAATAGTACATTAGACCACGAGCCGAGCCCCATGTAAGCGGGTTGCACCCCATACCGTCGAGCGTGTTTGATCAACTGTTAGCGGTTTGCAAGAGCCGCGGCGGCGAACTGGTCAATGACCGAAGAGCCCAAGCAGCCCAACCACGATCAGGTAACAGCCGACGATATATCTGAGGAGCTTGGGGAAAATCAGAATCATGATGCCTGCGGCGAGTGAAATAATCGGCGCAAACGAAGTGAAGCGCAGCGTTAAGGCGTCGCCCCTGATCTGCGCGAATGCCGTGGTGCTCAACAAGCCGAATAGCACTATGGAGAAAACGCCTTCTTTAAGTTTCAATCCACACCTCCTAGCCGCCGCGAGTTGTTGGGTTTCCCCGGTCTACTACTTCTTTTCGGGGTCGTTGCTGTCGCTGTGGGGAGAGACAGCTTTCTTGACTCCCTCGCCGACTTTCTTGCCTCCCTTGCCCACACCCTCACCCAAATCCTTGCCTGCCGCGATGGGCTTACCTTTCTTCATCTCGTGGCCGACTCCTTCGCCGCCTCTTCCCACATCTTTGCCGGCGGTTTTGAAGTCGCCTCCCTCTGACTCTTTCTCCACTCCCAGTTTGCCTGCTGTTTCGCCATCAAGGTGTCCCGTCACCGGCAGGTTTTCCGATTTCTGATATTGGCTGATCGCCTGGCGGGTTTGGGAACCCATGACGCCGTCGATAGGCCCGGGGTCAAAGCCCTTGTCGCGCAGTGCCTCCTGCACTTTCTTGACGTCATGATGATCGCCGGCGAAAGCCCGGGGCATCAGGCTCAGTCCCAACACCATAGTCATTAGAAAAACGAAGACAACCCTGGTCCATACTACTTCCCTGTTGAAAGACATTTCACACCTCCATTTTAAGTAATGTCTGGAGTCCGCATCTGCTCACGCCATTCCCTCTGCCATGAGAATCTTGCAAACGTGGATTCTGTCCAACTTTCTTCCCAGCGTCTGTACTGTATTGCTCATTGCCCTGGTCAAAATGAATCAGCACCATTGACCAGACTTTACTGAGGACGTCGAAAGGCCTTTTCTTGCGAACGTGGCAATCGAGGGAGCGTGAATGTGAATTTACCACCCTCGGCCGCCGCGGCGATCGAAAGGGGCCCGGCGACGGCGGATGAAACTCTAATCAATGCTGTTTCTTCTCTTGCGACTGGTCACGAATTGGAGGCCCAACGAGGCGATCCAGCTTGGCTGGCCATTCGTCGGAGTGACAGGCAGCAGGCTGCGGCCCACCATGCCGAGCAGCCAGACCGATCCTTTTTTGCCCAGCGGGGTGTGGAAGCCGATGCCAATTGTTGACTCGCGGGTTTTAAGTTCAGTGGCCGTTGCTCTTGTGTCATCCTGATCGTAGAGTTCCATATCGACTTCTGTTTTCTTTTTGAACTCGTGACCCACGATGACGCCTCGTATCCACGAGTTCGGGACATTCTTGTTGGCGAACCAGTATCCAACTTCTCCGGAGATGCGGATGGGGCCGACATGGCCGTTTGCTTCCATGGGCATGAGAAACTGGGGGCCCGGATCCACAATGTCGCGGCGCACGGAGCGCGTGGGGTTGCTCAACAGGAGTTGAGGGTAGATCGACATGGCAAAATTGGACTCCCTCTTGCCATTGGCGTCTGCTTTTGCAGATTCCGGATGGTGCGAGAAGAAACGCAACTTAACCCCCAACAAGGAGTTTCCGAGGCCTGCGGCAAAATGGTCGGAGGGGTCCCGCGACTCGTGAATGCTGAGCGGCACCTCGTACTTGAGCTGAATCCTGTTGCCCAGGCCATAATTGATGTCAAGGTTGGGCGTTTCATAAAAGCCTTCCAAAGGATTGCGATCGCCAACCAGGACGGTATTAATCTCCCAATTCTTATTTTCTGGCGTGTCAGGATCGTCCGAGCGAAAAGGTGGCCCCCCCTGTGCCAGGGCCAAAGGCGAAAAGCGAGTGAAGGCGGTGAGAATCAGGAAGAGTATTGGACCGATTCGTTTCATGGCACTCTTTCTTCTGGTTTCCGGCGACTTTTCGGGATCGATTATTCTTCCCTGAATAGACGCTCAGACGAGCCGGGGCAGGCTGGCCAGCCGGGATAGCAACGGCATTGTTCCATTCCGATGCCGCCCCTGTCTGGTCAATACTGAACATGGCGGGGTGGCCATGGTCACAAAGGAACAGACATGGCAACATGGATATGCGATCAATATAAGCGCGGCGCCGGAAAGAGGCATTCTTGAACCGATCTGGCAAGTGCTGGCGGGCGCGAAAAGCCACGGGCCCCAACGGGAGCGCGCAATACGCTTGCTTGTGGTTTCAGCAGGAAAAACCGTGAGGAGCTGCAACCCCCGGCAACAGGGGGCATCAAACTATAGGACGCTTACTCCCTGATTTAAGAGTGGGACAAAACCCCATGAGGATAGTAAATCGCAGCCTTGCGGCTCTTTTCCTTTTCAGTTTGCCGGCGCTTGCCGGGCCGCCCGTGCCGGGAATCAACAATTTCTCTCAGGTCGATGAACACGTCTACCGCGGGGCACAACCGACGCCGGAGGGATTCCAGTATCTGGCGAAGATCGGCGTAGAGACGGTATTGGACTTGCGGGAAGACGGTGAACGGTCAACGGGGGAATCACTGCTTGTGACTTCCCTGGGCATGAAGTATGTGAACGTTCCCATGACCGGCCTGACCCCACCTACCAAGGCGGAGATTACTCGAATCCTGGTGCTGCTGGAGGATGCCAAGGCCGGGGCTGTATTTGTGCACTGTATGCGCGGAGCGGACCGTACGGGTGCCGTCATTGCCGCCTACCGCATCGATCATGGGCACTGGGATAATAATCGGGCTTTGAAAGAGGCCATGTCGTTCGGCATGGGCTTCTATCAATTCCCGCGGCAGAAGTTCATCCGCAAATTCCAGCCGCTGCCCAGCATGGAAGCCCCGAAATCTTCCATCGCCTTCCCAGCCAAAGAGAGCTCTAACCGATTGCCCGTCACCCATGCTGCGTAGCAAGCGCTACCGTGGTTTATCACGTTGCTACAGGCCTTCACCTTATTTAGTAAACTGTCTAAAGAACGGCAGATTTAACTTGACAACGCCAGTTAATTAACCTAATATGGTTAAGGAGATGGACCACCCCTTCCCACCTTCCAGGTCATCTGAACTAAGTCAGGTAATCTGCAATCGCACCTCTTAGGCGAGATCCAAGGAGGTCCCCCATGTTTGCCCGCAGCGTTTCCATACATCTAAAGCCCAATCGTGTCGAGGAATTCACGCGCATTATTGAGACCGAAGTCATTCCGATGATGCGCAGCCTGAAAGGGTTCCAAGACAAGGTCGTCCTGGTTGCTTCAGGTGGTTTGGAAGCGATTAGCCTCAGCATCTGGGATCTTAAAGAGAATGCGGAAGACTACGGTCGCGGAACCTATCGAGAAGTCGTGAAGGTCCTGGCGAGGGTCGTGGAGGGTACTTCCCGGGTTGAAACCCGCGAGGTTTCAAACTCGACCTTCCACAAGATCGCCGCTCGCATAGCAGTATGAGGGGCTCGGCATTTTTGTTCGGTGAGGGTGAGCAAGACCCATCATCCCATACTGAACTAAGCGTGAGAGGAGACACAAAATGAATTTCAGACCACTGCATGATCGAATCCTGATAAAGCGCATTGAAGAGAAGGAGACGGTGAAGGGCGGAATCATCATTCCCGACACGGCCAAAGAGAAACCGCAAGAAGGCGAAGTGATCGCAGTCGGAAACGGGAGGAAGACCGAAGAGGGAAAGATCGTTCCGCTGGACGTGAAGGCGGGCGATCGCATCCTGTTCGGCAAGTACTCCGGCACAGAAATCAAGATCGACAACAAAGAGTATCTGATCTTCAAGGAGGAAGACGTGCTGGGCGTCGTGGAAGGCAAGGCTGCCACCACAGGTGGGAAGAAATAGGCGGGTAGGCCGTTCTAAGCAAACCGATGGGTGTAGCGCCGTTGAGAACTGCACAATACAGCACGGACAAAAGAAGATATAGA
>CAYTMD010000072.1:0-18021 GCA_964438685.1 uncultured Acidobacteriota bacterium
AAAACGGACCGATCAACATGCCGACGGGCACCAGATCGGTGCTCTCCGCGATGTAGCGAACGGCCCCTTGCGCCGCCGCACAAGCCGGTGGAAAGGGCCGAGCATTCTCTGCGGCGACATGACGCACGGTATCTTCCGTGGGCGGCGCCGGGAAGTGGTACGAAGCGATCTCCGGCGCGGAAACACCAAGAAACGTCAGGAGATCAAGCTTCTCCAGACTCAGATCCATCAAAGGAAACGCCAGGGGCGTCCGATAATGGCGGGCGGCACGCTCAACCACAGCGCCCAGAGCACGGCCGTCCATTCTGACGGACCGGGGATCCGCCTCCTGCTGAAGAATGATATCGGTCCCAATGGGCATGCGAAGGCCCTGCTTTGCCAGCTCAACGTACAAATTCTTGCTCGTACGGCTGCGCGGACAAGGGTACGGCAGCGTACTGATGGACGATTGTGAATGCATGTGTGTTTTCCCCGAGTGTTCGCTATAGGATACAAATGTAAGAATCGACTCGGGATAGGCTTCCTGCGGGAGAATAAGATCGAACCCTGTGGGCAGGCGAAGGCTCCATTTTGCCAGTTAGACTATTGCCCGTGTGACGGTGCGCACAACGATGCGGAAGAGTACAAATCGGCGACTGTGGATGCATGTGCATTTTCCCCGAGTCATCCATTGTAGCATACGAGCGTAAGAATGAGGCGGCTGCGCTACCCGCTTTGGCCCCCTCCCCCGTCTCCGTCGGCTGACGGACTGATGAAAACGCCGGTTGCGTGCCACCCGCTCCCCCAAGGGGGCGAGGGACCTGAATTTTCTCGACCTCCACTGGAAATAGGCTGGCTTGACCGCCAGCGTGAGAAAGAGCCCTACCTTCCCCGCATAGCGGGCGCTCGTGCTGCACCCCATTCTCAACCTGAGGCGATCTGTTTTGGACACGAGTGGCGATCTTTCGCCCGCTACACGGGCTTGTTGCCCCATGGTGCTTATTCTAGCGCCTATGGGGCTCGCCCCACCCTGGTCTGCCTAAAATCCATGGCCGAAACGTGGGCCTCAAACGGGGCAAAGGGGGCGGCAAGCTGCCCCCCTACGCCGACGACGGATGGCTTCCGACTTTCGGCTTCTTCTTTCCGCTCCATGCCTCCAAGGTGAAATCCCCTATGACAATCGCCTCCGCGGGGAATAGAATTGCAGGTTCATAGCGAGTGGCGGTGGAACATTCATGTTTTCGGCCTGCCATTTTGAATCCGCGCCGCTCAACATAAAGGATACCCATGATCGTTCCCTATGCCGATTTGAAAGGCCAATACGCCTCGCTGCGAGAGGAGATCCTGGCGGCACTCGACCGCGTGGGCAGCAAGGCCGCATTCATCCTGGGCGAAGAAGTCTGCGAGTTTGAGCGGGAATTTGCCGCCTACCTCGGCGTGAAGCATTGCGTGGCCGTAAATTCCGGGACCAGCGCCCTGCACCTGGCGCTGTTGGGAGCGGGCATCCACGCAGGTGACGAGGTCATTACCACGCCCAACACGTTTATCGCCACGGCGGAGGCGATTTCCTATACCGAGGCAAAGCCCGTGTTCGTCGATATCGATCCGCGCACGGCCAACATCGACCCTGGCAAAATCGCCGCGGCCGTAACTCCGCGCACGCGGGCAATCCTTCCTGTGCACCTTTACGGCCTGGCAGCGGAGATGGATGCCATCCAGGAAATCGCGGCCCGGCACAAGCTGACGGTGATTGAAGACGCGTGCCAGGCGCACGGTGCTTGCTATCACGGCAAGCGGGTGGGAAGCATCGGCACCGCGGCGGCATTCAGCTTTTATCCCTCGAAAAACCTGGGCGCTTATGGAGAAGGCGGCGCGCTGACCACCAACGACGATGCACTGGCGGCACGCGCGCGCTCGCTGCGCTGCCACGGTGAATCGCGCCGCTACTTTCACGACGTGGTGGGTTACAACTATCGCATGGAAGGATTCCAGGGCGCGATCCTGCGCGTCAAGCTGCCACGGCTGGAAAGATGGAACGCGCGGCGAAAAGAGTTGGCGGATATTTACCGCCGCACGCTGGCCGGCGCGCAAGTGGAACTGCAGGATGGAGGCCCTGCCATCGAGCGCGTGGATCACCTCTTTGTGGTTTACGTTGCCAACCGCGATGGCGTCCGCACGCGCCTGGAAGAGCGCGGGGTGCAAACCGGCATCTATTACCCGCTTCCCATCCATCTGCAAAAGCCCTATCAGTCTCTGGGCTATCAGCGGGGCGATTTGCCGGAGGTGGAAAGCGCTTGCGAGCGTGTGATCAGCATGCCGCTTTATCCAGAAATGACCGACGAACAGGCGGCGTATGCGGCCCGCACGCTGCGGGAACTTGTGGGTGAGAAGTAACCAGGAATCGAAATTCGAAAATCGAAACTGGAAAATCGGAATTCGAGACTCGAAACTCGAACTTTGTGGCTAGTTTCGATTTTCTAGTTTCGATTTTCCAGTTTCCTGCACCATGTCCAGTGCTGGATTGAGGCAATCGACATGAAACAGCGGCACAGATTCGCCTGGATGGACTTTCTGTGGCTGGCTTTTCTGGCTGGCCTGGCCGTGCTTGAGCCCCGCGCGGAAATCCACAAACAACTCATCCTGATTGCCATTGGCGCGTTCCAAATATTTGAGTACCGCTTCCTGATATGGGTTCCTAATAGAGGGCGCAGCTACAGCGTTATCCTTAAGATCCTGTTGGGCTCCTGGCTGGTGGATCACACGGGCGGAATCTGGAGCAGCTACTACCTGATTTACTTTGTGCCCGTGGTTACAGCGGCCATGTACTTCGAACTGTTGGCCACGCTGGCCTGGACCGCGTTGACGTGTGCGGCTTACTGGTCATTCGTGCTCTGGGTGCTGGGTGAATACGAGCTGACGGGGGAAGGCGCCACGGAGTTGGCCATTCGCAACTTGTTCTTCTTTTTGGCCGCCATCATCGTCAATCGGTTCGTGACGGAGAATCGACAGCAAGCCAAGCTCTACCGGGAACTGGCAGAAACCCTGGCAGAGACCAATCGGAAGTTGGAGGAAGCCCAGGAGGAAGCGCGACGGTCAGAGCGCCTGGCAGCACTGGGGCAGTTATCCGCCGGCTTGGCGCACGAGTTAAGGAATCCGCTGGCCGTCATCAAAGGTTCGGCGGAAACCCTGACGCACAGGCTTGCCAGTTCCGACCCCATCACCACCGAGATGGCGGGATACATATCCAGCGAAGTGAACCGCATGAATTCGCTGGTGACGCGCTTTCTTGATTTTGCCCGGCCGCACCAACTCGAAAAACATGACGAGCTGATTCCACCATTAATCGAGAAGGCACTGAAGGCGGCCCGGGACCGCTGGCCCGACGCCAAGGTGGAAGTGGAACGGCAGTTCGATTCAGCCCTGCGGGAAGTTATGGTAGACGGCGAACTGATTGAGCGGGTGTTCACCAACCTGGCGCTCAACGCCTATGAGGCTATGGGATCAGCCGGGGGGAAATTGCGGGTGGGGGCGCTCCCAAGCTCTGAGGGCAAACCGGGCGTCGAGATCACTTTTGAGGATACCGGCCCGGGAATTCCCGCCGAACTGCGCGCGCAGATCTTCAACCCCTTCTTCACCACCAAGGAAACCGGTGTGGGATTGGGACTTTCCATCGTCTCCAAGATTATCGACGACCACCACGGGTGGATCCGCGTGACCAGCGAACCGGGCAGCGGTGCGTGCTTCCGGGTGTTTCTGCCCGCAAGCGGACCGACGTAGCGGCAGGCTTACCCCACCATTTGGGCAATGATTTCAACCTACGATGGCAGCGTAAAGCCGCCGCTACATTTTCGTTATCGGCGGGCTAAAATGCGTGCCTATTATGGCTTAAAGGCCTCGCCACCGTGCGGCGAGAATTGGGTCAGGGCGCTATCCATCGGCCGGCTCGCGGTCGGCACCGGCACCACCCCTTTAAAGAGGATGTCCTCCGGCGAAAGTTTGCGCCCGTAGAGCTTTTCGTTCGATTCCTCATCCTGCTTCAGGATCTGCCCGTCGAGTGAGACACCCGCAAAAGCGCCGCGGGAGCGCGAGTAGGTAAGGATTTCCGCATGGAGTTGCAAGTCCGTGGCGCCTTCCGCGCTGCGGCCCACCGGCCCGCCCGCAGCAGAAGCGTCAGCGCCAATCTTGGTTTTGTCATGCAGAAGTTTCTCCGCGCCCCTGCCATTCATCACCAACAGGACAAAATCCGTAGCCTGACCGCCGAGCTGGAAACCTATATTGGCGCCGCCCACCGTGAACATTGAAGGCGCACCCCAGGGACCGTTCCCTCCGGTCCGGCAAACCAGCGCCCCCCGGCCATAACTGCCGCCCAGGCCCAATGCCACCTTCTTTTCTGAGGGGATAACGCCCACACAAACCGCCTTGTTCAGCAGGTCGTGCGGAATACCCTTTTCCGGGGTTTTCATAATATCGGTGATGACTTCCGCCGACTTCTCCAGCCGCTCCGCTTCCTTGTCAGCAGCCATGCCTACACGCGCACTTCCACACAAGGCAAGGGAGAGACCGATCGCCAATCCGTATCGCATGTACAAATCCTCCATGAAAATTTGGAGTTGCGGAAATTCGCAACCATTAAGTTTGATGCGTTCAGCCCTCGAAAAATGTCCTGATTATTATTTTGCCACAGGCTGGAGACAACGGCAGGAAAGATTTCCGGGAAGTGAGGGCAAAGCCCGCCTTGGAGCGCGGCCGCGAAGCTGCCGCCTATTCGCCAGGGTGATCGGCTCACGAATTGAGCGCGATCGCCGCAGCTACGGTATTCCAAGGCGGGAGTTGTGGCTCCCGCACACCGAGGCGCTTCGCGCATGGGAATATAAAAGCGCGCCAAGCAACCACGATTGATGCCAGGCACTCATGCATCGATAACGAATCTATATACGACAAGACGGAGGAGGGAGCTACTCAAACTCGCGCAGGTCAATTCCCTCCAATTCCGGATCGTACGTCTGACCGGAGGCCAACAGCTCGTCCCAGGTTATTTCCCGGCGGCTATACGCAGCCTGGCGCCCCAGGATGATGCTGAGCGTTGTTTCCGCTCCCATGCCGGCCTGGTTGTGAAACTTGCCGCTGGTAATGCTTTCGATGAAAGCCTTTTCCTTTTCCGGGTCGGCACGTTCGAGAGCATCATGAAAGACTCCCGCGGCATTGTTCGCGACCGATTCGTCACCGGGCGCGTAGATGTTGGCGTGTCCCCGCCGGGACGACGCGGGGCCGATGCTACCCTCCCACTCCCACGGTTTTTCACCGTAGATTCCCACGACGCCCTTGTAGTGCAGCTCAGCGGTCCCTTTCGCACCAAACAGGCGAATGCTGGCGTCGTTCAACGCATCGCCCGCCTGAAACGAATTGAGATTAAGATGGACGTCGTTGGGATAGGTCAGGGTGACGTCAAAGTGGTCCCAGCAATCGCCGGCGTCTTCTTTCACATTTCGCCCGCCCGTGCCGATGGCCTTCAGCGGGTGTGCCTCCAGCATCCAATTGCACAGATCCACCAGATGAATGCTCTGGTCCACGATGATGTCGCCCGACATAACGCGGTCCCAAAAGAACGTCCGGATGCGGCGCTCAAGAGGCGAGGCGTTGGGAAACGGCGGGTAGAAGACGCCAGTTGAATGATAGTAGGCGGCGCCGCAGGCGATCTTACCCAGCGCTCCCCCTTGAATCCGGCGTGCCAGTTCAACATACGGGGGCGCGTGGCGGCACTGGAAACCGACATCAAGACTTAAACGGTTTTGCACTTTGTCCCCGATCTGCATTACGCGTTTGCAGCCAGTTACATCCACCGCCACGGGCTTTTCACAGTAAACGTGCTTGCCGGCATCCACGACGGCCTCCAGGTGGCCGGGATGAAAAATGTCGGGCGTGGAAATCTGCACCATGTCGATGTCGGGACAGTTGGCCAGGGCCTGATAAGCGTGCGGGCCGCGAAACAGCAGCTTGGAGTCAATCCCGGCATAGCCATGCTTGCCGGCAACGGCATCAAAGTGGTGCTTTCCCTTCTCCAACTGGTCTGGAAACAGATCGGCCAGAGCGGTCACGCGTGCCGGGGTGTTGTTGGCAAACGATGTGGCCACGTGCGTGCCGCGATGCCCACAGCCGAGCAATCCCAATCGAATCGCCGAGTTCGCCGCAGTCCCGCGCACAAGTTCGGGCTTCATGATCATGATGCCCGCCGCGCCGGCCGCGCCGAGGAATTGCCGCCTTCCCATCTTCTCGTTAGGTAATGTCATTGTCTCCCTCTTATGATTTCAGCATGATTTTTGCTGCCCCCAGGCGATCCCTTCCAACCGCAATCCACTACGGCCGCAGTTCCGCGCTGCACCTCCGGCACTGGGACCGGCGGCGGGCGTTGAGGGTGTGGCAATGAGGGCAGGTCAGGTACATGGCGCGCGCAAACAGTTGAGTAACGACGGCGCTGAAACCCAGGATGCCCACCGCGATAGCGATGTTCAGCAGCGTCTGGCGCATAATTCAAGCACTCAGTTTTCAGCTATCAGCTAATGCCTTCAGCTAACGGTTGACCACTATTTTCCCAGCGATGCCCGCGCCGCGCGGACGGCTTCCACGTACAGCCGCGCCGTGGCGGCAATCGCGTCAAATTTGTGTTCGCGCAGGGACTTGAGATCCACCAGTTCTCCGCCGACGGCCACGGCCGCCGCGCCCGCCTTGATGAAATCGGGCGTCGTCTCAAGATTAACCCCGCCCGTGGGCAGCATTTCAATATGCGGAAAGGGTCCCTTGAGAGCTTTGATGTACTTGGCGCCCCCGACCGGGCCGCAGGGGAAGATCTTCACCATATCCGCGCCCGCTTGCCATGCGGCGACGACTTCCGTCGGCGTCAACGCGCCCGGCATGCAGGGTATGCTGTAACGGTGCGCCATCTCAATGACCTGGAGATTGAGCGCTGGAGTAACGATGAACTGTGCCCCTGCCAGCAATGCCGCACGGCCGGTTTCAGTATCAAGAATCGTGCCGGCCCCCAGCAGCACTTTGTCACCAAACTTGTCTGCCACCTTCTCCATAACCTGAAGGGCGTGGGGAACGGTCATAGTAACTTCGAGGATGCCGATGCTACCCGCAATAATCGCCTCCGCGGCGAGCAAAGCGTCTTCCGCCGAAGGTGCACGCACAATCGGCACCAGGCCGATTTCGCGAATCTGTCCAAGTGCTTTTTCTTTAGTCCAAGACATATGATTCTCCTCAATTAGGGTGCCAGGAAAAGGACGAAACTCGAAGATCGAAATTCGAAACTCGCGTGTAGTCCCCCGAATTTCGATTTTCGAATTTCGCCGCTGTTGGTCACCGTGCTACGCGCAGGCTGGAACCTTTGAGCAGGCTCTCCACTTCCGCCATGGTTGCCCAGTTAAAGTCTCCGGGCATTGAATGCTTCAGCGCGCTGAAGGCGTTACCGTAACGGACCGCAGCCTGGTATGACCCCTTCATCAATCGGCCATAGATAAAACCGGCGCTGAAGGAATCGCCACGTCCCAGGCGGTCCACAATTTCCAGTGCGTACATCACATCATCGTAGAATGTAGCGTCGGCATTAGCAATAGTGGTGAAGTGTCCGAGCCTGACTGAAGAGCGCCATTCTCTGCCAGATTACCCCGGGAATTTTGCGGCGGACCTGAAACCCGTGTGCTCGTCAAGCCCAGGCGGGCCGCCCCCTCTGCAACGTTCAGCTCTCCGCCACCCTCCTGAACGTGCAGCGCGGCGGCGAAAGGCGGATCATCGCTTCACCAAGAGTTGCCACGTCCGGCGTCACGCCCACCACGTTCGGGCCGCGCTCGACAAACGGTCAATTACTATAGAATGTTTGGGAAGGAATGTAGACCATTTTTGATCCACCATTGCTGGATGGCTGTCCGGCAAAGGCGGGGGTTTCACGGCATTCCAAGAAAGCGCTCTAGGCACCTCACGTTCTTGACTTTGCACTAAGCTGCGGCATACATTGACAGACTGTCTTCCCAAGGACCGATAATACTGAGATTCGGAGTTTGACGCCCGTGCTTAAAGAGCCGGACAAGACCATACTGGACACCATCATCTCCACGCGCCGGCGGACGCTGGAGGAGAGGCGCTTGGTTGTTCCGCTCGAGCGCGTGCAGCAGATGGCGGAGGCGCGGCAGGAACGCCGGGATTTTGCCGCGGCACTTGCTTCCCACGCGGACGGGCCGCATAGATTGCGTGTGATCGCGGAACTCAAGCGCGCGTCGCCCTCGCGGGGGCTGCTGCGGAAGAATTATCGCCGCCGCGAAATTGCTTTGGGATATGCCCGCGGAGGTGCAGCGGCGCTTTCCGTGCTGACGGAAGAGCGGTATTTTCTGGGTTTCACGCGCGACCTCACGGAAGTGCGCAAGGCTGTGGAGATTCCGGTGCTGCGCAAGGATTTCATCCTGGATAGTTACCAGATTTATGAGTCGGTGGCGGCGGGTGCGGATGCGCTGCTTCTGATTGTGGCCGCGTTGCCGGATAACGACCTGCGCAGCCTGCTCAATTTGTGCGAACAATTGCGAATCGCCGCCCTGGTTGAGGTCCATACGGGGGCGGAATTGGAGCGAGCGGTGGCGGCGGGCGCTCGCATCATCGGCGTGAACAATCGCAATCTAAAGACCCTGGAAGTGAGCCTAGAAACATCGTTTGAATTAGGCGCGAAGATTCCCCGCGGATGTTTAGCCGTAAGCGAAAGTGGCATCAAAACGGTCACGGATCTGCGGCGCATCCAGGAAGCGGGCTTCCATGCCGTGCTCATTGGGGAGCGTCTTATGGTGCAACCGGACCCGGGCAGGGCACTGGGTGAGCTATTGGCGGATTTTGCCTGGAAACCCGCCTCACGCGAAATTCGAAACTCGAAAGTCGAAACTCGCTGAGAATTTCGGGCTTGCCCGCGCAAGCAGGCTGCAAATTTCGATTTTCAAATTTTGAGTTTCGAATGCGGACACGGGTAAAGATTTGCGGGATCACCCGCTGGGAAGACGCGCAACTTGCCGTCGATCTGGGCGCGGCGGCGCTGGGCTTCAATTTCTATCCTCCTTCGCCGCGGCACATCGATCCGGCGGCCGCCCGCGCCATCGTGTTGAAATTGCCGCCGCTGGTAACGGCGGTGGGCATTTTCGCGGATGAATCGGATGGCGGGCGCGTGGCGAGTGTGGCCCGGGAGGCGAGGATTGGCACCGTGCAGTTGCACGGCCCTCATTTTCCACAGCTGGAGGGCCCTTTGGCGGATTTTACGGTGATCCGCGCCCTGGCCGTTTTGAAAGGATTCCACCCGGAGAGGCTGCGCGAGTTGGGTGGTGGGACGTTTTTGTTGGATACGTACGACGCGGAACTCCTGGGCGGGACCGGCAAACCGTTCAACTGGGCCCTGGCCCGTGAAGCCAACCGGTTCGGGACGATTTTCCTGGCGGGAGGATTGACGCCTGAGAATGTTGGGCAGGCGATCCGGGAAGTTCGGCCCTTCGCGGTGGATGTTGCCAGCGGCGTGGAAGCTGCGCCCGGGGTGAAAGACGCGCACAAATTGCGGGCTTTCTTCCAGGAGGTTGAGCGGGCTGATCGGGGAATCAAAGATGGAATTTGACACTTCAACAGGTCCAAATGCGCGCGGGTGGTTCGGCGAATTCGGCGGCCGTTTCGCGCCGGAAACACTGATGGCTCCCGTGGAGGAATTGGAGGCGGCATACCACGCGGCGCGCAACGATCCGTCGTTTCAGGCGGAGCTGGCACGATTGCTCAAGGATTTTGCCGGCCGCCCGACTCCGCTTTTCCACGCCCGGCGGCTTACGGCTCGGCTGGGTGGCGCGCAGATTTACCTGAAGCGCGAAGACTTGCTGCACACCGGAGCGCATAAGATCAACAATTGCCTGGGGCAGGGATTGCTCGCGCAGCGGATGGGCAAGACCCGCCTGGTGGCGGAAACAGGAGCGGGGCAGCACGGCGTGGCAACCGCTACGGTGGCGGCCTTGCTGGGAATGGAATGCGTCGTGTACATGGGCGAGGAGGACATGGCGCGGCAGGCTCCCAACGTCTTCCGCATGAGAATGCTCGGCACGAAAGTAGTTTCCGTGTCCTCCGGAACGAAGACGCTGAAGGATGCCATTAACGAAGGAATGCGCGACTGGGTAACGAACGTCCAGAACACGCATTACCTGATGGGATCGGCCCTGGGACCCCACCCCTACCCCATGATGGTTCGCGATTTTCAACGCATCATTGGCCAGGAAGCGCGCCAGCAGGCACTGGAAAAAGTGGGGAGACTACCGGATATGCTCTGCGCCTGCGTGGGTGGCGGGAGCAACTCCATCGGGTTGTTTTACGATTTCATTCCCGACGCGAACGTGAAGATGGTGGGGGTGGAGGCGGGTGGCCGTGGACCTAAATTGGGCGAGCACGCGGCGCGCTTTGCGGGCGGCAGACCCGGCGTGCTGCACGGCTCATACACCTATGTATTACAGACGGAAGACGGCCTGATTGCCAACACGCACTCGGTCTCCGCCGGGCTTGACTACGCTGCCGTGGGGCCCGAGCACTCCGAACTGCATCGGCGGGGGCGCGTGGAATACACCCATGTAAGCGACCAGGAGGCCCTGGAAGCAACAACCCTGCTGGCGCGGGTGGAAGGAATTATCCCCGCTCTCGAATCAGCACATGCTATCGCCGAGGTCATCAAGCGCGCTCCCGGAATGCCCGCAGACAAGTTTATTATCGTGAACCTCTCCGGCCGTGGTGACAAGGACCTGGGGATTTTTCAGACGGAAGGGATTTTGTGATTTTGGATCTTGGATTTCGGATTTTGGATTAGATCTTCGACCGAATTGTAAGCCTTACTGTTCTTGATTTTGGCTATTGTGTTTTAAATCTTGAATCTTGGATTTTGAATCTTGAATCAATCACAACCTACAACCCGCGTTGCAGCCCGGTTCCAAGAATTACGCGAAAATGGCGCCAAAGGATTGGTTGTCTATTTGACGGCAGGCGATCCCAGCCTGGACGCCACATGGGAGCTGCTTTTGGCGCTCGACCGCGCCGGCGTGGATGTTATTGAGTTGGGCGTTCCCTTTTCCGATCCGCTGGCGGATGGACCGGTAATTCAGCGCGCTTCGGAGCGGGCGCTGCGTGCCGGCACCACGCTGCGCAAGATCCTGGAACGCTTCCCAAGCTGGCGCCAATCCGTACAAGCACCCATCATTTTGTTCAGCTATTTCAATCCCATCCTGCAACTTGGCTTGGAGAAATTTGCGGCTACCGCGGCGCAAGCGGGAGTTGATGGCGCGTTGGTGGTGGATTTGACCGTGGAGGAGGCCGGGAGCTACGTTCGGGCCATGCGGGAGCGGAATCTGGACACCATTTTTCTGGCGTCGCCCACATCAACGGATGCACGCCTGGAGCATGCGGCACAACTTTCCACGGGGTTTTTGTATCTTATTTCGCGTACCGGCGTTACGGGTGAACGAACGGAAATATCTTCCAGCGGGCGGTTGTTGACGGAGCGCGCGCGCCGCCTTACCTCTCTGCCGCTTGCCATGGGCTTTGGAATCTCCACCGCGGCGCAGGTTCGCGAAGTCCAGTCGCACGCCGATGCCGCCGTCGTGGGCAGCGCCGTGGTACACGCGATTGAGGAACGGTTTTCCCGCGAGGGGCCGGCGGCGATTGAAAAGTTCGTACGGGAACTCAAATCCGGGACGGAGGTTCCACCCGCATGAGCGATCTCGCCGGCTGGCGTAAGCGCATTGACGAGATTGACCAGCAATTGGTGAAGCTCCTGAGCGAGCGGGCACAGTGCGCGCTGGAGATTGGACATTTGAAGAAGGCCCTGGAGCTCCGCACCTGGCAACCGGAGCGCGAGGCCGAGATCCTCCGCAACGTCGTGAAGGCAAATGAAGGTCCCCTGGATGACGCTGCCATTCGCCGCCTGTTTGAACGTATTATCGATGAGGCGCGTTCACTCGAACGGCATTCCATGGACGGTGGGAGTTCCTTCAGAAAGGAATGATGCCTTATGGTCGTCGTAATGCAGGAAGGCGCAACCGAAGATTCGGTACAACACGTTATTAACAAATTGATGGATATGGGGTTTGATATACACCGCTCCACCGGGGCACGCCACACGGTGCTGGGCGCGGTGGGCGCAAAGGTGGACTTTGATATCCGCGACATCGAGTTACTGGAGGGGGTGGAAGAGGTCCTGCGAATTACCGCACCCTATAAGCTGGCCAGCAGGCATTTCCGCCCGGAGGGAACCTTGGTGGCGCTGGACCGGGGCGTCACCATCGGAGGCGAGGAGGTGGTGGTGATGGCCGGGCCGTGCAGCGTGGAGGGCCCGGGGCAAATTGATAGCGTCGCGGCAAGTGTGGCGGCAAGTGGGGCGCGCATCCTGCGTGGTGGAGCTTTCAAACCCCGCAGTTCACCTTACAGCTTCCAGGGAATCGGCCAGCCGGGCTTGGAGCTCATGCGCCGGGCCGCGGAAAAGTACAACCTGTGCGTGGTCTCCGAGGTTATGGACCACGTCCAAATCCCCATGATGCTCGACTACGTGGACATGCTCCAGGTCGGGGCACGCAACATGCAGAATTACAACCTGCTGCGGGAACTTGGCAAGGTGACCAAGCCGGTGTTGCTGAAGCGGGGCATCTCCGCCACCATTGAGGAATTGCTCCTTTCCGCTGAGTACATCATGGCTGGCGGCAACTACAATGTAGTGCTGTGCGAGCGCGGCATCCGGACCTTCGATACTTATTTGCGGAACACGCTCGATATCGCTGCCATTCCGGTCATCAAAAAGCTCTCGCATCTGCCCATTGTGGTTGATCCCTCGCATGGGACGGGCCGGCGGGATAAAGTTGCGTCGATGGCCCGCGCCTCTGTCGCCGCGGGAGCGGATGGCCTGCTGATCGAGGTCCACAACGATCCGGAAAAGGCGTTAAGCGACGGCGCACAATCCCTCTTTCCCGAGCAGTTCGAGCAATTGATGAAGGAACTGCGAATGATTGCGCCAGCGGTGGGAAGAAGGATATGAGACACCAAGCTGTTCGCTTGGAGTGAACACTAAAAGCTTGTTTCCCGCGAGTTCGTTCCTTGAATAACGTAATTTCAGATTTCCAATTTCGGCGCGTGGCAATTGTCGGTTTGGGCCTGCTGGGCGGCTCTTTGGGCCTGGCGCTGAAGAAGGCAGGCTTCGCGGGCCGCATCGTGGGTTACGCCCGGCGCGCCGAGACGCGTGACCAGGCTCTGCGCGCGGGCGCGATTGATGAGGCATTTACCGATGTGACCGGGGCGGTGCGGGGAGCCGATCTGGTGATCCTGGCCACGCCGGTGGCAGTAATTCTCGACCAGCTTCCGCGCCTGCAGCCTCACCTGTCGCCGCAGGCGCTCATCACCGACGTCGGCAGCACAAAGCGGCGGATTTGCAAGCTGGCGGCAGAACTCTATGCTGAGGCGCCGCTGTTTCTCGGCGGACACCCGATGGCGGGCAAGGAGCGATCGGGACTTGAAAACGCCGACGCGCGTCTTTTCAAGAACGCCCGCTATGTGCTAACCCCGATCAAGCCGGAACATCTCAACGACGCCCGTGTGCAGGCGTTTCGCCGTCTGGTAACGGCCATCGGCGCGCGTCCCCTTACCACCGATCCGGCAACGCACGATTTGGCCGTCGCGTACCTTTCGCATCTTCCCCAATTGATCTCTTCGGGCCTGGCCAGCATGGTCGAGGAGAAGCACACAAACGAAGGCCTGACCCTGGAAGTGGCGGCCTCGGGATTCCGTGATGTGACACGCCTGGCCGACAGTCCCTACTCAATCTGGCGCGACATTTGCCTTACCAATACCGAGAATATTCAAATGGCGCTGGACGCGTTGATTCAAAAATTGGAGTCCATCAAGTTGCACCTGAGTGACCGCGAACTGGAAAACGAGTTTCTTGCCGCCCACCGCCTTCGCGACAAGCTGCGGGGTCCGGCAGGGTAAAACAAGATATCCGCGCGCCTCCCTTCCGGGCGGGACGCAAATTCAACTTTCTGCCACACCAGCACGATGCACCCGGAGGTCCCTTGGACAAGGTTTATCCGAATGCTGATGCCGCGATTGCCGACCTGCCCGACGGCGCCACGATCATGGTGGGCGGATTCGGGCTCTGCGGGATTCCTGAAAACCTGATTGCGGCGGTGCACCGCAAGGGCGTTCGCAACATCACCGTCATCAGCAACAACGCCGGGGTTGACGGCTTCGGCGTGGGCCAGTGGCTGACCAGCCGGCAAATTACCAGGATCATCGCAACTTACGTAGGCGAAAACAAGCTTTTCGAAGAACTGGTGCTGAAGGGTGAACTTCAGGCCACGCTGATTCCCCAGGGGACCTTTGCCGAACGCATCCGCGCGGGGGGCGCCGGCATCGCTGGATTCTACACGCCCACGGGGGTGGGCACGGTGGTGGCAGAGGGGAAGGAGTTGCGCGAATTTGACGGGCGGAAGTATCTGCTCGAACGGGGCCTGACCGCTGATTTCGCCCTGATCAAGGCGTGGAAGGGCGACCGCTGGGGGAACCTGATTTACCGGGGGACGGCCCGGAATTTCAATCCCATGATGGCGGCGGCAGCAAAGGTCACGATCGCCGAAGTGGAGGAACTGGTGGAACTTGGGGAACTGGATCCCAATGCCATCGTCACTCCAGGAATCTATGTGAAGCGCATCATTCGGGGTGAAAACTACGAGAAACGCATCGAGCGGCGGATCGTGAGAAAACGAGCCCATGGACAAGCGTGAAATCACTGTGCGGCGAGTGGCGCAGGAGCTGAAGGACGGCTTCTATGTGAACCTGGGAATCGGCATGCCGACCCTGGTTGCGAGCCACGTGCCCGACGGGGTTGAAGTGGTGCTGCAATCGGAAAACGGTATGCTGGGAGTGGGCCCGTTCCCGTGGGAAGGCGAGGAGGACGCCGACCTGATCAACGCCGGCAAGGAAACGATTTCGGCAATACCCGGCACTGCTTATTTCTCCAGCGCGGACTCCTTCGCCATGATTCGCGGCGGGCACATCGACCTCACCGTGCTGGGGGCCATGGAAGTCGATGAGCAAGGGAGCCTGGCAAATTGGATGATCCCGGGAAAGATGGTCAAAGGAATGGGCGGCGCCATGGATTTGGTGGCCGGAGCCAAACGCGTCATCGTCGCCATGGAGCACAGCACCAAGGATTCGCGCCCGAAGATTCTGAAGAAGTGCTCGCTCCCCCTGACTGGCGTTGGCGTGGTGCATACCATCATCACTGAACTCGCATACATTGATGTAACGCCCAGCGGCTTGGTGCTGAAGGAGATTGCCCCCGGGACTACTCCTGAAGCCGTGCAAGCGCTCACCGAGCCCTCGCTGCGGATCGACCCGAACCTTCGCGTGTTCGCCGTGTGAACTGATGTAGTGCCCAGTAATGGGCTGGACAACGTAGCGCCGCCATCTTGGCGGCATTTGCCGGCAGGATGCCGGCGCTACAGCCGAAGCGTTGTCCAGCCCATTACTGGGCACTACACTTGATCAAGCAATAATCGGGAGGATCCACTTGCCATGCCGATTTCGAAAATCCTGATTGCCGTGCTCGCTATAGCGGCCCTGCCCGCGGACCAGATGGGCTATCGCGCGCAGATTGAAAAATGGCGGCAGCAGCATGAGCAGAACCTGAAAAGGGAGGATGGATGGCTCACCGTGGTGGGGCTCTTCTGGTTAAAGGAGCGTGAAAGCACCCTGGGGACAGGCCCTGCGAACAGCTTTGTGCTGCCCCAAGGCTCCGCCCCCGGGAAGGTGGGAACGTTTGATTTCCATGGCGGCAAGACGGATTTCCACGCCGCGCCCGGCGTCGCCGTGACCGTGAACGGTAAGGCAGTGACCACGGCCTCTCTCACCGATGATTCGAAAGGATCGCCCGACGTCCTGCGCGTGGGTAATCTTTCCATGTTTGTTATTCATCGCGGCAATCGTTTTGGAATTCGTCTGAAGGACAAGGACAGCGAAGCACGCCGCAAGTTCACGGGCACCCATTGGTTTCCGGTCGCGGAGGAGTATCGAGTGACAGCAAAGTTTGTGCCTTACACGCCGCCCAGAAAGATTGCAGTCCCCAATATTCTCGGCGATGTGGAGCAGGAGGACTGTCCGGGCTACGTGGAATTTACGCTCAAGGGGCGACAGTACCGCCTGGATCCCGTCAGCGCGGGCGATGAACTCTTTTTCATTTTCAAAGACCTGACCGCGGGCAAGGAAACGTATCCGTCGGGGCGGTTTCTAAACACGGCAGGCGCCAGGAACGGCGAAGTAGTTCTGGATTTCAACCAGGCGGTGAATCCACCCTGCGCCTTCACTCCTTATGCCACCTGCCCGCTTCCCCCCGCGCAGAATCATCTGCCTGTCCGCATCGAAGCAGGCGAGTTGCGTTACGGCCATTGAGGAGGCATTTGTGGAACTGAACAGCATCGTCATCGTCAGCCTCACCTCACCCAAGGAAAAAATATGGGGGCAAATTTTGCTATTGGAGGCGAAAGGTGTGACGGTGCGGGGAATCGGCATTGAGGCCTTTGACGACTTTATCCGCCAGGTCATTCAGCAGGAGGAAACCGGCGTCAGCTTGAACACGGTTTTCTTCCCCATGCATCGGGTGGAACGCATCAATGTTGACGAGCCCAGCGGCTCAATCCCCTCGCTTTCCCAACGGTTCCACGACAAGGCCGGGCTGACCATTCAGGAGTATCTGGGAATCGGCGGCCCGGGGGTTTGAGCACGCGCGGGACTCGGATGGCGTGGCTGGGGCTTGTCCAATCGCTCCCACAAATCGCTTAAATACAATCGGGGCGTGCTGGGGAATATGACCCCCATGCCACGCCCCGATTGAACCAACGTTAACGCTTGACGAACCTATAAGTCATTCTACCTGTGGCAATGAATCTGGAACTCAGCTCTATCCGAGCGCGTGTTGCCGCTGCCGATCTGTGCCCAACCGCGAAAGTTCTCGCCCGGCGAGCCCAACCGCCAGGTGAAATGAACGTGTTTGGTTCCTGCGGAGCCAAAGTGGAGGGTCTGTGGTCCCTCGCCTGACCCGCCATCGGACCGCTTAATGCCGTAGGTGACAGTATTGGGTCCATCGACGCTGATACTGCCATTGAAATTGATAGTCACCGGGCAACCCCCGTGCCAATCGTTCGGTGATGCCCTTAAGTTCATTTCCGTCACGTGCCCATACTCGGCCGAATTGCCAGCTTCCGGAGTCAGGAAAACCAGGCACGCGCTTAAAACGACCAACGCCGTCAGAATCCTCTTGATGCATAATGACATAGTGATATCCCTCCTCGATGGGTCCTGAGATTTGATTTTTGGCACCTCCAGCCCGGTCCGACTACCCGCGGACGGCCGGATGGTTGGTTCGATGGAAAAGCAATCTTGCCTCGGTCTCCCGGCTCAGGTGAGCGATTACCGCGCGCCGGCGCCGCTCACTCTGGGACCGGTATCCGAAGCCGGACAACTGGCCGAATCATACTCGGGACCCGGCGGCTTTTCAAGCGATGTCTGTGGAGGGGAGCTGTTATCTCAGCCTATTTAAGGGTTGTGATAGAATTTACACACGCTAGAGGAAGGACGTAGCAACCTCCCCCACTGCCGACCGTAAAATCTAAGACTGCGTTCGATGTACAGCCTAATTGCTCTGCTTTTAGCGAACGCACATCGGTGGATCGGTTGGGGGCAGGAAATGACATTCCAGAGCTTGCCATGAACTGTGATGAGATTCTGCAACTGCTTACCTCTCGTCCCAATCCCCACGCGGTGGAGGGAATGGCGCGGTACGGGATTGTGGCGAAGAAAGTTTACGGTGGATGGTCGACTCCGGCGCTGAAGAAATTGGCGCGTGAAATCGGCCGCGATCACTCCCTGGCGCAGAAATTGTGGGCTTCGGAAATTTTCGAGGCACGCGTGCTGGCAACCATGGTCGATGATCCCGCCAAGGTTACTGAGCGCCAGATG
>CAYTMD010000073.1:0-17991 GCA_964438685.1 uncultured Acidobacteriota bacterium
CGGAATCGAGCTTGGCCACCAGCTTTTCCAGGAACGCGGGCTCACTATTGTGATGGAGGTGCGCATCGATCACTTTTGGCATCGTCTGGGCCGCGAGCGTCCCAAGTGTGGCGAAGAGCACCAGCGATATCGGGATGAGCCGAATTCGAATACTCATGAGACACCTTTCTCAGACCGTTGCTACAAGCCCAAGTTTTCACGTTCTCTCGAACACGTTTTATTTTGGTCGGGGCCTGACGAGTTTGCAAGTGGGATGTAACCCGCCAGACCGCGCGTTGCCGCCTACTCCTCTGCCACAACGCCCACGCCCGCAAGCTGCGGCACCTTGGACCGGATACTTCCAATCAACGAACCCACGACCATGGCCAGTCCTGCCAGCGCGAAGGAACTGAGCCCGGCGTAGCTCGCTCGGACGTGGAAGAAGAAGAAACCCACCGCGCCGGCGGCTCCGGTGATCATGGCGCAATAGCCGCCGAAAGTGTTGGCGCGTTTCCAATAGAGTCCCGCGATAACCGCGGCGAACGCTCCACTCAGAAAGATGGACGCGGTGATGTTGAGGTAGAAGTACGTGGGTCCCGGCAGCGTATACCAGATACCCCAAAAGAGCACGAAGAGGCTCACAAACAAATTGGCGGCTCGATTCAATAGCACCTGGGTGCCCTGGCTAAGAGGCTTCTGGCGCAAGGGAAGAATGATGTCCTGGGCGATGACCGAACTCCAGCCCAGAAGATACGAACTGTTCACGGACATGGTGGCGGCGAGCATGCCCGACACCACGAGTCCCAAAATGCCTACGGGCAGGATTCGCGTCAGCATCAGGGGCATGGCCTCCAGGGAATTAACCTTGGAACCCAACATGACCAGAGCTGCGATGCCCCACAGCATGGGCATCATGCCGCGCCCGAGGTAAATGAAACCTGTCCAGCAGAACACTTTGCGACTGGTTTCCGGATCGCGTGTGGAAAAGGTGCGCATGGCGGTGGTCTGCCAGCAGGTGTCGGTGGCCAGCCAAAGGAGAATTTGAAAAGCAATGAAGGCCCATCCGTACTGCGCGTTGGTAAAGGGATTAAACCCTTGCGACCCCATGTTGGCATACACGACGTCGCGCATATGCCCCCAGCCGGTGGTGTGAATTGAGTAGAGCGTGATTAATATCGTGCCCAGGCTCAAGGCAATGAACTGAAGAAAATCGGTAATGACAATGGAAACCATTCCGCCCAAAACCGTGTACGCAAGTTCCAGCAGCAGGATGGCGGTCATGGTGATTTTCAGGTGACTCAGGGGGATGCCGGTGATGATGGCCAGAAACGTTCCTTCAACTTTAAGGAACACCCCCATGTTCAGGATGCCGCCCGTGGCCACCAGGATTCCGGTGAGCACGCGGAGATTCTTGCTGTACTTAACCTGAAAGAACTCCGGGACCGTCATCAGCCCCAAGGCGCGAAGTTTGTGGACGATGAATCCCGTCTGGCCAATCAAGATCATCACCAGGCCGGCGATCAGGCCATTAACGAAGGAGGCGAAGCCGGTCTTGTAACCCAACTCCGCGTAATACATGAAGGTGATGGTGCCGATTTCCGTCGCGGCCAGCGTGGCCACGCCAATGAAGGTCCCCAGTTGGCGGCCCGCCACCAGAAAGTCGGAGAGACCGGAGACGTACTTCTTGCCGTATAAACCGGCGGCCAGCGTGCCCGCCAGGTAGAAAATAACAATGATCCAGTCCAAGAGGTGAAAATGCACGAGTCCTCATCCCAAAAAGTGATATGGCACTCTACATTGCGGGCGCAAACTTCGCCAACAACTTCTTGACGATGGAAATCACTTCCTTGGGATCGGGTTGCCGGTCAACGAGCGGAAAGCCTTCCGCCACCCATCGCTTTTCGATGGCCTCATGTTGGTGGTCGAGCGTGGCGGAGTGGTACAGGCTGCGCTGGCCCATCGCCAGGGCTTCACGCGATGCAGCAAGGTAGGCGCTCACTCGCGGGCGGTAATATCCCTGCACGAGCTCGTAATAGTCGCGGCAAGCATAGTCGCGAATCACTCCCGCCCAGAGGGTCAGCACATCGCGCGCGCGCACATCAATGTCGGCAGGCGCACCCGGCAGTTCGCGAGCCTGGCGTATGGACGGGCTGAGCCAGTAGAAATCATCATGGCTCAAAAGCTCTTCAATCGCCGCCATGATGGACTCCAGTTGCCCCGCATGATGTTCGAATGCCGCCTGGTCCAAATCGGCGTGTGCGTGCTGCAACTTCACCAGTTGCTCGCCAAACAGATCGGCCAGGTACTGGCGGGCAACGTCATTCAGGTCGTGCAGGTAGAATTTGTTTGATTGCAGAATCGGTGCGGCGGTCAATGCGTGCTCCAAAGCTTTCCGCAGGTGGGGAATGAATGGGGCGCGATAGTTGTCCAGCATTTGAAGGTAGGGCGGATTCCGGTCCATGCGATGCCAGTAAGCCGGCTGCGTCTGGTCGTCCGAGCCGTAAACGCTGGCCAAAAGCTCTTCCAGCATTGCCACCATGGCCGGCGCGGCACGGTCACCGTAACGCTCGCGGGCGTAATCACGAGTGTAGGAGCGCAATGCAATTTCCTTGGGATTCCAACCCAGCCGGCAGAGGAATTCCTGATAGAAATAATTGTGGCGGATGGTTTCCTCGCTGGGATAGAACCCGACGCACCGGTTGGCTCGCGGGTCGTCAACTACACTGTGAATCTGCCTCTCGATCATGGGCAGGCTACCATGCATTTGCGTGAGGCCGCCAAATGTCCACACGGTGCCGAAATACCACGGCCGTCCTCCGAAATATTCTGCGCGCTTGTGCTCGGGGATCATTTCGGCATATTGATCGAGCACACGCACGCGCTCTGCCGGCAGGCGCTCCAAACTCTCATGAATAAGCTGCGACGGCCAACGCCGAGGGTTGATGAGATAGGTCCAGGTCGAAAGAAGTCCCACGCCCTTGGGGTCCACCTCATCCACGATCTTGAAGTTTGCAGCCTGGATTTCACGGCGCACTTCGAGCTGAACATCTTCCGGCTCGTGCACCTCGCACTCCAGGTAATTCTCCAGCCAATAGAGGTGGTCGGAGCCGTACAGCGCGATGTATTCCTCCAGAAACACCTTGCCCGCCTCGTGGTATTCCGGGCTCAGCGGATGCAAGTAGCGCTGCATAGAGAGGTTGGACCACGAAATTCCGACGGTGCGCGCCTGCGGATGCACGGCCGCATATTCTGGCGGCACGTTGCCGGGTACAGCAGGAGTCACCGCGCGCATGCCCCGCTCGCGGATGTATTTGATGATTTTCAGGTTCAATGCGCTCTGGCCTTCTCGCCACGCATCCGAAACGGGGCCGCGCACACCGTATTTAATGGGAGCGAAGATACCGTACGGCGGGCCCGACCAGGAGCTATCGGCGATTTCCACGCCAAAGCGCTTCCAGACCTTCTTCCACACCACATCCTCGCCAGGGGTATCCCACAAGCTGAGAATGTTGAACCGCGCCTTAAGCGTCCAATCGAGGTAGTGCTTCCAGTCCTGCCATTCCCACCAGGGAGCGGTGTACCAATAATGGGTCAGGTTCATGCACATGCGCTCGCGGAAGTAAGGTTCGGCGGTGATATTGACGCCCCGGGCGGGCAAGGTCTCGCGGCGCGGCACGTGGTCGCCATCCCAGTAAAATCCACAACCGCAATACTTTTCCAGATAGTGATATACGGCGTAAAGAGTGGCAATGCCCGTTCCACCCAGGAACGCGACTTTGGTTTTCCCACCGGAGTTTACGGCGCGAACGACGTAGGCTTCCGGATTCCGGTGAGCGGGGTCTTCCAGCTTGCCTTGGGAAATAAGTTCTTCTGTAGCGGGGGTCCGGCCGACAAGGAAATGCGTCGTAGCACTATCGGGATTCCAGTCAAAGTTCGGCCCAATGGTAAAATCGGGGTGATCCAAGGTTAGACGGCGCAAGAACTCCCAAAGCGTCCCCGAAGCCACGGATTCCGCGGAATCCTTCCGGTTCCCTTCGATATAAATTTCATGGAGCCTGACTCCCTGTTGGGGAGTGACAGTCTGCGTATCAGGTTCACTTCCCCACGCGGAGACTCCATTGGAAACAAGGGGGGAAAGAGTGGCAGCCAGAAAATTCCTTCTACGCATCACAAACTCCTCGGCGGATAGACATACCCGCAAGCTGTGGCGCCATTCCTGCCATGCGCTTGCCGGGCGGACAATGGTTGGCGCAATGACTATAGAGCGGAATTGAGGAATACGAGTTGAAAATCGACTCGGTTCACTTGGCAAACTCTTGCGCATGCGCACGGACGCTGCTACCGCACAGCCAAGTGGATTGCAAGAGGCAGCGATGGCACAAGGGACGCACTCGCACTAGAATGCTTCGCATGCGCTTTCTGACACTCCTCATATTCTTAACCGGGTTCGCCAATGCTGCCCATTCCCAATGGGTGATCCAGGAGTCCAAGACCAGCGCCGATTTGCGTGGCATCCACTCAGTCGGCGGCGGAGTTGCCTGGGCCTCCGGAAACAACGGCGTCGTACTCCGCACCGCAGACGGCGGCCGCCTTTGGCAGACGTGCGCCATTCCCGCCGGAGCCGATCACCTCGACTTCCGCGGCATCCAGGCGTTCGACGCCAATACCGCCATCGTCATGTCATCTGGCAAAGGCGACCTCTCCCGTCTCTACAAAACCACTGACGGCTGCCACACCTGGAAGCTGGTTCTGTCAAACCCTTACGCACCTGACGGATTCTTCGACGCAATCTTGTTTCTCGACTCACAAAACGGATTGCTCTTTGGCGACCCCACGCCGCTGAGCATGAAGACTCCCGTTGAGTACCCATATGACTTTCGCCTGCGCTTGACGGCAGACGGTGGCATTACCTGGGGACCGGTAAGCGCTCCCGACGTTGTCCCGCGACACCCGGGAAACGGTCTCCACGCAGCCGGTGACGAATCCGCCTTCGCCGCGAGCAACTCCATAATCGCCTCTCGCGGAGGCTGGTTTTGGTTTGGCACCAGTTCAGCGCGTGTTGCCTCCCGCCGCATTTATAGAACTGCGGCGCCTCCAGATTCCCTTTTTCGGAGCGCGGTTTGTGCTGGGGCCATGGATCCGGTCTCGGGGGAGTGCGGTCAGGCATGGATGGATTTCCGCAATGCGCAAGTGCCCATTAACCACTCCACCCCCTCGGCCGGCATCTTTTCCCTCAACTTTCGAAGCGTAGAACAGGGGATAGCCGTCGGGGGTGTCTACCTGAAGCCTGAAAATTCGCGCGGCACTGCGGCCTTTACCACCGATGGCGGCCTGCACTGGTCTGCCGCCCAAACCCCACCTTATGGTTACCGCAGCTCTGTTGCCTATGACGCTCCCACAAGAACCTGGATCACCGTAGGCCCCAACGGCACCGACATCTCCACAGACGACGGCCGCAACTGGCGTCCCCTGCGCCCCAGCCCCGCTCTCAACGAACCGCCGGGCGCCGACCGCGACTGGAACGCCATCTCGCTTCCATTTGTGGTCGGTCCCCACGGCCGCATCGGTAAGCTCCGCCCTGAAGCTCTCAGGCCATAACACCCACTCACATCCCCGGGTAACGGCCTACCAGTGGAGGCGCACTAAACCCCCTCAGGATTGCGGCAGTGGAATCTGTTGTCGGTAGCATCGCGAGGTTGATGTCGTAGGTTGGGGCGGAGTCGGCCAACTTCCGGATTGTACGCAAGCCGCCAGCTATCGTCCCGCAGCGAGCGGCCCGGCGACAAATCTCCAGGTTCCCACTTCTTATCGCTGGCCTTCCACCCGCGAAATGGAGAGAATGAAGCTACCGGGATGGTCCGCCCGGCGTGCGATCCGCGCGCGCACAGAGCCAGCACAAGGGAGCGAGGTTGCCACATGGGCTTTTGGTATTACTTCTGGACGGTAAACTTCATCGTAGCGGGGTCGGCCTTCGCCATAATTACCGTGATAGTTATGGTGCGCGGCAGCCACGATCTGCGCACCATGATGGCGCGATTGAAAGCAAGTGGCGCCGCGCACACAGCGGGCACACCTCCCGACGCCCCTAAACTGTAGACAACTATTTCCTTGGGTTGATTGCATGTGCGCTTCTCCAGCTCTCCCACCCGTCATCGACTTTGGGCGCGACATCTGCGGTGAGCTTGCTGCCGCGGAAGCGCGCGAGTGGCTGGTGACGAACGGCATCGGAGGATTTGCCTGCGGCACCCTGGCCGGCACGCTCACGCGCCGGTACCACGGTTTGTTGGTGGCCGCGTTCCCTTCGCCATGGCATCGCACTCTGCTGGTTTCCAAAATTGATGAGGCCGTGGACTACGGCGGCAAGACTTACGCCTTCGGCGCCAACCGTTGGGCTGGCGGCGCCATTGATCCCTGTGGGCACCTGCATATCGAACGATTTCGCCTGGAAGGCACCACTCCGGTGTGGACGTTCGCCTGCGGGGACGCTTTGCTGGAAAAGCGCATGTGGATGGAGCACGGCGCCAATACAACTTATGTGCAATACACCGTGGTGCGCGCCTCCCAACCGCTGAAAGTTTCCGCCAAAGTTCTGGTGAATTTCCGGGATTACCACAGCCTGACGCACGCTTGGGAAGGAGGCATGGACGTACAACCTGTAAGTAGCGGTGTGCGCGTGCAAGCCTTTGCCGAAGCGGCGCCATTCTACATTCGCAGCGCGGAAGCGCGGATTGAACCGGCTCACACGTGGTACCGGAATTACGAACTCGCGGCGGAAACGGCGCGTGGGCTCGACCACGAGGAAGACCATCTGCACGCTGCAACACTGCGCGCTGAACTTGGAATTGGCCAGTCCATGACGCTCGTCGCCAGCACAGAACCTGCCGCAAGTCTGGACGGGGCCTCGGCGCTCGAAGCACGATTCTCTCTCGATCGCGCGCTGCTGCAATCATGCGAGAGGGCGCATCCCGATATGACGGAATGGCCCGCGTGGATCAAGCAGTTGATCCTCGCTGCTGACCAGTTTGTTATCGCGTGGCCTTTCGCCAATGCTTCCGAAGGCTCCTCCGTCATTGCCGGATACCCATGGTTTGGCGATTGGGGCCGCGACACCATGATCGCGCTGCCAGGGCTGTTGCTGGCCACCGGCCGACCAGAGGTAGCCGCTAGCGTTCTCCGCACGTATGCGCGGCTTGTCGACCGCGGCATGTTGCCCAATCGGTTTCCCGAATCCGGGGAGACGCCTGAGTACAACACGGCGGATGCGGCGCTCTGGTTCTTCGAAGCGGTGCGTCAATATTATGCCGCCACCCACGATCTTTCCCTGGTACGCGAAATCTTCCCTGCCATGTCTCAGATCATCGATGGGTACACGCAGGGAACGCGGTACAACATCCACATGGACCCCGCCGATGGCCTGATTTACGCGGGCGAACCTGGTGTGCAACTTACCTGGATGGACTCCAAGATTGGCGATTGGGTGGTGACGCCCCGGGTGGGCAAGCCTGTGGAGATCAACGCGCTCTGGTTGAATGCGCTCGCGACCCAGGCGAAATTGGCGAAAGCGTTGGGGAGCCCGGCTACCCAGTATTTGGAACTCGCCGCGCAAGCCCGACAGGGTTTCCAGCGCTTTTGGAACCGTGATGCAAACTGTTGCTTTGATGTGATCGACGGGCCGGGAGGAAACGATGCTGCATTGCGGCCCAATCAGGTATTCGCTGTGTCATTGGAGGAGAGCCCGCTAACAGCCGAGCAGCAGCGCGCGGTCGTGGATATTTGTGCCCGTGAACTCCTGACGTCTTTCGGACTGCGCAGCCTTGCGCCTGGGGATCCCCAATATCGCGGCCACTACGGCGGCGATGCCCGCCAGCGTGACAGCGCTTATCATCAGGGGACGGTTTGGGGTTGGCTGATCGGCCCCTTCATTCACGCCTTCCTGCGCGTCACGCGTGATGCCGAACGAGCTGCTTCATTCCTCGCACCATTTGAGAACCACCTGAAGATTCACGGACTGGGCACAGCGAGCGAAATTTTCGCCGGCAATCCGCCCTTTGCTCCACAAGGATGTTTTGCGCAAGCGTGGACCGTGGCCGAGGTTTTGCGCGCGTGGGTGGCGACTCGGGACTCAGGGTTAGGGACACGGGGATAGGGATTAAGGATTCGAGGTCGAGAGATAAGACCAAATCCTACTTTGCCACCGCCTTCAGATGAGCCGCCCAGCCGCCGCCGGGTGCCAGGTCAATCTTCAAGGGACGGCTTGATTGCACGATCACCTGCGCGTGAGCGATGTCCGTAGGAGTGTGTGCCGCGTCAGGGCCATCGTGGTAGACATCAGCTTCCCAAGTGCCATTTCCCAGCGCTTTCAAGGGAATGCTCAGGTGCCGCGGCGTCCAATTGGTCATGGCGCCGATATACCAATCTTTACCCAGCCGGCGCGCGATAACCACGTACTCAGCAACTTCGCCGGCCAGCACGCGAGTCTCATCCCAACTGGTCGGCACATCGCGGATAAAATCCGTGCCCATTGCGCCGCGGTACGCTTCCGGGCTGTCGGAAACCATCATCAGCGGGCTCTCGTAAACCACGTACATGGCAAGCTGGTGGCACCGCGTGCCCATCACCATGGTATCGATGCGGCCGGGTTTGAATTGCTCCGCGGTAACGTTGCGGAATCCCCCCGGGGTGTAATCCATGGGACCCGCCAGCATCCGCGTAAAGGGAAGTGTGACGTTGTGCAAAGGCGTGGCACGGCGGGAAGAGCGGTTGTATTCAGCCCCCATCACCCCTTCGCGAGTGATGAGGTTGGGGTAAGTCCGGCGCAGGCCGGTGGGTTTGTATGCCCCGTGAAAGTCAATGATCAGGTGGTGCTGCGCGCACTTTTGGGCGACTTCCTCATAAAAGTTCACCATGGTTTGATCGTCGCTGTCCATGTAGTCGCACTTGATCCCCTTGGCCCCCCACTTTTCATAAAGAGGCAACGCCTCGTCCATCTGCCGGCGCAGATTTTGCCACATCATCCAGATGATCAGCCCCACGCCATGCTGGCGGGCGTAAGCGTTGATTTCTGGCATATCAAGTTCGGGGATGGCCTTGGTGATGTCCAGCGATTCCGGATTCCGGACGGCTTGCACCTCCGGCCCGTACCAGGGCGGCTCGAACTCCATGTAGCGGGCGTGAATCTCCTGCGCAAAGTCGATGTAGTACTTCTGGTTTTCGGTGGTCATGGAGCTGGGCACGGGAGGCTTTGCCTTGAAGCCTGCCCACCAGGGGAATACGCATTTGCCGGGAATAATCCAACTGGTATCACTGAGCGCGCACGGGTCAGCAAGGTTCAACACAATATTGGATTCAATCAGGTCACCCGGCCGACGTCCCAGCATCAAGACACGCCAGGGAGAGTAGTGGGGCGATTTGGCCTTTACGGCCACGCCGCTTCCGTCCGGTAGCGGTGAAAGACGGGTGACGATTGTGTGCGCTTGCCCCGCAACGCCTTCCACGTACATGCCGGCGTAATCCCGCAGATTGGCTTCCGTCACGGCCGCGGTTGTGCCCTGGCCCAGGTCAATGGTGAGTGGCAAGCCCACAATCGCCCCGGCTTGAATGCGGTCAAGGGAGATTCGGTCGAATTCTTTTTCCTGCGAAGTAGTAAAGCTTCCATACTGCGCCGCCCAACACGTGTAGTTGGCGGGAAACCGGAACTGGGAACTCTCAGAAAGGATTTCAAACTGGCGGAGTAGGTCCTGGTCCGGGATGAAATATCGAAAGGCGGCCCCATCATCATAGGCGCGGAAGTGCAGTTCGATCTTCCGGTGGGGCGTAGCAGTCTCACGAAGCACCACAATCATCTGATTGTAGTGGTCACGCGCCTGGTTCGACTTGCCGGCAACAATGGGATAGGTTTCGTCGTGCGCCGCGCGATGCACGGCAGTGATTTCCTGGCCGGCTCCCCACACGCCATCCTGTCGGAACTCGATAGACAGAGGGGAATCTTCCACCACGGACTTGCCATGGAATGTCACGCTGTAGACAGGGGCTTGGCCGGCCGCCAGGCGGAAAGTGATTTGAACCGCGCCGTCCGGCGAGGCCAACTGCAGGGGGCCGGATTGAGATCCTCCCAAGGGGAGGGTTCCCATTAGAAGAAGCACGAGTAGAAGGCCCAACAAAGGAATCGTCTTGCGCATAATCTCTCCCGCGGCATCAATAAAATTGTCCGAAAGCTCCCACGCGGCTCCCGGTGCCGGGCCATCATACTCCTGATTGTCGGGAGGAGTAATGCGATGTGTGGCCCCCCATCGAAGGGGAGGGAAGTTCGATCTTCTACTTGAGATTGCACTTGGTTCTGGGAGTGGTACAATTACCTCAGGATCTCGTCCCCCGCCGATTGTGTATTCCTGCGTGCATTCGTAATGGAGGTGTGCTTGTTGGACCAAAGTCCTTCCGGGCACAACAATACGATGAACAACCATGACAGCAAGCGAGAGATGGTAAGCAGCGGTGTGATGGGACTTATCGTGGGAGTTTCGCTCACGGTGGCGGGAATCCTCGCGGGGAGCCAGCTTCACATCGTCTGGAACACTTGGCCCAGCACGGATGGCGTGGTGGTGCGGGGCAGCGTCCAAGAGACCCTGCCCGTTCCCAATTCCAAGGGCGGAATGCCGATTCGCCGTTACACACCACAAATTGAGTTTCGCTACTCGGTGGATGGCAAAGGATACACCAGTGAGGCTCCCTCAGTTTACACCGCCGACACTTTTCAAAAGGCAGCGGCGAATCTGATCCACATGTATGCGCCGGGCACGCATCACCCCATTCGCTACAATCCGCGCAACCCGCGCGAGATTGAATTTGGCATCATCAGATTTGGGACCCTGGCGTTTTCATTCCTGCTGCTGATCAGCGGAGTGGCGCTTTCCGCACGGGGAGTCGATTCGTTGGTGAAAGCCTATTCGCAGAGTGCCGCGATTGCACCCGCCCAAGTGCGGGGAACAACGGCCACCGTGCTGCCTTTCGCAGACCTGGCGCGGGAAGAGCCTGCAACCGTTCGATGCCCAGCCTGCGGCAGGCCGGTCATAGCTGGTGCAGACAGTTGCCCTAATTGCTTGAAGTCTCTGCGCGCGGCGTGAGGCGTTCGCGATTTACGCTACCAGAGCCGTCGTGAGAAATTTTGATTAGTTCCTCGCGGGTGCAGATGCCTGGCTGACGGCGTCGATCAGGTCATCGCTGCCGCCTGCGCTGCGAATATCCTTTAAGTCGCCCGGTGTTGGCGCAAATCTAATTCCGCGTTGCTTCACCAGTTCCGCCACTCGTTCACTGGGCACGTCACCTTGCAACAAGCTAAGGATTTCAGCCTTACCTAACGCCCTGGCATTACTGGGTTCGGCGGGCTGAACTTTGGATCGGGAAGGTGTGAGGCGAGCAATAAAGGTCACTTTGGACTGGCCGCGAGCGTTGTTGATAGCGCTCACTTCAAACCTGTTTTCACCAGGCAGTAGATCCATGGGATCGGACTTGAATTGGGCTGCCTGCGCGCTGGTGGGGCGCATCGTCACGGATCTTCCGTTGACGGTGACGACGGGAATGCCCGTTGCGTCCATCACCACGCCACGGATGATGAGGGGAGAACTTGAAAACTCCACAGTTTGGCCTTCGCCTGTTGCGGAAGGCTCAATCAAAACAATTGTGGGCAGGGAAGCTGGTGCTGCAGCGGTCACGGTCACGAAAACGCTGGCAGATTTCGTCCCTGCGGGGCCCGTAGCGGTTAGGGTGTATTTGGTGGAGTCCTGCGGGAGCAGCGACGTTCCTCCTGCTGCTGCCACTCGTCCGACCCCGGGCTCAAGGTCGAGGCTGGCGGCATTGCTGGAAGTCCAGACCAGCGTGACGGGGCGGCCTTTTTCCACGGTGGGAGGCTCCGCGTGCAGACTAACGTCCAGGGCGGGAGGAGCCGGCGGTTTCACCTCCGCCAGCACGATGTCAAAATTCTGCATGGCGCGTTGGACGGCCATCGTCCCTGCCAGGTTCTGTTGCGCTGCCGCCTCGAACTGGCGCAGCTTTTCCACAGTCCCCCACTGGTGCTGAGGTAAGTAGCTAAGCAATACCAATCTTCTGGCAAATTGGATTTGCAGAAGACTCCCTTTGACGAGCCGGCTATCGCTGATTTCGTTCATGCTGACTTCAAATTCCTCGCTGCCTGCAACTGCATCCGACGGGGCGGCCCAATGACTAACTTCTCCCGGCACCATAAACTTCTTCATTCGGGGAGACGCCGCCTTGCCTTTCCTTCCCGACTCCACCACCGTGTACTTGATGCCAGCCCTGGTCACATCGAGCCACCCACAAGATGCTGAGGATTCCCACACCGAGACCGGGTACCGCAAAGTTGGGTTGGAGTCAGCATTCAACAATTGGGGCTTGGGCGCCTCACCGGTTTGCGGAGGAGCGGCTTGAGCCACAGGGCGCCTTTGGGGTTTGGCCGCGCCCCATACACTTTGGATGGCCTCAACTGTCATAGATGGAAAAAGAAGAAAGATGGCCAGTAACAGGAAAGTATAGCGGGAACTCAATTTGAAAGGCATTGCACACCCACTCATGCGAGGAACGCGGGCGGATTATAGCGTAGCTGGCTTGGCGTTTGCAAACGCGCGTATCGCGCAGCCTAAAATGTTACCGAGAGTGTATCGTCGCGCAATCATAGAATGTTACCCGTTATGGACACGGGTTATCACATGAGTTTGGCTTCGAGAAGAGAGTATTTACAGAGAATCTACGCTCGGTACGAACAAGCCGAGTGGCGGGAGAAGCGGCGGATTTTGGACGAGTTCTGTGCGAACTGTCATTATCACCGCAAACACGCGATCCGGTTGTTGCATGGTCCACGGCCCAGCGGGCCGCGGCGGCAACGGCGACGGGGGCAGACCTACGGGGGGGCGTTGCTGGGGATAATCAGGGCAGCGTGGGAAGCGGCGGATTATCCCTGGTCGGCGCGGCTGAAGGCGTTGCTGCCGGACTGGCTGCCGTGGATTCGCCGGCGCTTCCATCTGACTCCCGAGCAGGAACGGCAGTTGCTGGCGATCAGCGCCCGCACGCTGGACGATCGCTTGCGGCCGTACAAGCAGCAGTTGCGGCGGCGGCTTTACGGCCGCACCAAGCCGGGGACCTTGCTCAAGCAGCACATTCCGCTCAAGACCGACCACTGGGACGTGCAGGTGCCGGGCTATACGGAGATCGACCTGGTTTCGCACTCGGGGAACTGCGCCACGGGCGAGTTCTGTTACTCGCTCAACGTCACCGACATTGACACCGACTGGACGGAGACGCGGGCGGTGCTGGGCCGCAGCCAGCAGGCGGTGTGCGCGGCCCTGGAAGAGATTCGCCAGGCCTTGCCGTTTCCCCTGCGGGGGATCGATTCCGACAATGGCTCGGAGTTTATCAACGCGCATCTCGTGCGCTACTGCCGGGTGCACGATATTCAGTTCACGCGCGGACGGCCCTACAAGAAGGACGACAACGCCCACATCGAGCAGAAGAACTGGACGCACGTGCGGCGGCTTCTGGGCTACCTGCGGTACGACACGGAGGCGGCGCGGGAGGCTATCAACGACCTGTACCGGCAGGAACTGCGGGAGTTTGCCAACCTGTTTCTGCCCTCGGTGAAGCTGGCGAAGAAGGAGCGGGTGGGGTCGCAACTGCGGCGGCATTATGAGGCTCCGCAGACACCCTGGCAGCGGGTGGCAGCCTCGGCGGCGGTCGATCCGGAGCGGGTGGCGGAACTGCGGCAGGAGCGGGCGCAACTCGACCCGTTTCAGCTCTCGGCGCAGGTCCAGGCCCGGTTGGAGAAAATCTACGGGCTGAGTTCGGACCGCCGCACGCCGGTGGCGATGCCCGCTCCGGAAGCCGTCCTGGGGCGGAGTGCCCGACGTCCCGAGCCTCGGCAGGTTGCCAACCGGACGAAGCGCGGAGCGCCGGCGGGTGTCGGCCTCTCCCGCCGGCACGAAAAGCCCACCGACCGCCCGGCCTCGCCGACACGGAAAAAACGCCGCCCGCAAGGCTGTGGAAATGCCGCACCGAGGAAAGCGCGGAAAACTCCCAAAACGAGTTTCCCGCTCTTCCCTCCGCGCTTGGAAATCCGGCACAGTACGCCGGATTCCCACATTTCCACAGCCACGGCGACGACGCTCGCATCCCCTCTAATCCCCAGCCCGGGTAACATTCTTAAATTGCAAGACGATCACCTGAAAGTAACATTCTTAGATTGCTTGACAGGACGCGCGTTGGAGCAGATTCCCGGGCGGGGTGGGTGGGCGCAGCATGGAGGATTCCCAGCCTTCCGGAATCGGGATCCAATCGCGCGAGAAGAAGTCGGTGGTAGTCAGACTGATGAGGATAGCGAGCCAGAGGAGCGCCGACAGAAGCACCACACGCATCACGCTCGGACTCCAGCGGAGGTGCATGAAGAAAAGCACCACCAGCGTTGCCTTGCAGCAGGCGATGATGAGCGCCACAATGGTGTTCCACTGGCCCAAATTCACATATGCCATTCCCGTGGTCAGGATGGTCAGCGCCAGGAGCACGCCGAAAATGGCGAAGTAGGTTTTCTTCGGAACAACGTGACCCTGCATTTAGTATCGCCCTCCGATCAAATACAAGAGCGGGAAGAGAAAAATCCAGACAATGTCCACGAAATGCCAGTAGAGGCCGGCTCCCTCCACCGCATTAAAATGGTCCGGTCCGAAGTGGCCTTTCCACGCCTGGATCAACAACACGCCAAGAACTCCCACGCCTATTACCATGTGCAGCGCGTGTACGCCCGTCATGATGAAATAGAAACAGAAAAACAATTCCACGGATTTGGCGTTGGCCCCGGCAAAGGTGAAATTCAGGCCGGGAGCAAAACCTTCCAGGTAATCGTGCCGCCACTCGAGGGTCAATTTGATGATGACGAATGCCAGGCCCAGCGCGATAGTCAGGATCAGGAAAGTGACGAGGGCATTCCTTTTTCCCATTTGCGCGGCACGCACCGCCAGCGCCATGGTCAAGCTGCTGCAAATCAGCACGGCGGTATTGACGGCGCCGATGGTTACGTTCAGCATGTGGCTTCCTGCCTCAAAACCGGGCAGGTAGAGATTGCGATAGATGGCGTAACCGGCAAAGATCCCGCCGAAGAACATCACCTCGGTGGCGAGGAAGATCCACATACCAAGGCTGGCGGCTTCGTGCTGCTGCTCCAGATCCTCGAATTGATGCGCCAACGCGCTCGAGGCATGACTGTCAGACAACTTAAACCTCCTTCGCTTCGTACGCGTAAGCTTCTTCCGTCACCACAGGGATCTCCTCAAAGTTCTCGGTCGGAGGTGGCGAAGGCGTTTCCCACTCCAGGCCCTTGGCACCCCAAGGGTTTGGTCCTGCCACCGGTCCGTATCGCATCGACCAAATCAAATAAACCAGGGGGATGGCATATCCCACCGCCAGTACCGACGCTCCTGCAGAAGACATGACGTTCAGCACCTGGAACTTTGGTGGATAGATGGCATATCGCCGCGGCATGCCAAGATACCCCAACATGTATTGCGGGAAAAATGTCAGGTTGAAACCGATGAAGATGATCGCCGCCGCCAGGCGCGCCCAGCCGTCGGGATAAAGCCGCCCGGTAATTTTTGGCCACCAGAAATGAAGGCCTCCCAAGTACCCCATGACGGCGCCACCCACCATGATGTAGTGGAAATGGCCGACAACGAAGTAGGTGTCATGGACGTGGGTATCAACCGCAAGCGTCGCCAGGAAAAGGCCCGTCAACCCGCCCATGGTGAACAGGCCAATAAAGCCCAGGGCGTAAAGCATCGGCGCCTGGTAGGAAATGGAACCCTTGTAGAGCGTGGCTGTCCAGTTGAACACCTTGATGGCGGAAGGAATCGCCACGGCGAAGCTGAGTGCGGAGAAGATGACGCCGGCGTAGACAGATTGTCCGCTTAGGAACATGTGGTGGCCCCAAACGACAAAGGAAACCACCGCTATGGCCACACTGGAAAACGCCACAAAACTGTATCCGAAGATGCGCTTCTTGGAGAAGCACGCGATCAATTCGCTGACGACGCCCATGGAAGGCAGAATCATGATGTACACGGCCGGATGCGAGTAGAACCAGAACAGGTGCTGGAAGAGAATGGGGTCGCCACCCACGGCGGGATCGAAGATGCCAACGTGAAAGAGCCGCTCCACCGCGACCAGCACCAGGGTGACGGCAACCACCGGGGTCCCCAGAATCTGGATGATGCTGGTGGCGTACATTGCCCAGAGAAACAGCGGCATGCGGAACCAGGTCATGCCGGGGGCGCGCATCTTGTGGATCGTGACCACGAAATTCAGGCCGGTGAGAATTGAGGAGAACCCGGCGATGAAAACTCCCAAGGCAGCGGAAATCACGTTGGTGTTGACGTAGCTCGTACTCAAGGGCGTATAGAACGTCCAACCGGTGTCCACCCCACCCCAGATGACGGCGTACATGGTGAAGGCGCCACCCACGATGAAAACGTACCAACTCAGCAGGTTCAGCTTGGGAAAAGCCAGGTCGCGGGCGCCGATCATCATGGGCACCAGGAAATTTCCCAACACGGCGGGGATGGAGGGAATCATGAAGAAGAACACCATGAGAATGCCGTGCATGCTGAAGAGCTTGTTGTAAGCGCCCGGTTCGAATACGGCGCCATTGGGCTCCAGCAGGTGGATCCGAATCAGGACCGCCGCGATGCCTCCCACCAGGAAGAACAACGTGATCGACACCAAGTAGAGAATCGCAATGCGCTTGTGGTCCGTCGTCAGCAGCCATGATTTGATGCCGTAATTGGCATTCAAATAGTGCACGCGAGTATCAAGATTCTCACCTGCCGTTGCCATTATTTCGATGCCTTCCCTTCTTGCGACCTTATCTTGCGACCCCTAGCGCTGCCATCTTGCCGGCCCCGAAGGATGCCCGGCTGGAAGCCGACGCTACATTGCCATTACTTCGATGTCTTCCCCTCTTGCGGGCTCAGAGACTTGATGTACGCGATTAATTGCAACAACTGTTCTTCTGTAACCTGCCCCTTGAAAGTGGGCATGATGGGCCGGTATCCCTCCACAATTTTCGCGGAGGGATAAAGGACCGATTCCCGCAGATAAGCATCGTCCGCCACCACCGTGGTGCCGTCGCTCAGCTTTACCGGTTTGCCATAAATGCCTGTCAAGGAGGGCCCCTTGCCGGTTCCGTGGCAGGTGATGCAGGCCATTTGGTCGTAAAGCTTGGCGCCCGACTCCGCCATGGTCCCGCCGCGAACGCCCCCACTCAGCCACTGCTCGTATTCCGTGGGCTCCATCACGATTACTTCGCCCTTCATCAGCGAATGATTGGTGCCACAATACTGGTCGCAGTACAGATCGAACCTGCCGGTTTTGGTCGCCTGAAACCACAGCGACGTGTACATTCCCGGCACCACATCTTTCTTGACTCGGAACGCCGGGACGGAAAAGTCGTGGATGACGTCCTCGGACGTCATCGTCAGCTTAATGGGCCGGTTTATGGGGACGTGCAGCTCGTTGATTTCCTCAACGCCTTCGGGATGCTGTAATTTCCACATCCACTGCTTGCCCACTACAAAGATTTCCGTGGATGCGGCGGGCGGGCGTGAGTTCCGGATGAACAGGCTGGTGCCCCACAAAAACACCACCACACAAATCCCCAGCGGAATCAACGTCCAGGCAAGTTCCAACACCAGGTTGCCTTCGATCTGTTCCGCCTTTTCGTGCTGCGAGCGGCGCCGGTAACGCAGGGCGAAGTAGAAAATGGTGAGAAAGATGACCGCCGTGAAAAAAAGGTCAATCGCGGTAAGGAAGTAGTAGAGATAATCCACTCCCTGCGCGATGGTGGACGCTTGATCAGGCCTGATGGAAAACCCTTGCCACATGCTCCCGCCCAGAAATCGAGATTCAAAATTCAAAATTCAAGACTCAAGAGTCAAAATCAGAAATCGTAAATCCAAGATTCAA
>CAYTMD010000074.1:0-17888 GCA_964438685.1 uncultured Acidobacteriota bacterium
CTGAAAATAAACTACTTACCCTCCGTCTCCGGCCCTAACTGCGAAAGTTGGGTTAGACGCTTGAACACCCGAAAGCGTTACATCCGTTTAGGGCCGAATCAGTAAGCAGACACTGCGCCACCGCCCATTAACTGGATTGGTTCCACCGGCATTTGTCCAGCACGCCAACATGCCGCCAACCGGGAGGACCGCGTTTTCACAACGGCGGAAGGAATGGCAGGGCGGCACGACAATTTCACGGAAGAGAAGATTCGCAAACTCCGGAACGGGCCAGCGGGTTTCCACTACCTCCAACGATCTTTCACTTGCAACGCGCCGTGCCTTCTTTCGAAAAGGCCGTCACCCATCAGTGAAAACCGTGGGGCGGTGTTTCGTCCGCGATGAAGCGCAGCCGTATATCGATCCACTCGGCTTCATCAGTCAAATCGGCTTGCCGGTAAAAATCGCGCAGTCGCCGGTACCGTTCCACAACATCAAAGCCAATGCTCCATTGGAGCTTCCGTAAATCCGCGGGACAAAGGTGCAGCGGTGAGCCGTCAAGTTCGTCGATTTGATTGCATCCGTTCATCGTGCATCGGAACCAGATGCAGTGCTCGATGCCGAACATGTGGCTGGCTTCATGGGCAAGGATCTTGCAACTGCGGCGCAACAGCAGTTGGCGTGAAGCGGGGTCGGCGGCTCCGCCGTAAAACTTCGGGTCGTAGCGAGCGAAGCTGTACACGCCCACGGCTGACCGAGGTGCAGCCTGGCCAAATAGATAATTCCAGCCCGGTCCCGGGTAGAGGTCGGTCATGGTGATGCCGAGCATCGCGAAGGCATCTGCCGGCAGGCGGCGATAAAGAAGCTTCAGAACATCTCCCGTAAGCAGTTGCTGCTTGTGGGTCAGGGAACTTCGCCGCGTGGTGATGTGGCTCTGGGATATATCCAGTGGCGGTAGAACAACAACATCCATCATGAAGAACGCCAAAGTGAATCGGCGAAGCTCCGCAACCGATACCCCCGTGTTTGCCGGGAAAGCGCCGAGTGGCTGCAGGTAGAGCTTTTTGCGCTTGGCATCAGGGCGGCGTGGCTGCGCCTGCTCGAACTGCGCGAAAGTCTGCCCCTTCTCCTGGAAATTCGCCAGCCAATCGAGATCGCCTGGCTTAGGCACCGGTTGAAAACCGTCACTCGGATCGAGTGCACGTCGTAGCAGGGGAGACAATGTCTCTGTAGGTCCGATGGCCGCAAGTTGTTGGGCGCGAGTGGGTGGGTTGAATTGAAACAGGGTCGTCTGCGCCGCCAGCAACGCGAAAGAGGCCAGAGGAATCAAGAACACTGCCGCCGGGCAATGGCTTCGCGGTGGACGATCTTTATGCTTTCTTCTTAAAGTCACGACGATTGTGTGACGGTATCTAGTGTAGACATTGGTCGGCGGTGTGAGGCAGGGCAAAGGGCCGCATTGTCTTCACGTTCATGCATGGTCGGGTAGTGGACGCGCCCTAAATCTCTCTCAGTCCGCCAAACGCGGCGTCAATCTACCAGTGGTACGGGGGCGCGCGCAACCCAAATTGGCTGCATGGGCGCGGCTTTTGCCCGGCTTCGCCATCAAAATGTCCCTACCCCCTTTATCCCTATGCAATCGATGCTTAATGTTTCTGTAACATCTGTGCCCCAAAATTGATATCTGCAAAGGAGTTAAATCCAGGAATAACAGTGGCTTAATTCCGCCGTAACACAAATCTCTGAAACTAACGGTGGAGGGTCCAAATGAAACTCAAAACTTCAATCACAAGTATCGCTCTAGGTGTCGTGTTGGCTGCACTAGGGGTATGCGCATTCGTTGAGTCCCCGTCGGCAGCTCCCGCGCCAGCACCAGCTTCTGCGCTTTTGATCAATGGAGCAGGTGCTACATTTCCTTATCCGATTTATTCCAAGTGGTTTGACGAATACCACAAGCTTCATCCTGATATGCAATTCAACTATCAATCGATAGGTTCCGGCGGCGGGATCCGACAGGTCATTGCAGGGACGGTAGATTTCGGTGCTACGGACGGCCCGATGACCGACGAGCAGCTGGGTCAGGCCAAAACCAAAATCCTGCACTTTCCTACGGTGATGGGCGCCGTCGTTCCAACCTACAACATTCCGGGAGTAAACCAGGAGCTTAATTTCACTCCCGAAGCGCTTGCCGGGATCTTCCTCGGGAAAATCACTAAATGGAATGATCCTGCCATTGCCAACCTCAACAAGGGCATCAATTTGCCTGATACGGACATCATTGTCGTGCACCGTTCCGACGGCAGCGGCACAACTTATATCTGGGTTGATTATCTTTCCAAGGTCAGTGAAGAGTGGAAGTCCAAGGTAGGGAAGAACACCTCGGTGAACTGGCCGGTGGGAATTGGTGGCAAAGGCAATGAGGGAGTGGCGGGGTTGGTGAAGCAACAGCCCGGCGCCCTTGGGTACGTCGAGTTGATTTACGCCATCCAGAACAACATGCCTTACGGCAAGGTGCGAAATTCCTCCGGGGTTTTCGTAAAGGCGGGCTTGGCCAGTGTTACCGCCGCGGCGGCAGGGGCAGCGAAGTCGATGCCTGATGATTTCCGCGTTTCCATCACCAATGCGCCCGGGAAGACAGCCTACCCCATTTCCAGTTTCACCTGGTTGCTAGTCCCCAATAAGATTGACGACCCCACCAAGAAGAAAGCGATCGTCGATTTCCTTCACTGGATGCTGAAGGACGGCCAGGGATTGGTGGAAACTCTCAATTACGCGAAGCTCCCCAAAGAAGTCGTGCTCAAGGAAACCAAGGCGATCTCACAGGTAAACTAGGGTGGCCATTATTCCAGTCACGGTTGAACGCGCGCGCCTATCCCGGCGCGCGCGTCGGTTTGTTCAGCAATTGCGGCATGGTGATGAGGTTGCTCACCTCATTACCTTGCTGGCAGCGGCCAGCATCATTGTCGTAACCGTGATGTTGGTCTACCAGCTTTATGTCAATTGCGATCTGCCCCGCCACAAGTTTGGGCTTGAATTCTTCATGGGGAGAACTTGGGATCCGGTGAGCGGGGATTTCGGTGCTCTGCCATTCATTTATGGCACTTTGGTGTCTTCTGCATTGGCGCTTCTGTTGGCCGTGCCGCTGGGGGTGGGCGCCGCAATCTTCCTATCCGAGCTTGCCCCCCCGCGGATATCCAATTATCTAACCTTTGTTATTGAGCTTCTGGCGGCGATTCCCAGCGTTATTTATGGCGTGGTGGGAATCTTCATCCTGGTTCCGGTGCTGCGTAGCGTGGTGATGCCGTTTCTCAAGCATACTCTGGGATTTCTCCCGCTTTTCAAGGGGCCAATATACGGTGTCAGCATGCTGGCGGGTGGAGTCGTACTGGCCGTTATGATTGTTCCCTACATCATCTCTGTCTCGCGGGAAGTGCTGCTGGCAGTGCCGGTGGAGCAACGCGAGGCGGCGCTGGCGCTCGGGGCCACCAAATGGGAATCCACCTGGCAAGTGGTGGTGCCGTTTGCGCGAGTGGGAATCATGGCCTCGGTCTTCCTGGCCTTGGCGCGCGCCTTGGGGGAAACCATGGCGGTGACCATGGTTATCGGAAATGATCCCAAGATCAGCGCCTCGCTGTTTGCCCCCGCTTATTCGATTGCCGCGGTCATCGCCAACGAGTTCACGGAAGCCACAGGTAATTTGTATCTGCAAGCCTTGATCGAGTTGGGGCTTGTCCTGTTCCTGGTGACCATCCTGATCAACGGTCTGGCGCGCTTGGTGATTATTGCCACAACCCAAAAGGGAGCGGCGCAGGGATGAGTCTACGCAGTCGCTGGCGCAAATTCGCAAATGTGGTCATGCTCAGCCTCACCGGTGTCTGCGCGCTATTCACGGTTTCCGTCCTCTTTGTCATTCTGGGTTATCTGATTTATTACGGCGGTAAGTCGTTGAACTGGGCATTCTTCACCCAACTCCCGGCGCCCGTCGGCGAGCCCGGCGGCGGGATGGCCAATGCCATTGTGGGCAGCGGCAAACTTCTGTTGCTGGCTTCCTTGATCGGCATCCCCATCGGCTTGCTGGGAGGTGTCTACCTGGCAGAATTCGGGGGAAGGACTTTTTCCTTTGTGGTGCGCTACACGACGGACTTGCTGAACGGCGTGCCGTCCATCGTGATGGGAATTTTCGCCTACACGATCATCGTTATTCCCATGAAGCACTTTTCAGCCTTCGCCGGCGGCATGGCGCTGGGGGTCATGATGATCCCCATCGCCGTGCGTACCACAGAGGAGTCCTTGCGCGCTGTCCCGGGCGTGTTGCGGGAAGGCGCTCTGGCACTGGGAGCGAGCAAGTGGAAAACTGTGTTGACGGTGGTGGTGCCGGCGGCCATGCGCGGAATCGTGACCGGAATCATGCTGACGCTGGCGCGCGTGGCCGGAGAGACCGCTCCCCTGCTTTTCACTGCCCTGGGTAATCGCTTCTGGAGTCCGGGCTGGAATCAGCCTATTGCCTCCCTGCCGGTGATGATCTACGAGTATGCGCTTAGTGCTTACGACGACTGGCACCGGCAAGCCTGGGCAGCCGGATTGGTTCTCTTGGCATTCGTTCTGGTTGCCAATATTGGGGCACGCTTCGTTGTTGCCCGGGGGATATCTTTTCGTCGAGCGTGAGCAATGACTTCTGTATCGAGTGTTCCGACTATGGTCATGAAGACGTCCGAAGAATCCCGCCCCACCCAGCGTGAGGCCGTAGCTGCCACTCCTTGGCCGGCTGACATCAAGATGCAAGCGGCCGGGCTGGATTTCTACTATGGGGGAAAGCAGGCATTGCACTCCATTGGCTTGCAGGTTCCCACCGGTCGCATTACCGCGCTCATCGGCCCCTCCGGCTGCGGCAAGACCACCTTCCTGCGGATCCTTAACCGCATGTATGAAACCATACCGCAGGCGCGCCCCGAGGGCGAAGTGCTGCTGGACGGCGAGGATATCTTCTCTCTGGACGTTGTGAACCTGCGGCGGAGGGTGGGGATGGTGTTCCAAAAACCCAACCCGTTTCCCAAGTCCATTTTCGACAATATCGCCTACGGCCTGCGCATTAATGGAATGGGTGGTAAGGGCACGATGGCCGAAGCCGTGGAGAAAAGTCTGCGGCGGGCCGCGCTTTGGGAAGAGGTCAAAGACCAACTCCATAAGTCCGCATATGCGCTTTCAGGAGGCCAGCAACAGCGGTTGTGCATTGCTCGCGCCTTGGCGGTGGAACCGGAAGTGCTGCTGCTTGATGAGCCGTGCTCAGCCCTAGATCCAATTGCCACGGCGAAAATAGAAGAACTGCTCTTCAACTTGAAAGACATCTGCACCATGGTTATTGTGACGCATAATATGCAACAGGCGGCACGCGCAGCCGATTATACGGGCTTCTTTCTAATGGGGCGCTTGATTGAGTTTAATAAGACGGCGGTGATCTTTAAGACTCCCGCCCGCAAAGAGACGGAAGATTACATTACCGGCAGGTTTGGATAATAATTAGGAGTCGGGAGCCGGAAGACTGGAGTCAGAAGAGTCATGGTGCAGCCCTCTCTCTTCTGACTCCTTACTCTTGTATATTGTGTTCTGGGGAGGGTCACCTTTGCGCCACTTTGTTGAGGAACTCGACTACTTGCGGAGCCGCCTGCTCGAAATGAGCGCGCTGGTGGAGGACTCCGTTTATCGCAGCGTACTCTCCCTTACTGACAAGGATCCTCAGCAGGCGCAAAAGGTTCTGCAGAACGAGGCGGAGATCAACCGCATGGAGATTGAGATCGACGACCTTGCCACCCGGCTCCTTGCGCTTCAGCAGCCCATGGCCACTGATCTTCGTCTTCTTACCTCCGCCATCAAGATTAACAACGATCTTGAGCGCATGGGAGACTTGGCCGTCAACATCGTCGAGCGTTCACTTTCCTTAATGAACGAGCCCCTGATCAAACCCCTCATTGACATTCCCGCTATGGCCAGCCGTGTTCAGGCGATGATTCGCAAGAGCCTGGATGCCTTCGTGAAACGCGACGCGGAGCTTGCCCGCACCGTGCTGATTTCTGACGACGCCGTTGATGAGTTGTGTGGCGCGGTTTACGAGGAGCTGATCGGTTTCATGGAACGCGACCCCAAGACGGTTCGCCAGGGAATCAACCTGATCTTCGTGGCGCGAAACCTTGAACGCCTTGCCGACCATGCCACCAACATCGCCGAGGATGTTCTATTCCTGGTCGAAGGCGTTGACGTGCGTCATCACGCTGAAACCCGGGAGTAAATTGCCGAGCCTCCAGGTCTCCGGCGCCGCGCCCGAGTTTCGCCGTGCCGCGTAGGAGTTATCTCTTACCGGGCAATCATGGACAGAGTATGATACGGTACTACTAGTGACTAATCGCCACATGTGAGCGGCGGCTCGTCGGGCATTTTGGCTGTTACTGGTTGTGGCTTCATTCCTCCTTTTGATGTCATATTCGCATTGCTTGGCCTCCGTCCATCCAAACTCTGGGACGAAATCTGCATCGAAATAAGCCAAGGCCATTTGTCCGAAAAGTGATTTTCTTTGACGCCGCCGGCCTTTTAATGATGAAATGTCAAATCCGGCTTTGACCGTCCGTTAGGGTCGGGTGGCCGGTTAACGCTTGGGGGAAATGGGAATGAAGGCAAAATTTTTGGCAGTACTAATCTCCTGCTCGCTTTTTGGCAGTATGACGGTGCCCCTCATGGCGCAGGATACAGGGCCCGCCGTCGACGAGATTACGGTTCCGGAAGGCACGGAATTCAAGCTTCAGTTGCACTCCACGATTAATTCCAGCACCTCCAAGGCAGGCGACCGGATCATGTGCACGTTGATTGACCCGGTAGCCGTTGAGGATCGCGACGTGCTTTCCAAGGGCGTGCGCATTGACGGTCACGTGGGCGAGTCGCGCGGTGCGGGACGCAAGGGCAAGGGGGGCTTTCTCACCATCGTTTTTGACACGGTGGAACTTCCCAACGGCCAGAAGGTTGCCATTCTCGGTTCGCTGACGGAAGTGTTCTCCAGCGAAAGCGGAAGCGACCCCAACGTGGGACCGGAAGGCGAACTGAAGGGCAAAGGCCCCAATCGCAAACAGCAGGCGTTGCTGGTGGTGGGCCCCGCGGCAGTTGGAGCGGTGGGTGGAGTGGGAACCGCCATCGCCCTGGGAGCCGCCGGCATCATGACGGCGCTGTTCCTCCCCAAAGGGAAACAGGCGTCGCTGGCAGCGGGTTCGCTGGTGGGAATGCGTCTCGATCGCGACGTTACCCTGGTGATACCCTCTTCAGGATCATAGAAATCAAATTCAAATCCAACCCATCAGGCGCAGAGTCCATCTGTGCCTGCATCCCTATGCGCAGTGACCCGTGACGAGCGATGAGTGCGGATTTCTCATCCGCTTCGGCAGTTCTCGCTGGCGGTGGAGTTTTCGAGCCCCAAACGGGCGGATTATTCATGAAAAGGACAAGCGGAGGGGCGGCTTTAAGAATGTTTCACCCGGAGTCCACGGAGTGTTTTATGGATCGAATTACGGAGGCGTTTGACCACAGAGTGCACAGAGAACATCTCGGGACCTCTCTGTGGTCTCTGTGCCTTAACTCCGTGAACTCTGTGCGAAATTCCTTGCCGCCCTCCATTGCTGCAAGAAGTTCATGAATAATCCGGGCAAAGGGGCGACCTAACCTAGCCCAGGGCAACGGCCCATAAGCGTTAACTTAAGGCTTCCGTCTGAATTGATGTGCTCTGCTCCCAGGCCCGGAGGGCCGGAAGACCGTAGCCCACGGCGTAAGCCGTGGGTCAAGCGCGCGCGATGATCGCCAGCCCCAGAGGGGCGAAAGAAAGGGACCCTGGGCGTCGGCCGCGACAATCCTGGGGTTTCGCCCTACTCGCCGCGATTTCCTTCTTTCGCCCCGCTGGGGCTCGTTGCGGGGACGCTCCCTTGACCCACGGCTCCCGATCGAAAACATCGGGACAAGTTACGCCATGGGCTACGATCTTACGCCGCTACGCGGCTGGTACGCTCACGGTCTTAGGTTAATGCTTATGGGCCGTTGGCTCGGGCTGAGTTAGCACGCCCTTTTGGGGCTCGCCCGCAGGCATAAGGAGAGGGCGCCGGCCTCTCCGGACGGCTGACAGGAGTTGGCCGTAAGCCACCACCCTACACGCAAACCACCACCAGCCCCGCCCCGCGTTTCGCTGCCACATTCCCAACCGCATGAAATCAAGCTACTTTGAGGCGCCTGGTTTGGCCACGCACCTGCCTTTATACAGGTTGCAGTCTGGCAAGACGTATTGATTGAGGGCTCGACGGAGGCGTCAAATGAGAAACCTAAAAGTTATAGCGTTACTTGGAGTGGGCTTGTTGGTGGCGACCTTTGCACACGCCCAGGGACCCGATCCAAATTACAATCCCAACTACGATCCCAACTACGTTGATCCGGGTGGGAATCAGGGTTATGGGAATCCTGGCAATCAGGGTTATGAAGATCCGGGCCAGGGGCAGGGCTATGGGGATCCAAACGGCGCGCCAGTTTACGTGGGGCCACCTCCGGCGTGCCCGTATGGCTACTACAGCTATTACCCCTATGCTTGCGTACCCTACGGCTACTACGGACCTGGTTGGTTCTCGGGCGGAGTATTTATTGGCGTTGGGCCGTGGGGCCATGGCTATCGTGGCTTCTACGGGGGACGCGGATTTGGCGGCCGTGGGTACTACGGAAACGGCCGGGGCTTTGCCGCACGCGGAGGATTCCGCGGTGGAGTCGGTAACGGTTATGCCGGTAGAGGCGGAAATGTCTACGGTGGCGGCGGTCGTGGGTTTAGTGGCGGACGCAGCTTCAGCGGCGGCGGTCGCGCCTACAGTGGTGGTGGACGTAGCTTCAACGGTGGTGGTCGCGCCTCTGGTGGAGGCGGACGTAGCTTCAGCGGCGGTGGACGTGCCTCTGGTGGTGGCGGACGCTCCTTCGGTGGAGGGGGGCATGGTGGAGGTGGAGGTAGAGGCGGTTCCCACGGTGGTGGGCGCAGGTAGACTCCATCATTAACTCGAAACTCTCGCGGCCGACAGCATTTGCTGTCGGCCGCTTTGTTATAGAAGCCGCGTATACATTGGTTTGTATAGATGCGCCGGCGATGTTACGCCCTTGATGCCGCAGCGGCCCTGGGGCGCTGCGCCACTTGCGGGGCACATAGCGCCACCCTTGTTCAGCACCACCCCGTCGCTCGGCGCGCCACCCCTCCTCATCTGAGGAGGGGAGCCGTTAAAAACTCCCCTCCTGATTTAGGAGGGGTGGCGCCGGAGGCGACGGGGTGGTTACCGTAATAGCTTGAGGGGTTACCGCACGTGGGTGGCTGGTTACCATAGCCGGAGGGGTTCCCGCAGGCTGGCGCATAGCGAGCTCATCGATGCGGTTTAGATCGATCGCCGCCGCCAGCGAAGGAATCGTTTGTCCTATGCATACTTGCTACGCACGGAGTCGCAGGGCTGCGCTCGCGCCCCGCGATATTCCCAACCTTCTCCGAGGGGAGAAGGTGGACCGCGACGGGCGCTCTCATCAGCCGTCGCGGGCCGGATGAGGGGTCACTTCCGCCGCCCTCGCAAATGGGTAATAGCATTCTGAAGATGTTATGAAAAGATGAAAGCAGCAGAGTAGTTCCAAAAGGCGGAACAACTCTGCTCTGCCCCGCTTTGAGGCCATGGTCAGACCGCTGGCCGGTGGGTTGTTTATGCTTGATGACCTTGATCAGGCTATAATCTCATCGTGCCCTTCACCTTAGCCCACGGGGCCGCCGCGCTCCCGTTCCGACGTTTTCGCCTGGTAACCTCTGGAGTGTTGATCGGTACCTTCGCCCCCGATTTCGAGTATTTTCTTCGCCTTGCGCCCCACGGCAGGTTCGGGCACACGCTGGCGGGGGCCATCCTCCTGACTCTACCTGTCGCGCTCGTCGTGCTCTGGCTCTTCCACGATTTCGTCAAGTTACCTGTGGCGAGACTGTTGCCGGACGCGATCCGGAGTCGATTGGCCAATCATCTCCATGATTTCCGATTTCGCGGAGCGGCGAGGTTCGCGCTGATCGTTGGCTCCGTTTTGCTCGGAATTGCGACTCACGTGTTCTGGGACGCATTCACCCATGTGAACAGCTGGCCTTGTCACCACTGGGCATGGCTCCGCCAGCCAATTCGCGTACCGGTCGCGGGCTTGTATCCCTTTTACGCGGTCCTCCAGCACTTGAGTACTGTTGTTGGACTGGGAGTTCTCTGCCTCTGGTTGGCGCATTGGTACAGAAGCACTGAGCCGTCGCGGCAAGCGCTCGACAACCCAATTTCATCCCAACGAGCCATCACCATCTGGGCCATTGTGATGTCTGGCGCTCTCGTAGGAGCCACCATGCGGGCAATACTGGGAAGTGGAATTCCAATCCACTCTCTTGCCCCGAAGCGGTTCGTCGCCCAATTTGTTATTACGCTTATCGTCATTCTCTGGTGGGAGCTTGTGGCATACGGGGTTTTTTCTTCAAAAGCTGAAAGATGCTGAGTGGGCAGGTGGCCATCGCGACAAGATTGAGCTGCTCTCAATGCTCTGGCGCCTCATCCCCGGGCTGCGCTCGCGCCCCGCGACAGGCGCTCTCACCAGCCGTCGCGGGCCGGATGAGGGGTCACTTCCGCCGCGCTCGCAAATGGGTATTAGCATTCTGAAGATGTCGTGAAAAGATGAAAGCTTCAAAGAGCCAAAGTCTGATGCGCCAGTCGGCGGATTTCCCTTGCTACCGTTCCAGGATGAAGTGTTCCATCTCGCAGCCCGGTATGGCTCGGAATTTCAGTTTCTTAACCCACCTCGCCAGCGCGTCATCGCGAGTCGGCCTTGCGCTCCGCTTCGCTACTTCTACTTGTGAGACGTCTCCCCGTTCATCAATGTCGAATTGAATTAAGGTGGTGTAGGGTGACGCATACGCCATGCGGTCGTTCCATATCGATGCAGGCTTCAGTACCCCTGAGTAAAGTTCCTTCCGTTCACACGGAGAATTCCCGGCTAGCCACGGGTCTTCCTCCTTCATACTTGGCGTAACCAGAACGACGTCGGCGCGGGTAGCTTGCTGGATCTCGTCGACTGCCTCAATGACTGCCCCTGCGCTCACCTCCGGGTCCGCGTTCAGATGGACCGTCCGGTCACCACGGATGCTCCATTGCGCCCGAAGGCGCGTGTATACATCCGCAACCGGCATGGGTTCCCGGTTCAGGTACATATGGCCAGAGGCGTCGATGCGCACCATCAGCGGTGCGTTCAATGGGTCGCGCGATGGGGAGAGCGTTCCAATTCTCGGAATGCGAACCCAGAGCCCCACGGGCGGCCACGGCGCCGTGAGAATGACAAAGATGATCCACGGAACCAGAAAAACGTATATCGCAAGGTACGAGAATGCTCGCAGCTTGGAGAAGGGTGGTATCAGTTGCGGCCGGCGGCCCCGAGGTCGACGGGCACAATAGGATGTAATGGCAATTCCGCGGGGCGGCGCGCCGCGGTCGGGGTTTATGGAAAGGTCCTCAAGTCTGTCCGGCCTAGTATAGAAAACCCCAAATAGGCCGGCCATGATGAAAACGAGAAAAATTACGGAGATGAGAAAGTTGAGTGGTTCGGCGGAAAAGCCATAAACGCGTCCCCGGTCAGGGGAAGTCAAGATTTCAACTTCGGCACTCGCTTCGATGGGGCGAGAGTCGCGGGGCACCACTTCCAGATCCAAGGAGTAGACGCCGCTTTCTGCCCGGAGAAAACCATTGACCCAACATCCGTCGCCCCAGCCCTCTGCAACCACCAGGCGGGACTTCAAAAGCCGCCAATAGACCGCAGGTCCACTGCCTACTTCCCAGTTGCACTTGCCGTTGTCGAGCTCGATATGCAGCAAGTAATCGGCGTGGAAGTTCAGCACGAAGTCCGGAGTGCGGGTGTGACCGGGCTTTAGGGAGACAGTCCCGCGGAATGGGAAATAATTCCGCGAACTGCCCCACCACACCATTCCCCCAAATATGATGACCGCCAAGAGGATTAGGACATATCCAAACCACTTGAACGGTCTGCGGTTCGGCGGAGCCGCGGGGATAGACGGAACGTTAGACGGGATCATTGTGTCCATGTTTGGGGCGGCAGCAAGAACACACCGTTGATCGGAACAACCAGCAGAGCGAGGGCCATCCGTACTGCGAATCTCTGCGTGATCATACGATCTCTCCTGCCAATCAGGGCAAATCGATGCCTCCTCCCTGAAGAGCGGGTAGCCATCACGGTCAGTGCAGTTCTGACCGTGGGCTCTTTCACACGGCAAGCACGCTGCACCCAATCCTGAAGATCATACAACGCGCGTGCCGCATGGATGAAAGAACCCACTCGAAGCGAGCGAGGTAGCGCAGAGTTGTTCCGCTTTTCGGAACTACTCTGCGGCTTTCATCTTTTCACAACATCCGCAGAATACTATTACCAATTTACGAGCCGCAGAGTAGGGCACACGACGCCCAACTCTGCGCTACCGGCTGCTGAATGAATTTGGGCGGAGTATATAACGAGGGATTACAGAAGTCGAGATAAACTAACTTTACAGTATATACTGTCGGACAAAATGACAGCCATGCCCCCTGCGGCGCACCACTGACGGTGAAAATGCGCGAAGCGCCTTGGAGTGCGGCGGCTCGACGCCGCCTTTCTCGCTGCCTGTACCCATCAAGATTGAATCCCGATCCAACAAAAATCGATCCCCATTCCAAGGCGGCGTCGAGCCGCCGCACTCCAAGGCGCGTCGCGCACGCAGCTTGCATGAGGTGCATCTTCCCTTGGCGCGTCTCTACGACTTCTGATGACAGCTTTGGTTGCGATTCCGCCGCCCTGCGCTACCAACTCTGAAGAAAGCCCACAAAAGCGTGGTTATTTAGGCTATGGCGGCTCTGTCTTGAGCTTTCCCTAAGCTCGCAACACGGGCGTGGTCATTTCGAGCTTGTCCAAATTAAGTTTGGCCCAGCAAGTGATGAACTATCGTTCCGCCGCCTTGTTTGCGGAAACGCCGCACCCTTTGTTGGTACCTGCGGCTGACCCCGACCGGCTGGATGCGAAGCGGTTAGCCACAGTCAGCGATTTCTTGACTGTGGGCTTTTCCTGTCCACGCATCCCCAATCATCGACGCGTCCGATCATGGTCACGGATTAGCTTTCTTGCCAGGAAGAACCCGCGGTCAGGAAGGCACTGACCGCGGCTACCTGCTCCCTCCGCGCCACTCGATGGGGAAATAACCGCTTGGAGAGGCGGGTACAAGGCATGTTGTAGCACAGGCACTCTTGCCTGTGTCCAACGTGAGGAAGGCATCCGCCGTGAACACAGGCAAGAGTGCCTGTGCTACGACGTCACCGATTAGCGGCTGAATGCGCTCGCCTCGCGCTACCAGCTCCGTCCATCGACGGATGAAGCCGGCGGAATAAAGACCACCCCATGTCGCCCCGATGGGGCTCAAAATATTGTTTGGGCGGCACGCGATTCCCATGGCTGGCTCGCCATGGGCTAAATGACCACGCCACTCCGTGGCTGAATACGTATAGCGATCCGATGGCGCCACGATGATTTGCATGCGGTTCGTTGCCCTGTCCCCGATCCGATCTGGAATTGCCTCTACAATGCATCGCTGAGCGCTTGGTGCAACAACGACTTCTTCATATCCAGTGGCGTCCGTCTGCCGTTTGGAGTGCGGCGACTCGTCGCCGCTTTCCGTCACCGCAAATGGTTGCGGTGACGCCTGACGCGCTGACGAGTCAGCGCGTGAAAAGGCGGCGTCAAGTCGCCGCACTCCGAAAGCAGCCCGGGGAGCCCGCACGCGCTGTAAAAAGCCCTCTACTCTGCATCTCGGCGCTTGTGCGGTGAAATACGTATCGAGTGATATAACCCAAAGGCAGCGAGGCAAATTCTGCTCTGGCGGGAAAGTCTGCCGGTTGTGAGACCCACCACGGTTTTCCCTGGTATGAAGAGGTCTGATGCGAAGTTCAACGGGCTTTGGATTGCGCCCAGTAAGGATCTGTGAGCGATTTGAGCTAGCGTTGAATTATTCAACAGTCTGTAGTCATTTTGTCCCTATTGTTCCTCAAAACCCGTCGTATTCTACTGAGTCCTCAGTTCTTTCGCATGGTCTGACAAAATGACGGTGAGCTTACACCCATCGCCCTTCTTGGCCCACGCCTTGCATGCACTTTCTTTCTAGGTTTGTCCAGTCGGGGGTGTTGACTCGTGATGATTTCACTCACGCCCGCATACCTTCAGTCAGTCCTCACACCCCTATCTATTCAACTCATCAACAGTTCCGAGAGCCGTCGTCAAGCTTTACCCTGCACCAGTGGAGGGAATCGGCATGGCGGTAAAGAGTCTAATAAAGTACGAAATTGAGCGCGATCCGGCGTTTGCCCGTTGGGTCACGGGAGTCATTGGCGGAGAGCGGATCCGCAACTGCATTCAATGCGGACTTTGCAGCGCCAGTTGTCCGCTCTCGCCCTATATGGATTTTACTCCCCGGCGCTTGATCCACATGGCGCGCGAAGGCTTCAAACGGGACGTGCTGGAGAGTTTTACCATCTGGCTCTGCACCAGTTGTTATTCCTGCACGGTGGAATGCCCACGGAAAATCCGGGTGACCGACATCATGTACGCGCTGAAAAGGCGGGCCATTGAGGACGGTGTCTATCCCCGGCGCTTCCCCATTCCTGTCCTGGCGAGTGAGTTTGGAGGAATGATCCGGAGGAACGGCAGGGTGACGGAGTCATGGCTGGTCATGAGGGTCTTCTTAAAGACCGCGATCCTGAGGCTGCTGGGGATGACCAAGTTGGGGACCAAACTCTTCCTCACCGGGCGTATGGAGCTCGTGCCTGCGACCATCAAGGGTCGCAAGCAGCTTCAGATCCTGCTGGATACGGTTGAAGAGCAAAAGAAGAAGGAGGTGGCAGCGTGAAGCGATACCTCTACTACCCTGGTTGTTCACTGCGTGGGACCGGCAAGGCATACGAGGAATCGTTGCTGGCGGTCTTCAAGGCGCTGGACGTCGAACTGGAAGAGCTCGAGGATTGGAATTGCTGCGGCGCCACGGCATACATGTCCATTGACGAGGTGAGCTCCTTCGCCCTGGCCGGGCGCAACCTAGCCCTGGCAGAGAAAAAGAACCTCGACCTCCTGGCCCCGTGCAGCGCCTGTTTCCTGGTCCTCAACAAAGCCCAACGCTACATCAAGGAATATCCCAAGGTGGCCCAGACGCTGGAGCACGGGTTTAAGGCCGCAGGGCTGACCTACCACGGAACCGCGAAGGTTCGGCATCCTCTTGACGTCCTCATCAACGATATCGGGATGGACCAGATCAAGGCGCGCATTAAGACGCCGCTCACCGGCCTCAAGGTGGCGCCCTATTACGGGTGTCAGATCGTTCGGCCTTACGCCACCTTCGACCTGATGTACTACCCCGTCACGATGGATAAGCTTCTGCGGGCAGTGGGGGCGGAAGTGGTTGACTATCCCCTGAAGACGCGCTGTTGCGGGGGAAGCCAAAAAGGAACGTTGCCGGAAGTCGGCCTGTCACTCATTCACATTCTCCTGAAGGAAGCACGCCGTCGCGAGGCGCAAATCGTTTCCACCATCTGCCCCCTTTGCCAATTCAATTTGGATGCTTTTCAGAACGAAGCCAGCAAGAAATATGGCGAGATCTCCATGCCGGTCGTTTACTTCACCCAGCTTCTCGGCCTGGCATTTGGCTTTTCCGCCAAGGAACTCGGATTGAAACGTAACATCGTGACCGCCAAAGAAATGCTGGCAAAATTCGCGCCAGCGGCAGCGTGAGATTCAGCCGCGAATTAACACGGATGAACACGGATCAAAGAAGCGAATGAAGAGAAGGAGAGGATCAGATCATTACCAAGGGGTGTGCTGCCGAGTCTTGGACCTTAGCTCGACTCCTTACATCCCCAAAATGTACATCCAGGCTGGCGGTTTCTTAATTGTTTCTGGTTTGCTCTAATCCGTGTTTATCCGTGAAATCCGTGGCTCAAGCGAGGTGAAATCCATGGAAGCGGGAAATGGTCATTTGCGGATTGGCGTTTACGTTTGCCATTGCGGGACGAACATTGCAGCCACGGTGGATGTGAAGGCGGTGACGGAGTATGCGGCAACCCTGCCGGGCGTCGCGGTGGCGCGCGAGTACAAGTACATGTGCTCCGACCCGGGGCAGGAGCTGATCCGGCAGGACATTGTGGAGCTTAGGCTGAACCGCGTGGTGGTGGCATCCTGCTCCCCCTTGCTGCACGAAGAGACGTTCCGCGGGGCGGTGTCCAAAGGCGGCCTGAATCCCTTCTGCTTCCAGATGGTCAATATTCGCGAGCACGATTCCTGGGTGCATCAGGACCACCAGAAAGCGACAGAGAAGGCCATGGCCTTGGTGCGCGCGGCAATCCGGCGCGTGGCACTGCACAAACCCCTGGTGAAGAAGCGCGTGCCCATCAATCCTAATGTGCTGGTCGTGGGCGGCGGCATCGCGGGGATCCACGCTGCCTTGACTCTTGCCAATGCCGGCAAGCATGTCTATCTGGTCGAGCGCGAACCCACCATCGGCGGGAACATGGCGAAGTTCGATAAGACTTTCCCCACGCTCGATTGCGCCGCATGCATTCTTACCCCCAAGATGACTTCGGTCAAAAAGCACCCCAACATCACCCTCTGGACGCTATCCGATGTTACCCAAGTGCAGGGATACGTGGGGAATTTTGAGGTATCCATCACGCGCCATCCACGTTACATCAATGAGGACCTCTGCGTCGGTTGCCTGGAGTGCATCGAGGGGTGCGTCTACAAGCAGGCCAAAGTCTCCGACGAATTCAACCTGGGTTTGGGAAAACGCAAGCCCATTTACATTTCCTTCCCGCAGGCCGTGCCGCAAATTCCTGTTATCGATCCCGAGACTTGCATCGACTTCAAGAGCGGCCGCTGCAAGAAGACTTGCATTGAGGCTTGCGGTGACCGCCACGCGGTGGACTTGAAGCAGCAGCCCAAGCTGGAATCAATCAAGGTGGGGGCCATCATTCTGGCGACGGGCTATCAACCCTTTGATGCCCGCAAGGTTCCTGATTACGGCTACGGTGTCTACCCCAATGTGTATACGGCTCCCGAGGTGGAGCGCCTGATCAACGCCTCGGGCCCGACGGGTGGCGAAGTGATTCTTCGCGACGGACGCAAGCCGCAGGCCATTGGAATCATTCACTGTGTGGGTTCGCGCGACGAGAACACCAACAAGTGGTGCTCACGCGTCTGCTGCATGTACAGCCTGAAGCTGGCTCATCTGCTCAAGGAGCGCACGGGAGCAGAGGTTTATCAGTTTTACATTGATATGCGGGCGCCCGGCAAAGCTTACGAAGAGTTCTACCATCAACTCCTGGCGGAAGGTGTCCACATGATCCGTGGCCGCGTCGCTGAAGTGACCGACTGGGCGATGACCAAGGACGAGGAAGGCAAGTTGGTGATGCGCTGCGAGGATACGCTGATTTCCTTTGTGCGGCGCGTGCCGGTGGATATGGTGGTGCTGTCGGTGGGACTTGTGCCCCAGGCCGATGCCAAGGATGTGCGGCGTCTTTTCAATATCAGCTGTTCCACGGAAGGTTGGTTCCTGGAACGCCATCCCAAGCTCGCCCCGGTAAATACTTTTACGGATGGCATCTTCATTGCCGGCGCTTGCCAGGCTCCCAAGGATATTCCCGATTCGGTGGGGCAGGCAGGCTCGGCTGCCGCTGAGGCGTTGGTCTTGATTGACACGGGTTATGTCGAAATGGAGCCCAACACGGCCTATATCGTGGAAGAGGAGTGCTCCGGCTGCAAGACGTGCGTTCCGCTCTGCCCGTACT
>CAYTMD010000075.1:0-14260 GCA_964438685.1 uncultured Acidobacteriota bacterium
GAATTGGCAAAACAAGCCACCCGCTTCGATGGCCTGAAATTGCCCGCCGACGTTGCGCGCAAGATGCGTCTGCTAAAAGTTTCGCTGGTGCTCCCCACGCCGGCAAATCCCCAGGAGAGCGCGGAGATCACTGAGATTGCCTCCCGCATGGAGGGCACTTACGGCAAAGGCAAGTGGTGCCCGCCCGGCAAAGACAAATGCCTGGACATCGAAGACCTGGGACGCTTGATGGCCACCAGCCACGATCCCCAGGAACTGCGCGATGCATGGGTGGGGTGGCACCAGATTTCGCGGCCCATGCGCAAGGATTTTGTGCGCTTCGTTGAACTCTCCAATCAGGGTGCGCGGGAGTTGGGATTCAAAGATACCGGCGCACTGTGGCGTTCGAAGTACGACATGTCGCCGGATGAATTTGCGCAGGAACTGGACCGGTTATGGGAACAGGTGCGGCCGCTTTACGTGCAATTGCACGCCTATGTGCGCTGGAAGTTGCGGGAAAAATACGGCGACCAGGTGGTTCCCGCCAATGGTCCCATCCCCGCCGACCTGCTGGGCAATATGTGGGCGCAGACATGGGACAACGTCTACCCCCTGGTGGCGCCGCCGAATGCCGACCCCGGCTATGATCTGACGGAAATTCTAAAGAGCCGCAACACTGACGCCCTGGGCATGGTCCGCTACGGTGAGCATTTTTTTACCTCGCTCGGGTTCGCGCCCCTGCCGCAGACGTTCTGGGAACGATCGATGTTTGTCAAACCGCGCGACCGCGACGTGGTGTGCCACGCCAGCGCCTGGGACGTGGATGCCAATCAGGATCTTCGCGTAAAGATGTGCATCGACATCACCGGCGAGTATTTCTCCACCATTCATCACGAACTGGGTCACAACTTCTACCAGCGGGAATACCGGCACCAGCCTTATCTGCTTCGCGATAGCGCCAATGACGGTTTTCACGAGGCCATCGGCGACACCATCGCGCTTTCCATCACTCCGCAATACCTGTTGAAACTCGGCTTCATCAGCCAGGTCCCTGACCCCTCCAAAGATCTGGGACTGCTGATGCAAAAGGCGCTGGAGAAGATTGCCTTCCTGCCTTTCGGGCTCCTCATCGATCAATGGCGATGGAAGGTATTTTCCGGTGATATCACGCCCGAACAGTACAACCAGGCATGGTGGGCACTGCGGCTGAAGTATCAGGGAGTTGCCGCGCCCGTGGAACGTAGCGAGGATGATTTCGACCCCGGAGCAAAGTACCACGTGCCGGCCAATGTTCCCTACACGCGATACTTCCTGGCAGACATCCTGCAATTCCAGTTTCATCGCGCGCTGGCGCAAACGGCGGGGTGCACGGAACCACTGAATCGCTGCTCAATTTACGACAACAAGGAAGCCGGCGCGCGCCTTGCCAAGATGCTGGAAATGGGCCAAAGCCGTCCCTGGCCCGACGCCCTGGAGGCTCTGACCGGCCAGCGCGAAATGGACGCCACAGCCATCCGCGATTATTTCGCCCCGCTGGAAAAGTGGCTGAAAGAACAAAATCAGGGAAAGCCAGTGGGGTGGTAGAGAGCAGTAAGCGGTAGGCAGTAGGCAGCACAGCCACCTGCGGGGGCCGGATTGAATAATCTGTGACTTGTGTTAGTCACAGGCCAGTGGGCAAGCCTTGCCACCCCCTCTCCCCCGACCCCTCTCCCCCAAAGGGGCGAGGGGAGAGGGAATTTGAATCCACTTCCCTCGCCCTTTGGGGGAGAGGGGTCTATGGACTGCAACCGGCGCTTTTATCAGCCGGGGCGGGACGGGCCTACGCCCGCCGAAGGGATACAGGAGAACTAGAAAGGTCTTGGGCTTCGGCCCGCAGGCGGGTGAGGGGGTCGAAACCCATGTGTTGCGGAAGTAGTCACAAGCCAGTTAGCACTAGGCAATAAGCGGTAGTCCGTGCGCAGGGGTGGATGGCCATGCGCCCTTACAACCCGAAGGGCCAGTGTCGCCCGTGTAAAGAATTAGCTGGGACGCCGCACAGGAACCCCGCCCTTCCAAACTTCGGGCACAAAGAGAAACCTGTGTGCGATTGGATTAGTTGATCGGCTCAAAGTTGCTTGAGGAAGGAGTCTGGGGACGTCGCACGTCTGGCAAGGGGCAGATGAATTCCAGCCCCGCAACCAGTTCTTTATTGGTATTCCCCGGCGTTGTCCACACCACGCGGCATTGTTCAGGGCGCTTGCCCAGGTAAATCTCCACGACCTGGCCTGGTTCGACGTTTCCTCTTAAGCGAATCCGAACACCTGACTCGGAAAGGTCGATGGTTGAAGAATCCTCGATGAGGTCCCCGTTAGGGATACCGGTCCCCAAGGGTGCGCGAACGGTGAACATCACCCTCTTTTCCCGTCGGAATTCTTGATCACTCAGAGACATGGGAGGTCAGTCCAAAGCTAGGTTATTGCGGGAAATGCGTCAAGTACCCTTTGGGTAAATACCAAAAATAACAACATGTTAGCTCATGGGGCCCGACGGAAACCTGCCAGGTTCAGCGGGCGCGCCACGGAGCGCTTTGGCCCTCTCGATAAGCGAGTGGGGCCGGAGGGTGGCGCGGCAGAAAGGCTTTGCCCATGGTCATAAACCCCTCCCGAACTCAGCGAAACTACTTATGCTCCAGGCTCCGAGCGCTCTCATCCTTGTCAGGGTCCATCCAGGCAACATCCGAGTGCGCATCGCTGAATCGTCGCAGCCCCGCATCTTTGATGGCAGCGTCGGGAACCTTGTGAAGCGGAGTATACCGCGGGTGGTGAGACTCTTTGTAAGGATCATTCCGCGCCGCGTTGTAGCAGCAGATCATGGACCAGCGCGGGTTGTCAGAAAGGTTTTTATCGGACCGGTGCAGCAGGTTGCTATGGAAGAACAAGGTATCCCCGGGTTCCATTTCCACGTAGACAAGTTCCAATCGCTTCTGAATCTCGGCCACGCGCTCCATATCGGCGCCCGCCTGCTGGCCCGTCAGTACGTGGTCGATACGTCCGAGCTCGTGGGAACCGCGCAGAACCTGCATGCACCCGTTCTGCATTGTGGCCGGATCAACCGCGATAAATGCGCTGCAAAGCAGCGGGAACAAAACACCGTTCTGGTACCAGTACCCATAGTCCTGGTGCCATGTCCAGGCGCCGCCAACTTTGGGGTCCTTCATAATCATCTTGGAATGGTAGTGGTACACCTCGCCGTCGAGGATCTTCTCCATGGAGTTAACCATGGACTCGCAACGCGCAAACATTCCATACACTGTGTCGCCGGGATGGTTCCACAGGGAGAGGCGCGTGATCCCACCCTCTCCATCCTTTCTTCCAAATGAGTGCTGGTCAAGTTCGCGGTCTTCCTTGGCAGCGCGCCGGAGGAGACGGGTCTCCTCGGCATCAAAAAGATTCTTGACGACGACAAAACCGTTTAGATGGTATTCCTGTAGCTGCTGCTCATTAATTGGGCCCTTAGCCATGGCATTGTCCTCTATCAGGTTGATAGCTAATAGTCGATTGCCGCATGCTTAATCGATCGCGCTAAGCCTGCTTCCCTTTCAGGCTGTTCGCGGCCGGATTAGCAGTGTGTTCCCAAAATGCGACTTCACCTTGACCATCGGCAAACCGCCGCAGGCCCGCGTCCTTGATGGCGGCGTCAGGCACCTTGTGGAGTTTGGTATACCGCGGGTGGGCTGATTCCTTGTACGGATCGTTTCGCGCCGCGTTGTAACAGCAAATCAACGACCAGCGCGGGTTTTCAGAACGGTTCTGATCCGACCGGTGCAAAAGGTTGCAATGGAAAAAAAGGGTATCGCCCGGGTCCATGACGACGTGTACCAATTCCATTCTTTTGAGAATCTCCGCCACGCGCTCGCGGTCCGCGCCCGCCTGTTCGCCGGTAAGGAGGTGATCAATACGGCCAAGTTGGTGGGAGCCGCGAATTACCTGAAGACAACCGTTCTCCCGGGTGGCTGGATCCATGGCGATATAGGCGCTGCCAAGAAGGGGAGCCAGGACTCCAAACATATACCAGTAGCCGTAGTCCTGGTGCCAGGCCCACGCTCCACCAATCTTGGGATCCTTCATGATTACTTTCGAGTGATAATGGTAGACCTCACCGTCCAGCAGCTTTTCCATCGAGTTCACAACGGATTCGCAGCGCGCGAACATCCCATAAAGGGTGTCTCCCGGATGATTCCAACCGGAAAGGCGCACCGTCCCACCTTCGCCATCCTTGCGGCCAAAGGAGTGTTGGTCGAGTTGCCGGTCCTCCTTGGCGGCGCGCTGGAGCAGGCCCACCTCGTCAGGGTCGAACAACCCTTTGGCCAACACGTATCCGTCAGCATGGTAGTCGCGAACCTGCTGATCGCTCAGCGGACCTTTAGCCATGAAAATACCCTCGCTGTAAGTTTGAGATTGAGCCTGAATCTAAAGTGTAAGGCTATGCTTCAAGGCCTGTCAACGCATACCTCACATACCTCGCAGGCGGGAGTGTGACATTGAAGTGAGCGCCGGTACATCGGATGTCGCGGGGGCGTCCCGCCGTTGCAAATCCGGAGAGGAACAAGTCATGGTTTTTTGAGATCGGTTTGCCCGGCGCCATACTCGCGCCGCACGCGCTGTATATCCTGAAGTTCGAGACGTTCCATCATCTCACCACGGTTGGTGAAGTAAGACTTCAAAGAGCCACCTAGCCTTGCGGGGACGGCAACAACCTGATTGTAGGCCATTTGTTTCCAGGAAATCGGCCCCACGTGGGGAATAAGGCCAATACCCCACTGAAAAATGAAAGCCATGTTCCAAACTATCAAGGCGCCGATCACCAGGACACTGGTCGCAACGGCAACTCGTGCCTGGTTGAACCGGCGGCTGGCTTCCTGAAGGAAAATGGCAAGACCCAGGATGAGGAATGGAGTGAGAGAAATGAAGAAGCGATTTCCAAAGGATGAGACGCCGTGCCAGTCGGGGTGACAGGCCACGATATAGCACATGGCAACGAACGCCGCCAGGCAATACGCGGATAGTTCACGATCGGACCAACGGAGAAGAACCAGACCCACCAGTGAAATTACTACAATGGGCGTCCACAGTAGCAACCCGTGATTTGACGAGAATAGCGTTTGCCAAAGCGCCGGACGCATCCAGGATGACGGCTCGTAACCAAATTGCAAAGGGTTGCCGTAGATAATTTGCCGAGTGATCAGAGTCGGCAGAAACGTGGCCACGGTCACGCAACAGTAAATTGTGTTACCCACCAGAAGCGTGCGCAAGGCTTTCTGGTCATGTCTGGGGGCTCGCCACCCTTGCCGATACCGGCGTAGAGATTCAAGGAGAGGAAGCAACAAAATGGCTATGTTCAGGTAATAGATGTCCAGCATCAATCCGGAGATTAAGCCTAGGATGATCCACTGAGCCACGGTCCGCTCCACGCGGGTACGATGCCAATACCAGAGAAAAATCGCGACTGAAAATACCGACTGCGCGTGCGAATAGAAAGGATTGAAGTACATATAGACGGGAAGCGAGGAGGCAAACCAGATGCCGAGCGTAGCGAGGAATGCCCAAATTTCCTTAACGAAAAGCCTGGCAAACCGGAAGGAAAGGTACAGTCCCAGAAACCCGTAAAGGGCAGTGGCCAGTGCGGCGGTCAGGAGATACGGCTTGGTAAAACCATTCGCCTTGACGGGAATGCCAGTTTTCACCAGTACCACCATCACCAGGTGAACAGGAACCAGGAATGGCGCCCAGAGCATGGAAGGACCGACCGAATAGTGATTGGGCAGGTGGCCCGTCTCTGTGTACCCGGCATTGATGCGGCCACGAGCATCAATGGTGTGGTCGACGAAGGGCATGTTAGAGTTAAGCCAATCGTCTTCGAACCTCAAATTGTGCTGGACGAGCATCGACCTTACATAGGAGTAGTACCCTGCTCCATCACCTAGAACAAGAGGGTTGACCAAAGACAGGGTCAGCACAAAGAGCACCCATAGAGTCTTTGGATAATTGATGGCTTTCATATCATGCCTGACCCGGCTCCGAATCGCCTGGCCCCATGTTGCGTTTGTTATTAGAGCTGGAGAGGAAAACGGCGGCAGATAAGCTCAACAACGGCCCGGACACATTAAACAGTCCGCGAGTAGTATTTCCCCCCGCGTTATTGAAGGAGCCCAGGGCGAGGGCGCCACAGAACGCCGCGGCAGAGGCCAGTACCCAGGGCCGGGGCAACCGGCGCAAGCGGATCAGCCCCAACGGGAGCAGCCAGACGAATACGTAAAAAAAGGCATGGTCGAGGATGCACCCGCGCAAACCGGCCAGCAATCCCCTTCCGGCACGCAAATAGGCTGCCAACTCCCAGGGCCAAACCAGCCCGTCCGCAACCGATGACATGGCAATGGTGACCGTGATAATGCCTGCGAGGCCTGATGCAACAGCCCACGCCAGACGAGCAAGATGGACAGGGCTCCGGCGCAACTCCGCAATCCACCAACCGAAGACGAACATCGCCGAAAGCGGGACAAAGGTCTCCTTGGCAAGAGCACCGAGAATCCCCCAAATCGGCAGCAGATACCAATAATCCTGGAGCAACGACCAAACGATGATCATTACAAAACAGCCTTCAGCAGAATCGACCAGCCCTACGAGATTGAGATTGGCAACGCAATAGTTCAGCAAGTACAGGGTTGCACCCAACAAGCCAGTCGAATAACCGAATTTCAATCGACACCCAATGGCCACTAACAAGCACGCAGTAGTAGCTGTGAAGATCGAATTCGCCAACAGTAAAGCGAAAATGGCCGGGTCCCAGGTTCCCAGATGATCACGCACGAGCCAGTAAAACGGCTTGGCAACATAGGGCACGAGCACACGATAGTAGTTTTCCGACTGGGCAAGCCGATCGAGGGCGCCACTGCCTTCGGGAGCGCTCGGGGGGCGGAGGCCCATAACAATATTGCGGTACACGGTTACATCGGAAGCCCCTCCGAACTTTCCCGGATCATAGCGATTTAGAGGCGCGGACCCGAGGCCCATGCAAATCAAAAAGAAAAGAAGCCAAAGCGGCGCGGCTCGTTGAACTGTAACCGCTGAGCTATGTTCCTTGAAAAGACGGACATCTTGAACTACACCTGACATGGGAAATTGACCTATACAAGAATGTTTGCCGCCCTCGGCGCCCCCCTCTCTAACGGCGGCGCGCGGTGCGAGGTCCAGAACCCTCCCACCTGATGGCATCCGCCCAAACTCGGGGCACATTATACTCAGCAACGCGGCTCGGGCTTAGTATACACTCACCACGCATCGAGACGGCTCAGGTTGGCCCGGCATCCCCGAGCTACGGGGAACGTCCAAGCGTAGCAGATCATTCGGCGTTTACAGAAGAGATATGATGATTCCCGTGCTTGGCCTCTACGCACGCAAGGGATGCTGTTCGGAAGGAAGAGTAGGTCCAAGTCTGAATCGTCACATCGGGGGCCTGCGAAGGGAAAGATTTAATACGCTTAGTGGCCGCAACCCGTTCAGGAATATTACTGACCGACGTCCCTCCCAAGCATCAGTACGGGGAGTGTAGAGTTACCTTGCGACTTATACGTTCGAGCTGGTCGGGCGCTGGGTTCTCATACCCTTACCAAACCGGCGGGGACGAGGCTCCAAATCCGTTGCACTTCTTTGACGCTGAGGCCATAATCGGAAGCTTAACTGGGAAAGGGGCGCAAGAAGGTGGAGGTTTCGCCTGCCGGGATTCAACTGCGATCAAAGCCGCGCCTCGCGGTAAAATTCTCTCTCGCTGCCTCGCTCGTGGGAATCTTTGTTGGCATCGGCGAAGCCCTCCTTCTGCTCTTTGTCCAACACCCTGCAATATTTTCTGAGCACGCGGTGGGGCCCGCCATTTTATTTATTGCGCCCTTGGCCGACATGCTAGCCTTTGGATTCCTGGGTGGAATCCTTGGCCTCGTCGTAGAATTCGGTTCGCGTAACGATCCGCGCACCGCATCAGGCCTGGCTACGGCCGGTGTATTTATCATCGCCACCTACGCAACATTCCTTCCGGCGCGCGTTTGGTGCACAAGAGGTGATCACTGGAAACTAGCCGTTATGGGGATCGCCCTGCTGGGCGGGCTCATCGTAACCGCCATAGTTCGAAAGGCTGGGCCCCCTCTCCTGCGAAAACCCGCGACTGGGAATGGCTTGTTCCGGTCAGGCGGGCGGGCCCTACTGCGGGGAGGCGCAAAGGTACTCGGTGCGGTCCTTCTCGGTTGGGTCGTCATCCGGATGATCCTACCAAGTCCAGACTCGCCTCAGAAGGAGCGCGCAGGACCAGCCGCGCACGGATTGCCGAATTTCGTCGTGATCTCCCTGGACACCGCGCGCGCGGATCATTTCTCGGGCTATGGTTATCCTCGGCCAACTACACCCCACTTGGACAACTTCGCCCAAAGGGGGGTTCTTTTCGAAACTGCCGTCGCTCCCGGCTCTTGGACGCTGCCAAGCTTTGCAACTGTGTTCACAGGCCTCCTCCCCCATCAGCACTCAGCCGACGAACATACGCCGTTGGCCCGCGGGTTCGCGACCATGGCTTCGATCTTGAGGGCGCGTGGTTACCAGACAGCCGGATTTAATGCAAATTTTACGATGGGGACGGCACGTACTGGCCTTGCGCAGGGATTTGATACCTACAATGATGACGATGCATCGCTCTCCGCGGACTGGGCAAGTATCAGTTCGGTGAAGGTTTTCTGGTGGCTATTCTACTACCCGTTTATCCAACCTGATAGCCTTGTACGGCGCGACGCACGCGAACTCAATCGCCCTGTGTTCCATTGGTTCAGCCGCCGCTCAGAGCGGCCTTTCTTTCTATTCGTAAACTACTTTGATGCCCACGAGCCTTACCATGTCATCCGGGGAGTAGGAGGTCAATTCGGGGACGCAAACAAAACGTTGGCTCAGCGGATCAGGGCGGAAATTGACGACTCACAAATGGGGATTGACACGCCGCAGTCTCCCGCGCAACAGGCGGCACTCATCGCTGGTTATGATAGCACCTTGGCGTGGGCGGACCGTCAGGCCGGCGAACTGCTGCGTCTTCTCGAGGCCTCGCCAGAGTGGTCGAACACGTACGTCATATTCTTTTCGGACCATGGCCAAGCCTTTGGCGAACACGGGTATTACGGTCATCACTGGGGGTTGCATTGGGAGTTGCTTCATGTTCCCCTCATTATCACTGGGCCCGGGATCCCACAAGGCCAAAGGGTTGCCGATCCTGTTGGTCTCCAGCAACTCTTCCCTACCGTCCTCGATCTAGCCAATGGTGGGAACTCCCCTTCACAGCAGCTTAGCTTGCGCTGCCATTGGACCCTCCCCGCCAGTGCCTGCGATTCTAATCCCCGTGTCCTCTCAGAGTTTAGTGTGGACGCGACAGAGTTTGAGGGGAATGCTTCTATCAGTCTTGTAACCACAGGATGGCAGTTCATTCGCGACGCGGCTGGGAACCGGGAGCTTTACCACTTGACCTCTGACCCTCGGGAGGAGGTGAACCTCGCTTCCTCTCCCGAGTGGAGGAGTGAGGCTGCGGCTCTTCAGCAACTCCTTATCGCACAAGTGCGGGCTTCATCTCCCCCATGGCCCGGAGAATCTTATGTGTGGGGTCTAGGAGAAAGTGACTTTGCTCTTCTTACGCGCCAAGTTCTTGGACGTCCTGGCTCATGGCCAGGCACAAGTACTCGGCGGCCTTCCGAACAGAACATCGAATTGCTGCACAGCATCCCCTACCAGTAACCATAATTCTTCTATCACGATGCGCTTCCCTGGCCTTATGAGAGACTGAATCCAAAAACATTTCTGAAGTGCACAAGATCTGCGGCTGAAAGCAAGGCGCACAACACTGCTGCCCCCCAGAACACGCGGCGGTCATGCGGAATCCAATCGCGCAACGAAAAGACGAACAAAGGCAAGGCCGGAATCAGGAATCTTGAAAAGAGCCAAACAATCTCAAAGTTGTTGTACGAGATAAAGAAAAAAGCGTAAACCGAGGCGAACAAGGCTTCGGTGTGATACCTTTCTAAGAAGCCATGCCGGTTGCGAGGGAGCCATATCGCCGCAGTCCCGACCACGGCCACGAACGGCCAAACGGCAAATAACGTCAGCGTATACCATCGGAGATGTTGCCGATGAAGGGCTGCCAGAAAACTGGAAATCAAAGCGCCGAAAGGGTAGGTGAGTGGCCGCCGCTGAGGTCCCCAGTCCCCGCTGTACCCAATGAAATTTGCAAGGGGAGTTCCCCAACACCTCCAGAGGGGTATAACGTAGAGCACCCCAATGGCGAGACCGATCAACGTGATTACGGCTAGACGCCGATAGCTCTTTCGCCTTGCCAGAACAATCGCAAAACACATCAAGGCAAGCACGCCGACAGGCCGAACCGTTGTGGCGAGTGATGCGAGCAGCGCCGCAGAATTCCACCAGTCGGAGCGCGCCGCCAGGAATGACGCAAACAGCAAGCACATAAACAGCGGCTCGCTACCACCTTCAACAGAGAGCCGCATCCATTCAAAGTTGATCACGAGGAAGACCGTGGTAACCCAGCCCCCATAAAGACGGTGCAGGAGCACACAAAGGGCCAGCGACGCTAAAACAGAAATCACCACCGCAGCCTTCAGTTCGGAAATTGAAAACAGTGTGGAAACTCCCACTATCGTGTAAGGGAAACCCCAAAAATATTGTGTAATCGGCCCGCCCCCAAAGTGCCAGTGCCGAATGATGTCGGCGACTTCCACATAGTCCAAATCATCAGTCCGCGCAGCCGCAAGGGCCCAAAAGCTGGTCGCCCGACAGACGATTAGAAGATGCAGAGCCATCATCATCAAGAGCATCAGGAGGACTTCCAGGCGGGAAGGTTCCTTGCCATGGGCAGTCAGCGTAGTATTAGCTTCACGGGCGTGGGGCAACTGGGACCAAGGCTTCTCGCGGGGGCTCATAGGAAGTTTGAATTCTCAGATCAGACTCGCATCTCGCAGGCAAGACCACCGAAAACCATTAGAAATCACCAAACAATGGCTGGCTGAAGAAGACGATTATAGCACAAGCATCCGCCTGCCACCGCACGGCGCTTGACCAAGGCCAAATCGCGGGTCAGCGGTATTTGTTGCGCAGCACTCTCTGATTGACCGAAGGTCATCAAGCTCGACTGTTGCAAACCAACCTCCGACCAAGTCTTGTTGCCAAAGGTTTGTTGCCGGTGGAACAAGGAGCACAAGTTTGATAGCATGACTACCTAGAGTCAGAAAACAATGACCATGAAGACGCCATAGTCGTATGGGAGGGTGATGTATTCTCGTGCCACTTGTAAAGTCGATGAGGAGAGCGGGGTGATCAATTCGATTTCCAGGGTAAAGATTTGCACCCTCATATTGCTGACTGCTACGGCGGTCGTCTCTCCTTTTGTGTTTTATGGGTATTATCCCGGTGACGACGTTGACTTCCATACAAGTTTGTGGTTCGAGACGGCCCGCCAGTGGCAAGAGGGAGTCCTCTATGCCCGTTGGGCAGGCCAAGCAGCATTTGGATACGGGAACGCCGCGATGGTTTTTTATCCACCGCTCTCGAGAATTCTCGGCGGTGCTCTGGTTGCCTGGGTTCCCTCACGATTGGTACTGGGGGCGTTTGGCTGGTTGGGGATTGTGGTAGGTGGCTTCAGCTTCTTCTATATGGCCCGGGAGTTCCTGAATGACCGTTCATCGGCGGTGGGAGCCTTCGCCTATATGATCAACCCCTACAATCTCGGAGTACTATACATTCGATGCGCATTCGCGGAATTTCTAGCCGCGGCTCTATTCCCCATGTTTGTCCTGGCAGTTCTTCGCCTGGGTGTGAAAGGGAAGCGAAGTGTCGCCTTGCTGGCCTTGTGGATCGCGGTATTCTGGCTGACCAACATTCCGGCTGCAATTATTGCCAACTACCTTGGTGCCCTTATGGTTTTGGCTCTGGCGCTGATACGAAAATCCAAATCACTCTTGGGCCGCTTCATAATAGCGGAATTACTGGGGGCAGGATTGGCCGCCTTTTATCTTCTTCCCGCATGGGTTGAACGCCCCTTAATTGACGTGGGCCAGATCTTCGCCTGGAACCCCCTCGTCAGTTTTCTGCTGACGGGTGGGTGGTATAAAGACACGGCTTGGCTATATCTCATGTTGAACGTAGGCTTCATCTGGGAGGTCTTAGTTGGAACGTTATGCTTGTTTTGGGCGAAAAAGTTCTGGTCCAAACAACGCGATGTCTCGCTCGCGCTGGGCGCAGTTCTGGGATATTCCACGCTAATGTGTGTCTCGGTCAGTAAGCTAATGTGGAAATATGCTCCTTTCCTCCCCTATGTCCAGTTCCCGTGGCGTTGGCTATTTCCCTTGAATTTTGCCGCTGCCTTCTTTATTGCGGCTGCCCTGATGCAGATCAAGCGACACTCCTGGTTGGCCGTCGTTGCCTGCGGATGCTCATTGGCGATCATTCTGTCTTGTTTCACCGTACGAAAGCGCGTACTGAATTCGGAAGAACTGATGGCTCCCCTTCACTCTGGAGCACCAATTCAAGGTCCCTTGGACTACGTTCCCCGAGCTGCGGGATATGATGGGGATTCAGCCACGCCTGGGTGGATCACGGGTCCCCGTTTTGCAATACTCAATCCGGTTGGGAGAAATCAACAGGACGAGGCTGCCGATCAAGCACGCGCAGAGACCGCAAGCCTCCCCAATATTTCAATCAACTCCTGGAATACGCAGTCACGGGTTTTTACTTTATTCAGCCCGGGGCCTGCCGCGGTGAGAGTTCGGCTTTTCTATTTTCCAGGATGGCATGTCTTGGTGAACGGAACCGAAGTCGAAAACGTTGAGCGGGACGCTCACGACGCTGTGGTGGTCCAGGTACCGTCAGGTCGCAGTCGCGTCCGGCTTGAATTCAAACGCACTCGCGACCAATCCTGGGGAATCATCATAAGCTGTTTGGTGGCGATACTGGTTGTCGCCATTTCTCTTCCCAACGTGAATCGTCAGGAACATCTTTGTGCCATGGACTAACACCTGTGCACTGATATGTCCGCAGCGCTTGCCCTTAACTGGTGAAGAACGGGACCGTAGATGAAAAAAACGATAACCCAGGACGCAGAACTCCTATGGAAACAGTTCGCCGGTCCCATGAAAGGAAATTCCTGCAGGGCGGCCAGAACGGTATCTGCCCTCCATATTCGGGGTAATACTAAGTGACAAAGACGACCGTACGACTGAGATGGTCATAGCTTATATCTGCCCAAAATGGAACGCGCCGCACGCCTGAGGCGGGTACGCAGGCCAACGCGCATCCGTAGACGCTGAAAAGGGTTGCGCCCCCACCGTGCACGGCATTCCAACTCCAACAATGAATCATCGGGTTGGACCATGGTTCGCCGCAAAAGATGAGGCTCAGTCAAAAGATGATTCAACCCCTGGTCCTGATCGTCGGCGGTGAAGGCCAGATCGTAAGCTCCCCGAACGCATTCGTCCACCGCCCGGTTGTGGAATCCGTAAGGATATGCGAAAGATAGTACGCGGGCGCCTATGAGCGACGCAAGATCTTTCCCACTGCCCACGACCTCTCCTTCCAGTTCATTTGCGGAGAGGGTTGTCAAATCCGAGTGGGTGCGGCCGTGAGCACCGAATTCGATTCCCTCCATGGCCCAATAGCGGATCTGTTCGGCTGTCATCAGCCGGTGGGTACCGGAACCGCGCGCTTCATCCCACGCGTTCGTCCCGCCCAGTTGCCCTGTGACAACATACACGGCTGCTCCAAATCCAAAGCGACGGAGCACTGGCAAGGCATGTTCGGCTAAATCCGCATAACCGTCATCGAAGGTGAATAGCACGGGTTTATCCGGAAGCCCCTTCCCTTCGCGGCGCCAGCGCACCCAATCGGAGGGGCAAATGCCAGTGTAGCCCCGACGGGCCAGCCAACGCACTTGTCGCTCAAACCGCTGGGGAGAGACGGTCAGGCTGGTGGGGGTTCCAAGGCGCAGGGGGCCCACATGGTGATAGAGCAACACCGGCAGGCGCATCTCGAATTCGCGATGGAAGTTTTTCCACGAGCCGGTTTCTTTGAGAGCGGCGCGAAGCTCCGTGATGCGGCGTCCGATTTCCAGGAGGCGCAGGCCCAGTTTCTGCGCTCGAGGGAACCGGCACAGCTTCTCGCACACCCCAATAGGCAGCCGAAGAAGATGTGCCGGCGACACGGGAAACTGCAGGGCAATC
>CAYTMD010000075.1:14270-17868 GCA_964438685.1 uncultured Acidobacteriota bacterium
CGCCGGGCGAGCCGGTTCCCGCCCTCTGTCCTCCCCAACCCTGCCAGCAGGCCAGACCTCGGGCGGTAATCGAGGTGTTTTCGGCAGAGCATCACCTCGCTCCTCCCAAATGCTTCCCCGTCATCAAACAGAAAGCTCGCCGAGGATTTCACAGAGAGCTCGTAGGCCACGGCAGAGGGAAGATACTGGAAGCGGATCCCCAATTTCCACAGGCGCAGGCCCAATTCAAAATCATCCTTTGCCAGAAGGTCCTCATCAAGACCGCCGCACGCCAGAAGCGCCGTACGGGGCATCGAGCTGTTGCTGATCAGAAACGACGCGTCTGGCCATTTAAACCCGCCCTCCAGATCGAGGCGGCGATTGTAACTCCGGTACCAGGATTCGTTGGCGTAGGTAAGAATCGAGGCCGGAGACTCAGGAGCAAGAAAGAGAGCGCCATGCACCACGACAGGATCAACACCGGTGTGGGCCTCAACATGCTGTCTAAAGACGTCCGGCCTGCAGATGATATCGTCATCGATAAAGATAACCAAATCACTTTGCGCCATACCGATCCCGGTATTTCTGGCCGCGCTGAGGCCACGATTCGGTTGCTCAATGATGCGAAACCCGCAGGGTGGGCGAAGGTCGTTCAGGGCGGCTGCCGTGCCGTCAGTAGACCCGTCGACTATTAAAATCACTTCGTACTCATCCGCCGGTAAGTCCTGGTTGAAGATCGCAGGCAGCGTTTGTGAGAGCAATACCTCTCTGCGGTTGTAAGTGGAAATTATGACCGACAGCTTCAACCGGGTAGTCATGCTGACTCCGAAACCCAAAGGACTAACGTGCAGATCGTGGGCAATCCTCCGCGGGAAGCAAGAATCCACCGAAGCTGACCATAACCGGGGGGTGATAGCTGGTTGAACGATCCCATAAAGACTCGGCCTGCCTGCCCTTCATCAAATCAACGTTTATTGCTACCGAAGACCGAACGCACCGCGCGTTTGAGGCGAGAACGCAGACCAATTCGGGCCCGAAGGTTCAGGAACGGGTTGTGGCCCCACCGCGCCCGGCACTCCAGAGCTAGCAGGGAATCGTTGGTCTGAACCATAGTCCGCAATAAAAGGTGGGGGTCAGTCAACAGGTGATTCATACCCTCATTATTGTCGTCGGCGATGAAGGCCAGGTCAAAAGCCCTCCGAACACAGTCGTCCACAGCCTGGTTGTGGAATCCGTAAGGATACGCAAAAGATACTACGCGGGCTCCCAGGAGCAGCGCAAGATCCTTCCCACTGCCCACGACTTCTTCCTCCAGATCCTTTGCCGAGAGAGCTGTCAAATCCGCGTGCGTGCGGCTATGGGCGCCAAATTCTATTCCCTGCGTGGCCCAATAGCGAATCTGTTCCGTGGTCATCAGCCGGAGTGTACCGGAGCCGCGCGCTTCATCCCAGGCATTCGTCCCGCCCAGTTGTCCGGTGACAACGTACACGGCCGCTCCAAATCCATAGCGACGGAGGATGGGCAAGGCATGTTCGACTAAATCGGCGTAGCCGTCATCAAAAGTAAACAGAACGGGTTTGTCCGGAAGCCCCTTCCCCTCGCGGCGCCAGCAGGCCCAATCGGACGGGCTGATGCCGGTGTAGCCGCGGCCCGCCAGCCATCGCACTTGCCGTTCGAATCGCTCGGGAGAAACGGTCAAACCGGGAACGGTTCCAGGACGCGAGGGGCCAACGTGGTGATAGAGGAGTACGGGCAGCCGCATGCCGAATTCTCTTTGCAAAGCTCTCCATGAACCAGCTTCTCTGGCGGCTGCACGGAATTCCACGACGCCGCGCCCGATGCCTAACAGGCGATGCCCAGTCTTCTGCATGGTGGAAAACCGGCACAACTTGTCACATACCCAAATAGGCAGCGTGAGCACGCCCACGGGGGCCAGCGGGAGCCGCACATACAAGTACTGCCATAAACGCTTCCCCCAAACGGTCTTCCCCAATACTGCCAAAGAGGAATGCGGACGATAGTCGGGGTGTTTTCGGGAAAGCAGCACATCAGTCTTGCCAAAGCTTTTTCCGTCATTACGCAAGAAATAGCGAGATGGCTTTAGATAAAACTCATATGCCATGGCTTGGGGCAGGTACTTAAACCGCACGCCCATTTTCCACAAGCGCAGGCCCAGCTCGTAGTCCTCCTTCGCCAACATGTTTTCATCGAACCCCCCGCAGGCGACGAGCGCGGCCCGGGGCACCGAGCTATTACTGATCAGATAATCGTCTCCTGGCCATGCAAGTCCACCTTGAGAGCTGAGATGGGCATAGTACTTCTTGTACCAGTCTTCGATGGCATATTTAAGAACTGAAGGGGGAGTCCCAGACGCGAGGGAGATGGGCCCGAAGGCTACCACCGCTTCCGGCTCGGCGTGTGACGCAAGGTGCTGCTTGAGTAAATTCGGGCCGCAGATAATATCGTCATCAATAAAGAGAAGTAAATCGCCACTTGCCTTTTGAATACCCTTGTTCCTGGCGACACTCGGGCCGTGGTTCGGCTGTCCGATGATGTGAAACGGGCAGGGCGATGCAAGCTTTTGGAGCGCCTCGATGGTGCCGTCGGTTGATCCATCGACAACGACGACTATTTCGTACTCATTTGCCGGAATGTCCTGGTCAAAAATTGCTGGTAGAGTTCGTGAAACCAAAACTTCCCGGCGGTTGCACGTCGGCACCACAACGGAAAGTTTCAGGCGAGCGGTCATGCCAACTCCGGGGAAAACATGGCAAATCTACAAGTCAAGGCGGGTTTCCATTCCTGCATCACATTTGTTATCAGGGTTTCCATCCAACGGTGCGATCAGACCAAAGGTCTCTACGATGCCTTCTGGAGGAGAACATCGTAGGCGACATAGTCTTTCCCCAAGTAGAATTGGGCGGTCTTTACCACCCTCAGCGCCGGGTGTTCCGCAAAGAACTCGTTAATTCTCTTGCCGCTCCGGAGGAAGTATCGGTTCCACCAGGCATTGTCAGTTGTGTCGTCAGTCTTCATGGTTCCAACCAACAGATACCCGCCTGGGCGGAGGCCATCCACCAACTTGGTGCGAGCTTTACGAACATAAACGGGATTCCGAATATACTCCAGCGCGTGGATCATGACGATGAGATCATAGGTGCCAGGGAGAGGGTCGACGCGTAGGTCCCACTCTGCAAATTCAACGTGTTCATCAGAAGAGAGCCGGCGGCGGGCTCTCGCCAGGGCAACTCGTGATATATCCACGGCCAGCAGAGACTCGCACTGCGGTACAAGTATTTCAGTGAAAATCCCTTCTGCGCAACCCACTTCCAGCACTTTCCCAAAGCGAACTGCGCCTCGGGCAGAGTCGAGCATCGCCGCCTCGCTGCGGATTCGGTCCCTTTGATAAGAAACTGTGGCGTAATCCCAAGGATCCTCGTGGTCTTCGAACTCATGGTCCAATTCCACGCGGCCGCGAGAGGGACTATCCAATATGGCATCCCGGATCGCGAACAAAAGATAATATCCACTGCGCAGGAATCCAACCCGAGCCAGCAAACGGCGTAAGCGCCTGTATTCCTTGTAACCCATGGCGCGAGAACCCTCAACAATTTTGCGG
>CAYTMD010000076.1:0-17754 GCA_964438685.1 uncultured Acidobacteriota bacterium
GACCCGCACTGCCATTGCCCCGACTCCGACGCCACTCAAGCCGGCAGTTTCACCAGTCCCAGTGACCGCCGTCATTCGCCCACCGATGCCCGTCGTGAGTTTATTTGACGCAGCGCCCGCGCGTCGTTCCGGCCCGGAAACGCTGGAGCAAATTCGCCAGGATCTTGGTGATTGCCGCCGCTGCAAACTGGCGCCCACGCGCAAGACCATCGTCTTTGGCGATGGCAATCCTCACGCTGAGCTGGTGTTCGTTGGTGAGGGGCCGGGCGCTGATGAAGACGAACAAGGGCTGCCTTTTGTGGGCCGGGCGGGTAAGCTCCTGAACCGCATGATGGAGATGGTGGGACTGAAGCGTCAGGAAGTTTACATCTGCAACGTCGTCAAGTGCCGGCCGCCGGGAAATCGCACGCCAGAGACGGATGAAGTGGAGGCATGCTCGCCCTTCCTCTACCGACAGATTGAGGCCATCAAACCACGTCTGGTCTGCTGCCTGGGCGCGCCCGCCGTCCGCACCGTGTTGGGCATTAAAGAAGGCATCACCAAAATACACGGCCGATTTTACGACTTTGGATCCACCAGAGCACTCGCCACCGTCCACCCTGCATACGTCCTGCGCAATCCCCGCGAAGAGAAGATCCTGCGCGAGGACTTTGAGAAGATCCGCGACTTCCTGCAGGGTGCCTAGCGGAACCTCTGTCCTCAGATTACGCAGGTTTCGCAGATTAAGGGCAAATCAGTAGACAGAGAAAACATGAAGCGCCACTCTCCAATGGCGACGAGCGCGTGGGAATCTGTGGCGTCTTCGGACGTCTGTTCTCCTGTGGGTGAGCTTTGCACCTGCCTTGCTTATTGCTTTGCGCTTTCGTAATCTGTGAAATCCGGGTAATCTGCGGATAATACTCACATGGGCTTTCAAGAAGCGCTACTACATCCGGCCGTTCCGATGACGATGTTTGAGGTGGTTCCGCCCGCCGCGGCAAAGCCCGAGGCGCTGGAAGCCTCTCTGCACGAACTGCAGCAGTTGCGCGGGCGCGTGGATGCCATCAACATTCCGGAAATCCACGATGAGGACCGCCCCGGTGAGCGCACTAATAAATTCATTGAGCGCGTTGAACCCCGCCTGCTGGGTTCACGCATCAAACGCGACCTGGGAATTGATGTGGTCATCAATCGCGTCACCGTGCACGACGCTGAGCCGGAGCGTTGGTGCCGTGAAACTTGCGGGACGTGGGACATTCCCAACTGGGTTCTGGTGGGCGGCGAATCGAAGGAGATTCATTATCCCGGTCCCAACCCCGCCGAATGCGCCCAATTGGTAAAATCTCTTGGCCTTCCGGTTTCGCTCGGTGGAATCACCATTCCCAGCCGGGTGAATGAGCCGGAGCGCATTCGAAAAAAGCACGCCCAGGGGGTGGATTTTTTCACCTCGCAGGTGATGTTTGACTCCAACGATCTGGTGTGGCTGATCCAGCGGCTCAATGGCGTGGATGCGCGCATCTTCATCAGCTTTGCCCCCGTCAGCAATCACCGCGATTTGGATTTTCTACGCTGGCTTGGCGTTGACCTGCCGCGCGATCTTGACCGCTTCCTGATTGGGCCCGAAACGGGTGAGGGCGCCTCCGCCCACACGTGCCTGGAGCGTTCCATTGACCTGGCCCAGCGCATCCTGATGGACGTGTTTGATAATCTGCCCCCCGATCCCCCTTCCATCGGCCTGAACATTGAGCACATTACCCGCAGGAACTTTGCTCCTGCCATCGCCATGCTCGACCGGCTGGGGAATCTGTATGCGGGCCTCGTGGCGAAAAGCAGTGACAAGTGACGAGTGACGAGTGAAGAGTGAGGAGTAATGAGTGGTGATCTCAACGTAGTAGAGAAAGGCAAGTTGAAGGCCAGGAGCTTCAAAGATCTCCTCGTATGGCAAAAGGGGATGGCGCTAGTCCGGGAAATCTATGGGATTACGGGATCCTTCCCCAATGAGGAGAAGTTCGGACTCGTTTCTCAGATGCGTCGAGCGGCGGTGTCGATCCCATCAAATATCGCCGAGGGGCAAGCACGACACACGACGAACGAGTTCATCTTATTTATATCCCATGCTGAGGGCTCGGTGGCGGAACTAGAGACACAATTGATCTTGGCGATAGATTTGGGCTACGCTGTCTCTCCCCAGGTGGAAGAAGCATTTGGGCTTATATCGGATTTGCGAAATATGTTGAATGCACTGCGCAGAACGTTGAGCCGGACCGACGGATGAGAAGCCCCCGAAGGTCCGCGCTAGACTTGTTTCTGGCTCGTCACGCATCACTCGTCACTGCTTTGCGGTTGCTCGACACTTGTCACTCATCACTCGTCACTGCTTTTTAGCGTAGAATGCTTTCGTGGATCGCAAACCATCCTCAACAAAATCTTCGCCGCGCCGACACGCCAATCTGGTGGACATCGCTGTGATGGCGGCCATGCGCAACACCCTCACTTACCTTGTGCCCGATTCCTTCACCGTTCAACCCGGCCAGCGGGTGCAAGTCCCCCTCGCCACGCGCAAAGCCACCGGGATTGTGCTGCGCGCGGGGAGTACGCTGCCGCCGGGAATTGCGGCCCGTCCCATCCTGCGCGTGTTGGACGAGGAGCCGGTTCTGACCCCGGAATTAATCGAACTCGGCCTTTGGATTGCCGATTACTACAGCGCCCCGATTGGCGAGGTGTACAGGGCGATGCTGCCGTTGCGCGCAGAGACGCGGCGCGCACGCTCGGTCCGATTGAGCGAGTTGGGGCAGAGGAAGCTCCAGGAGATTAATCAGTCAGGGCAAGATCCGCCTGACCCTGCGAGCGATCTCCTCAACTACCTTACCACGCGTGGCAGCGCCTCAGTGCCAGTGCTCCGCCAGAAGTTCTCCGAACCGCTCATGCAAGCGTTAAAGGAAAAATGGGTCGTTGTAAATGAAGAGGAGCGCCAGCGTACGCAACGCCAGGTCTATGCGGTGCGGCTGGCAGGCCCCTTGCCGGATAAGCCGCTGCGTCTGTCGCCAGTGGCTAAAAGAATTCTGGAGGCCCTGGAAAATGACGGGGCGTCGCCGGACCATCGCGAACTTCTGACTGCTGCTCGCGCGGATCTTGCCGCCCTCAAAAAGCTGGGCGCCACAGGGCTGATCGAACTCAGCCCTGCCCAGAAATCATCGCCCCCAGGAGAGGCTTGGGCGGAATTGGGCGCGTCCTTTATCCTGACCGCCGGGCAAAACTCTGTGCTCGACGATCTTACAAAGCAGTTGGAATCGGGAAAATTTCAAACCGTACTTCTCCACGGGATTACCGGCAGCGGGAAGACCGAAATCTATCTGCGGCTGATTACGCGCTGCCTCGAGATCGGCCGCACCGCCCTGATGCTGGTGCCGGAAATTGCCCTGACCCCGTCCGCGCAGTCGCAATTTCTGGCCCGGTTTGGTTCCAATGTCGCGCTTCTGCATAGTGCCTTATCCGAAAACGAGCGTCACGCGGAATGGTGGCGAATTCGCCGCGGCGAAGCCAAAGTGGTGTTGGGAACACGCTCAGCGATCTTCGCTCCGATTTCAAACCTGGGCGTAGTGATGGTCGACGAGGAGCACGACGGGAGTTACAAACAGGAGGAGATGCCGCGTTATAACGGTCGCGACGTTGCCGTGGTGCGCGCGCGGCTGGCCGGGGCCCTCGCTTTACTGGGTTCCGCCACGCCTTCTCTGGAATCTTATTGGAACGCCCAAGAGGGGAAGTACCGGCTGGCGGTCCTTTCCGAGCGTGTGGAAGGGCGGAAGCTGGCAGACGTGGAAATTGTGGACATGCGCCAGGAATTTCGCGAAACCCACACGACAGTGCCGGTGTCCCGCCGATTGCACCAGGAAATCGAGGCGCAACTCGCCAACAACGAACAGACCATGATCCTGCTGAACCGCCGGGGATACTCGTGGTTTCTGCTGTGCCGAAGTTGCGGCCAAACGCAGCGCTGCGTGAACTGTTCCATTTCGCTGACCTATCATCGGCGCGAGCATCGCCTGATTTGCCACTACTGCGGCTATTCCACGCCCGTACCCGCTCGCTGCCCAAATTGCGACAGTGAGCACCTTCATTACGTGGGTGAGGGCACGGAAAAAGTCGAAAAGAAATTCGCCGAGCTCTTTCCTGGTGCGCGTGTGGCACGACTGGACCGCGACGTGGCACGCCGGCAGGGTCAGTTTCAGCACATCCTGAATGAGTTCCGGCTGGGCAAGATCGACCTTCTGGTGGGTACCCAAATGATCGCCAAAGGGCACGATTTTCCGGGTGTGACCTTGGTAGGAGTGGTTTCTGCTGACATCGGCCTGGGGCTGCCGGATTTTCGTTCCGCGGAACGGACCTTTCAATTGCTCACTCAGGCAGCGGGACGCGCGGGGCGCGGCGAAAGACCCGGACGCGTGTTGGTGCAAACATTCTTTCCCGATCATTACGCCATCCGCATGGCGGCAGACCAAAACTACGAAGCATTCTTCCAAAAAGAGATGCGCTTTCGGCGCATGATGCACTACCCGCCAATCACCGCTCTCGCCAACGTCATCGCCCAGGGAACCAAGCTGGAGCAAGCCGCGATAGTGGCAAAGCATGTCGGCAATTTCCTGATGCCGCTGGAGAAGAATACTGAGGGGCTGAAGATACTTGGTCCCACACCCGCGCCACTGGCAAAATTGGATGGCCGCTTCCGCATTCAATTCCTGATCAAATGTACTTCTCGTGGCCGTCTCAGCAGTGTTCTGCAGCGGCTTGCCGACTATACTGACCAGCAAGGCATCCCGCAGCGCGCTTTGATGATTGACATGGACCCTTCCAACATCATGTGAGGTGATGAAATGAAACTCAAGAAGCTTACGCCCAACCTTGTCGTTTCCAGCGTCGAGGCCAGCATTAACTTCTACTGCAACGTGCTCGGCTTTAAGCGGGGCATGATCGTCCCCGAAACACCGCCATACGTATTCGGCTCGGTAGTTTCCGCAGCAGGTGTGGCCGACGGCGTGGAGATTTTCTTTAACGACCAGAAAGCGGTTGCCGAGGACTATCCCGCACTCGGCACGAGGCCCATCGGCGGCAGCCTCACGCTTTTCATCGAAGTCGAAGGGATTGAAGAGATCCTTGCCGCCGTCAGTAAAAGCGGAGCGAAGATCACCATGCCGCTAAAAGACCAGTTCTACGGCATGCGCGAATTTGCTTTTGAAGATCCCGAAGGTTGGGTGATCACGATTGCTGAAAGGATAAAGTGATCGGGGATCAGGGAACCGGGCCAACCCGGATTTCTCACCTCGCTGGGGCAGCGTTTGACATCAACCGGAAGGACCCGGCTTCACTGACTGCGGAAAGACGCCTTGCAGTAAGTAACGGACTTGCTGCGGGTAACCACCCCGTCCTTCCGGCGGCGTCCAAACGTGGCGGGAAGTTCAGGTTAGCGGGCACTTTCTATTGAAACCGAAATGGGGCGGGAAGAAATGTAAGGACAAGAATCAGCGCGGCAGCAACAGCGAGAATCTTTCTAGGCCGTCCGAGGGACTCCACTGGCTCCACGACCATTGGGTGGCGAAGGCCGAGGAAGAACAGGATCACTGCCCAGGCTAGCCAGCCATACCAGCAAAAGTACCCCAATGGCAGCAACATCAGACAGAAGCCTCGCGAGATGTTCCGGCATTTATCGCCCAAGACAGCATATAGGATATGACCGCCATCAAGTTGCCCCACCGGGAGCAGATTCAGGGCGGTGGCGAAGAGGCCGACCCAGGCGGCGCACCCCACGGGATGGATCATAATCTCCGCCGGATTGATCCCATGCCCAAACAGCCTGGCAAGTAGAACCACCGTCAATGGATTACCCAGCAGGATTGAATCCGGAGTGGGTACCGGCGCGGGTCCTTTGGTGAGAAACATAGCGAGGATCAAGGCAGGGATGGCAACAACAAAGCCGGCGATAGGCCCGGAGATCCCCACATCGAAAAGCTCGCGGCGATTCACAAAGGGAGATTTAATACGGATGAAGGCGCCTAAGGTTCCAATCAGCGTAGGAGCGGGTATGAAGTAAGGGTAAGTGGCGTGAATTCTGTAGTAGCGGCACGTAAAGTAGTGGCCGAGTTCGTGGGCCAGCAGAATGCCCAATAGAGTGGCGGAAAACGGTATACCTGATTCCAGCAACCGCGGGTGGCGCCACAACTCGCGGAAATACGGGAGGAAAATATTCCAATCAAAAACCGGCACATTGTGCGCGTAGTTGAGCGCGACGTGCGAACCCACTATTAAAGTCGTGAGCACCGTGAGCAGGAATAGCCCCAGGTGAAAGAGGAAGGAGTTGTACCATCGCGCGCGGCGCACCTGGGGCAAGCCAACAGGGACCCACGCCTGAGGGGTCCAGGGTATCTCGCTGACCAGTGGCTGGCCGTTTGGCTCGAATTGGGATTCATCACCCATGCGCGAAAGTGGGGAAGAATCCTATTCTCGCCCGCTCCTGCCCGCCTGTAAAGGCCAGTGACAAGTGACCCGTGATGAGCAAGACCGTCAAGTGGCCAAAAGGCTTGCTCGTCACTTGTCACTCGCCACTGCACCTAGGAGAGCGATTGCAGTTCCTTGCCGGGCTTAAAACGAACAGCTTTGCCGGGCGGGATACTGACTTCCGCGCCTGTACGGGGGTTGCGCCCTATACCGGTCTTGCGGGGTTTCACATTAAAAACACCGAAACCACGCAGTTCAATGCGGTCGCCCTGTGTCAGAGCTTTCTTCATGGATTCAAATACGGTTTCAACGGCCATCTCAGCTTTTGTCTTGGTGATGCTTGTGCGATTGACGACCTCGTTGATGATGTCCAGCTTTATCACGCAAACCTCCTGAAAATACAGGCTTTAATCCTAAGAATAGAGAGAGGCATTGTCAAGAATTTTCTCCTCGACTATGATTTTTCTCTTTCTGCCTATTTGAACGGGTTCGATTCCGTGGGTTGCGGCCACGGCCGATGACCCGCACTTTATACGAGGTGACACTCATGCCGGTTAAGAACGATCGATGGATTCGTAAGATGGCGAGGGAGCACGAAATGATCAGCCCCTTCGAAGAGAAGCAGGTTCGCGACGGGGTAATCTCCTACGGGCTATCGTCTTACGGATACGATCTGCGCGTGGCCGATGAATTCAAAATCTTCACCAACGTTAACTCGACAATTGTCGATCCGAAGAAATTTGACGCTCGATCTTTCGTGGAATTCAGCGGGGCGGATTGCATCGTCCCACCCAATTCCTTTGCCCTCGCGCGCTCGGTGGAGTACTTCAAGATTCCTCGCAATGTACTGACCATCTGTGTTGGAAAATCAACTTATGCCCGCTGCGGCATTATCGTAAACGTTACACCACTCGAGCCTGAATGGGAAGGCTTCGTAACCCTTGAAATTTCCAACACTACTCCCCTGCCCGCCCGGGTGTATTCCAACGAGGGCCTTTGCCAGATCATTTTTCTGGAATCGGATGAGCTGTGCGAAACCTCGTACAAAGATAAGAAGGGCAAGTACCAAAGCCAGCAAGGGATCGTGCTGCCCAAAGTGTGAAGGCAGTGCTTAGTGGCTGGTGGTTAGACGACGTAGCGCGCCTGCGCTTTAGGTCCGCAGTCCGTCCCAACGAACGAGGAAAAGCAAGTTCTTCAGGTCTGTTCTTATGATTCGGCTTGCATGGATGTGGCTGGGCGTGTTCCTGCTGGTTGTTCCTGCGGTCACGTGGGCAAGCGGCCAGACTGGAAGCTCACCAGCACATTCGCCGCAGGCCGCTTCGGCAGCTCCGCTCATCAACCAAGCCCCAACTGCCTCGCCGCCGGCCACTTACACTCTCACGCCCGAGCGTCGCGCCAAGGCAATTGCCTATTCACGTTCACTTTACGCCCTCTATTTCCTGGGAACGCTGCTTTCCATAATCATCTACCTGCTTCTCTGGCGCACCCGCCTCGCCGTAACCTTCCGCCAATGGGCGCAAAGGATTTCGGGGCGGCTGATTATTCAATGTTTGATCTTCGTGCCGCTGTTATTGGCGGCGGCTGCGCTGCTGAAACTTCCTCTGAATTTCTACTCCGGATATGTCCTTGAACACCGCTTTGGTCTTTCCACGCAAGGGCTTGCGTCCTGGTTTGGTGATTGGGGAAAAAGTGCGGGCATAGGCGCTGTGCTGCACGTGGTTGTGGCTTGGTTCTTCTATTCGCTCGTCCGAAACAGCCCGCGCCGTTGGTGGTTCCATTTCTGGCTGGTATCAATACCTCTCATTCTGACTTTCATTCTCATTGAACCGTGTGTCATCGATCCACTGTTCTATAAGTTCACACCTCTTCAGAAAACCCAACCGGAGCTGGTGCAGCGGATTGGAGCCATGCTAAGTCACGCGGGCGTATGGATTCCGCCCGAGCGTATCTATGCAATGGACGCCAGCACTAAAACCAAGGAAGTGGATGCCTACGTCACAGGATTTGGGGCCAGTAAGCGCGTTGTGGTTTGGGACACGACGCTCAAGACCATGGGGCCGGACGAGTTATTGCTGGTGCTCGGGCATGAAACCGGCCACTACGCGCTTTATCACATTCCCAAGGAATTCGCGCTCGACGAGGCCGTGGCTTTGTTTTTCTTCTTCCTGGGATTCCTTGTCTTGAAATGGCTGGTCGAAAGGGTGGGGCCACGGGGCGGCGTCGAGGGAATGGGTGACATCGCTTCGCTCCCACTTGTGCTAACCGTGCTAACGCTGCTGGTGTTCCTGTCCGACCCTCTTGTGAGCGGCATCTCGCGCTATTTCGAACATCAAGCCGACCAGTTCGGACTGGAAGTGGCCTATGGCGTAGTGGCTGACCCGAACGCCGCCGAGGTCCATTCACTGCAAATCCTGGGGGATGTGGATTTGGCTGACCCTGACCCCAGTCCATTCATCAAGTTCTGGCTTTACACCCACCCACCCCTCGAAGAGCGTATCCACTTCGCGGCCACTTACAAGCCGTGGGCGGAGGGCAAACCTCTGCAACTCATCCCCGGCGAAAACGGGTACGAAATCGAAATCATCCGCAAATAGCCTAATTGGCCTCGCGCTGGCCTGCGCAACTTGCGACTTTTCTCGCCAGTGTGTTAACGTTTTAAGTTTGAGGTTCCACAGCAATTTTGGCTAAGCGGGGGGAAGGATGATTCTGACCCTGGCGGGGAGGACTCCCCGCATCGCGGCATCGGCGTATGTCGCCCCCAGCGCCGACATCATTGGCACCGTTGAGCTTGGCGAGAATTCCAGTGTGTGGTTCCAGTGCGTGCTGCGGGGAGACATTGAACCCATCCGTGTGGGAGCGAACAGCAATATCCAGGATGGTAGCATCGTCCACACCATGATGGGCTCTCCGGTGACCGTGGGAGATTGGGTCACGGTGGGCCATCGCGTGGTGCTGCACGGCTGCACGGTGGAGAACAACTGTTTGATTGGAATGGGCGCGGTGCTGCTGAATAACGTGCATGTGGGCGAAGGGTCCATTGTAGCCGCAGGCGCTTTGGTGGCGGAGAACACCGTGATTCCACCGCGAAGCCTCTACATGGGCTTTCCCGCAAAACGGCGGCGGGGGGTGACGAAAGACGAACAGGCGTTTATCAGAATGCACGCCGACCATTACCTTCAGTACAAGGAAACGTACCTGGCCGAGGCGGCAAGGAAAGCGTGAAAGAAACTTCACCACAGAGACGCTGAGGCACAGAGAAAATTCTTTCTTTTTGCATCTCTGTGGCTCAGTGGCTACAGGTAATTTGAAAGGACGTTCGTGTCGAATCGAATTGAACCAATCCGTTCTGTAAAGGGAACCCGCGACCTGCTGCCGCCCGACACAAGTTTGTGGCAACGCGTCGAGGCCGAAGCCCACCGCATCTTTGCCGCCTATCACTATGGTGAGGTTCGCACACCCATTCTGGAAGAGACGGCACTGTTTGCCCGCGGCGTGGGAGCCGAAACGGATATCGTAATGAAGGAAATGTATACCTTCCGCGATCGAGACGAAGAATCATTGACCTTACGTCCGGAAGCTACCGCCTCCGTGGTGCGGGCTTACATTGAGCACAGCCTTTACAACCAGGGGGGTGTCCACAAACTCTATTACATCGGTCCCATGTTCCGCCGCGAGCGTCCGCAGAAAGGGCGCTATCGCCAGTTCTATCAAATTGGAGCGGAAGTCCTGGGGTCGCAGAATCCCCTGGTTGACGTCGAAGTTATCGAAATGCTGGTGCTCTTTCTTGAGCGCGTCGGGATTCGCGAGTATCAACTTCTGGTGAACTCGGTGGGCTGCCCCAACTGCCGTGCGGCTTATCTGGAAGCCCTGAGGGTGGCGCTTCAGGACGTTAAGGCCGCGATGTGCGCGGATTGCCAGAGGCGCGCGGACACCAATCCGCTGCGCGTACTCGATTGCAAAGTTGAGGCGGACCAGCCGATCATTGAGGGCTTGCCCAAAATCATCGACCACCTCGATCCCGAATGCCGCCAGCATTTTGACCGCGTCACCAGCGAACTTCAGGCGCGCGGCCTTGTCTATCACGTGACGCCGCGCCTGGTGCGCGGGCTCGACTATTACACACGGACGACGTTTGAGATAACCAGCGGCGCGTTAGGCGCTCAAAACGCAGTGGTCGGCGGCGGCCGTTATGACGGACTTTCCGAGATGCTGGGTGGGCCCGCAACTCCCGGGATCGGCTTTTCGATTGGGCAAGACCGCTTGATTCTCGCCGTGCAGGCTGCGGCCGTGCTGCAACCCGGCAGTCCTCTGGCCGCCTACGTGGTTTGGATGGGAGACGCCGCCCTTCCCGCCGCCACGCGCCTGGTGCGGGATTTGCGCGCGCAGGGTTTAAGCGTCGAAATCGATTACGATTCCATGAAAATCAAGAAAGCCATGGGCATCGCCAATAAACTCCACGCGCGTTTCGCCATTATCATCGGCGAAGGTGAGCTTGCCAGCGGCAAGTATCAAGTAAAGAATATGGCGAGCGGCGAGCAAACGGAGTTGGCGCCAGACGCAATCGCGGAGTATGTGACAGGGAAATCCTGAATTTTGAATTCTGAATTGGAACGGCCACGTGCCGTGATCCCTGTCAGAGCCTTTCGTTATTTCAGAATTCAGCATTCATAATTCAGAATTTCATTGACGGTGGTGATTGTGAAATTAGATCTTCTTGGTGATCGACAACGAACGCACTACTGCGGCGAGCTTCGCAAGGAGCACGCGGGGCAGACTGTCTTCCTGGCCGGCTGGGTGGACGTCCGCCGCGACCTGGGCAATTTGATCTTCCTCGACTTGCGTGACCACACGGGCAGAACGCAAATCGTGTGCAATCCCGCCATCAGCGCGGCAGTACACGACCGGGCCGATGAGGTTCGTGGTGAATACGTGGTAGGCGTGGAAGGTGAAGTCGTGGTGCGTGGGCCGGGAACGGTGAATCCGCAGCTTGCCACCGGCGAAGTGGAAGTGATGGCGCACACCCTGCTGGTGCTGAACGAAGCGAAGACTCCGCCTTTCCCGATCGAAGATGAGATAAAGACCAGCGAAGAGACGCGCCTTCGCTACCGATACCTCGATCTGCGCCGCGGGCGCATGCAGCGCAACTTGCGACTGCGCCACCGTTCCAGCCAGGTGGTACGGTCGCATCTCAGCGAGCACGGCTTCCAGGAAATTGAAACACCGTTCATGACCCGCTCCACGCCGGAGGGCGCGCGCGACTACCTGGTTCCCAGCCGCCTGCACCATGGGCAGTTCTACGCGTTGCCGCAGTCGCCGCAACTCTTCAAACAGCTCCTGATGATCGCCGGCTTCGATCGCTATTACCAGATCGTCCGGTGCTTCCGCGATGAGGATCTACGCGCTGACCGTCAGCCGGAATTCACCCAGGTTGATATTGAAATGGCCTTCCCGCAGCGCGAAGTGCTGTTCGATATCATTGAACGCCTGGTGGAAAAGCTCTTTGCCCTGGTGGACGTCAAAGTGGAGCGGCCGTTTCGCCGCATGCCCTACGATGAGGCGATGGAGAAGTATGGTTCCGACAAGCCGCACACCGGATTCGGCCTGGAATGGAAGCGCATTAGCCTTGCCGCCGATGATGCCGGGAAGGTGCGCGTGGCCGAACCCATCAAGGGGTTGCGTGTGCCGGGATGGAGCGGCGCTTCCCGCAGCCAGCTCGACAAGCTTCAGGAAACCGCAAAATCACTGGGCGCGGACTGGTTCTCTTACATCAAGGTGACCGACGCAGATACGCAGTCGCCGCTCGTCAAGCCTCTGGGCAAGCCCGCGGTGGAAGCGCTAGCTGCCTCCATGGAGGCTCAACCCGGTGATCTGGTTTTGCTGTTGGGGCTGAAGTCTGCCGCGAGCATTAGCGCCTTCCGGATGCTTGACAATGCCGCGGGCGAACTTCGGCTGGATATTGCCCGTAAACTCGAACTTATCAAAACGGGGACATGGAACTTTCTCTGGGTCGTCGACTTCCCCATGTTTGACTATGATGAAAAGGAAAAGCGCTTCGCCGCCATGCACCATCCTTTCACCTCTCCACGGGAAGAAGACTTGGAGAAATTGGAATCTGACCCTGGGTCCGTCAAGGCCCGCGCCTACGATCTGGTGTTGAATGGCTCGGAGATTGGCGGCGGATCAATTCGTATTCATCGGCAGGATGTCCAGCGCCAGGTTTTCAAGGTTTTGGGTTTGAGCGAAGAGAAAGCGCGCGAGCGATTCGGATTCTTCCTTGATGCCCTGGAATATGGCACGCCCCCACACGGCGGCATCGCGCTCGGTCACGACCGCATCATCGCACTGATGGCGGGCGAGTCAAGCATCCGGGAGGTCATCGCCTTTCCCAAAACGGCCAGCGCCATCGATATGATGTGCGAGTCACCCGCCGGGGTTGATGCCGACCAACTTGATGAATTGGGGCTGGAAATCAAGAAAGATTGACACCTTGAGTTATCGAGTCATTGCCCCATTGGCGGGGCTCTTCAATGACTCAATGACCCGATGAATCAATGACTCAATTCCATGTCCATCATCCACATCCTCTCTGAGAACGTCGCCAATAAGATCGCCGCTGGCGAGGTGGTGGAGCGGCCTGCGTCGGTGGTGAAGGAGTTGCTTGAAAACTCCCTGGATGCGGGTGCCAGCCGGGTTGAAATCACGGTGGAGGGCGGGGGAAAGCGCCTGATTCGTATCGTCGATGATGGCCAAGGAATGACGCATGACGATGCGCTGCTGGCCTTTGAGCGGCATGCTACCAGCAAGATTCGCTCGGCGGAGGATCTGATTGAGATTTCCACCCTGGGCTTTCGCGGGGAAGCGCTGCCGTCGATTGCCGCCGTCGCGCGTTTGGTGCTGGAAACCCGGCATGCTTCCGACAATTCCGGGACACGAGTGGAGATCGCCGGGGGCAAGCTGCGCGATGTGAAAGAATTGGCTTGGCCGCAGGGCACCAGCATTGAAGTGCGCGACCTTTTCTATATCACTCCGGCGCGGCGCAAGTTTCTAAAGTCTGAGTCCACCGAACTTGGGCACATCGCGACATTGGTCACGCATTATGCTCTTGCCCATCCTGAGAAGGGATTCCTGCTGAGTTCCCTCACCAACGTCATCCTTAAAGTCTCGCCGGTCGCGAACCACCGCGAGCGCTTATACCAGGTGCTGGGGGGGCAGACGCTCGAGCAGCTTCTGGAAATGACTCCCGTGGAGCGCAGGGTTTTAACTGCTGCTTCACCTGATGCGGGCGAGGAAGGCGAGGCCCCTGGCGAGGCGCCGCTGATTCGCGTTCACGGATTCATTTCGCGGCCGGAAGTGCAAAAGTTGAATCGCAACAACATCTACTTTTTTGTGAACCGGCGGCTGGTACGCGATCGACTGATTCTGCATGCCATTTCCGAGGCTTACCGGAACATCCTGCCGTCGGGTGTGTTTCCCATCGCGCTGATTTTCCTGGAGCTCCCTCCGAGCGAAGTGGATGTGAATGTCCACCCCTCGAAGACCGAAGTGCGGTTTCGCCATGGGAGCTTCATGCACGACCTGGTGCGCGACTCGATTCGCCAGACCCTGCTGGCCACGCGCCCGGTGGCTACGTTCCCCATGTCCAGATCCGTGCAACCCACAGGATTGGTGGTTGAAGCCGCTGACGTGGCGGATCGGCTCGCGGAAGAGCCGCCGCTGATGCGGGGCGCGACCGTGCCTCCCCCGGTTAGCCGCACCTCCAACCAAGGCACGGGCGGGGAGTTTCATCTCTCTCCCGCCCGCATGGAGCCGCGTCCGCAGCGCTTGCCGCTGGAGACCACGCTTTCCCCTTATGCGCCCGTTGCCGGTTCCACCACTCTCCCCGCGACGGAGCCTGCGGCGATACAGCCACCGCGTGAATTGCCTCTGGACCTTCAACCCTTGGGCCAGGTGCAGGAGAGCTTTATTGTCGCGGTCAATTCTGAAGGCCTTTGGCTCGTGGATCAGCATGCGGCACACGAGCGCGTGCTCTTCGACCGCCACGTGCGGCAGCGGCAGGCGAAAAAGCTCGAAGTGCAGCGCCTCCTGATGCCGATTATCATTCAGTTGAAACCTGAGCAGCAGGTCACCTACCAGGTCATCGCGGATGAATTGGCAGAAAATGGCTTTGAAGTTGAACCATTCGGCCAGCGCACCGTTGCCATCAAAGCCGCACCGGCGGACTTGCCTGCGGATGAAGTCGAGAAGTTGATGATCGAAGTGCTCGAAAGCGCCAGCCAGGACACGGCAACTCTTTCTCTGGACGATCTACGCGGCAGGATCACCGCGTCCATCTCCTGTCACGCGGCAATCAAAGTGAACATGGCGCTGGAGCAGAGCAAAATGGACTGGCTGCTGCAAGCTTTGGGCGGAACGGACTGCCCGATGACCTGCCCCCATGGCCGGCCGACAGTATTGCGGTATGGCATGAAAGATTTGATGAAAGCGTTTAAGAGAATCTAGTCCTTGGTCCTTTGTCCTTTGTCACTGGTCAGTGGTCCTCGACGCAAATATCGAAACTCGCTATGCAGTTGATTTCTGAGCCTGGTGGATTCGGTAATGGACAACGGACTGAGGACAAATGACTAAGGACAAGTGACAAAGGACCTTTGAATACGGACAAACCTTAATGATGCAAGAACCCCTGGTAATAACAATTGACGGCCCGGCAGGCGCGGGTAAGAGCACGGTGGCCCAAATGCTGGCGGCCCGTTTGGGACTGATGTATGTGGATAGCGGGGCCACGTATCGCGCGGCGGCGCTCAAAGTTTTAGAGGCTGGTATTGATCCCAATGATGCCGTCGCGGTAGGCAGGGTGATCGGCGCCACCAATGTGCAGGTGACCACCGGCGAGGGCGAACCGCACGTTCTGGTGAACGGCGACGACGTCACGGCGCTGCTGCGCACGCCGGAAGTGACGCTGGCCGCAGCGCAGGTTTCCCGCCTGCCGGAAGTGCGGCTAAAACTCATCGAGCTTCAACGCGCCTTCGCGCGGGACCGGGGCGTGGTGATGGAAGGCCGGGACATCGGCACGGTGGTGTTCCCCCGGGCGCAACTCAAGATATTCCTCAAAGCCGATATGGAAGAACGCGCGCGGCGGCGGCTGAAGCAGGATTCGCGCGATAGCAGCAAGGCGACTCTGGAAAGAACGGCCTATGAAATCGGCCGCCGCGACCAACTCGATGCGGAGCGGAAAATCTCGCCCCTGATGCCCGCTCCCGACGCCGTGGAGATCGATTCCACCTACCTCCTCGCCGACCAGGTGGTGGAACAGATTGTCGCCCTCGCCCGCAATCGCCAATTGGTGTGTGATGAAGGAAAGAAAGCTCTCTGAAATTCACCCGCGAAAAAATTCCAGACGCCCTTTACTGCTCACGCTCATCAAGCTGTCGCACACGATCATTTGGGCTTTCTTCGCGGGATGCATCATTGCGCTCCCGCTGGCGGGCATCAGGCGGCGGTTCGGCTGGGCGCTGGCGCTGACCGTGGCAGTCCTTCTGGAGTGCTTCATCATTGTGGCCAACAGGTGGCGCTGTCCTTTGACCCGCCTGGCAGCCCAGCTTACTGAGGACCGCACGGACAATTTCGATATCTACCTGCCCACCTGGCTGGCGCGGCACAACAAAGCAATCTTTGGCTCACTGTTTCTTGCCGGGGAACTGGTTGTCCTGGGATTTTGGCTCAAGGGATAGGAGTCGATACGGAACTCATGGATGGCGATGCAGTACGTGAGTCGCGATGTCGGGCCAGAATTCGCGAAAGACGTTCGTAAGGGCGTCCCGCCCGATGGCATAGGCGTACTTGCTGGCAATCCCACTTGCAGTTCGTGTCTGGCTGGGGTAATACGACAGGGAGATGCCTTGCGCAATGCCTCTGCCCATCAGTTCAGAAACATTGAAGGTAGGGTGCCCATCGTAGTTCGGAGTGATTACGACGCGAGTGGAGGAGTACACGAGTCGCTTCAGGAAACCATCCTTGCCCATGGCGTAATATCGCTCATCCTCATGGAAAACTGTGGGCAAGGCGAAGATCACCATGTAGTTGCCAATCGTCTTATCTGCAAGCCCGCGCCAGTAATATCTGCCATAACCAGGCACCCCTTTTCCCAGTTGAGAATGCGTGTTGGTTCCCTCCGCCATTAGGGATGTTACGCCCACAAAGACAAACGAAGAGTAGTCAAAGCTGTTCTTGGTGGCAATGACAAAGGCTTCTTTGGGCGTGGGGGGCGGAGGGATTTCGCCGGCACTGACGGCACGGAAATTAGGCATGAGGCCGAGGATTCGTTTAGGCTGCTGATTTTCGGGGGGAGCGGCCGTATCGTCCGCCCTCTTTGCCGATGGCTTCTGATCGCCGGTAGGGCTCGATGCTCCGGAAGGGTGTGGCTGCGGGCTTTCCGGTTGGCCTTGTTGATCAAGCGCGGCAGAGTTGGGGAAATCCGGCAAATCCTCGGTAGCCGCTATTGAACTGCGGCCCTGGGCGAACCCGTTGGCGGCAAAGGGGCCGAGCACGAGCGGAAGTAAATGGAGCAGGCAATAGCTCACGCCCCGTCGGATTGGCCGGGTGGAAAGTCCCATATTTTTTTGCCTTATGCCCTGAATGCTGCGGAGCCGCCCGTCACAAGCAGGCCGCATCTTCAGTATATAACGTAAAGCCTTGGGAACTCCCGTGTGTATTTTGGAAAGTGCGGATTAATACTCTGGGACGGGTTTAAACACGCCATGTCACGAATGATTTCAATGTCAGATGGCGGGGTAAACCCGCCGCTACAGCACATGGGAAGGGTTGTTCGACTTCCGCCAAGGGGGCGAGGGCAGCAGGATTCAAAATTCGAGATTCAAAATTCAAGACCAGGATTCCAACGGCCGGACCCAAAATTCGAGCCTCAAGACACAGATCCGGAGCCCCAATGCTGGAACCCCGGCTCTTGCGAATCCCCAACCCCGAATCCCGGTTCTTACGACCTTCCGCCGGGGCCGCCGCCGTTGCTCATGGATGACAAGAACTCAGCGTTGGACTTGCTCTTTGCCAACTTGTCGATGATAAGTTCCATGGACTCGACTGGCGAGAGCGGATTCAGCACCTTGCGCAGAACCCAGATGCGGTTCAACTCATCGCGGGGAACCAGCAGTTCTTCCTTGCGGGTGCCGGACTTGTTGATATCGATGGCGGGGAAAACGCGCTTGTCCACCAGTTTGCGGTCAAGATGGACTTCCATGTTACCCGTGCCTTTGACCTCTTCGAAAATGACGT
>CAYTMD010000077.1:0-17676 GCA_964438685.1 uncultured Acidobacteriota bacterium
TAGTCGTAAGCAAACTGGGTGTAGGTTTGGTCGGGCGCCGTAATCTTGGTCAGCCGGTTCATGGCGTCGTAGGTGTAGTCTGTCTCGTGGCCAAGCGCGTCCGTGGAAGTGAGGCGGTTGCCGCGCCCATCATAGGTGAACGTGGTGGCGTTGCTCTGCGCGTCCGTAATGGAAGCGACCAGGCCCGCCGCGTTATAGGTCAGTGTGGTCGAGTTCCCCCTGGGGTCAGTGACCTGGGTTAGTTGCCCGTGAGTGTCATATTGGAACGTGGTCGTGAGCCCGGAACCCGCTCCACTGGGCGGCGGCGTGGTGGTGGAAGTTAGGTTGCCGGCGTCGTCGTAGACATTGGTGGTGACGTGTCCCGCCGGGTCGGTGGCGGTCACCACTTCCTGGAAGGAATTGTACGTGTAGGTCCAGGTCAACGGTGTGCTGGGGTTGAGGTACTGGGTTTTGGTGAGGACGTTCCCCATGGAGTCGATAAGCACGTAGAAGGCATCCGCGCACGCGGCGAGGATTGCGAATCGCATGGCGGTGCTCGCCCTGCGCCACCCGGCCCCCACCTTGTTCTTGACAGGGGCTAGACTTGTATGTAGTCTAGAAAGTAGTCCGTGCCGGCGCACGAGACGGTACCTCCGAATGCCGAACGCGCAAGAATCCGGCCTGTGCCCACCGTGGCGAACTTTTCACCCCGCAAACGAACAGAATGTCGCTTGTGGGCGTTAGCCCGAAAAAAAGATGTTAATTTATGACGAACGAAGCTGGAATGTGTATGAAAACAAAGAGAATATTGACAAAGTGACCGACAGAATTTCGGACAATTTAGGCAATTTGACATGGATTTTGCAGGATTTTCCGGCGTTCAATGGACATTTTGCAGGAATTTGCGCCTTCAATGCGGCAATTGGCGGGCTGGTCCAGAGCGAGCGCTGCTCGGCGACTCGAAATATGAAGAGGGCAGCCGGAGCATGACATGCGTCCACCGATAAGCTCGTAGAAGGTATCCGCGCACGCGGCGAGGATCGCGAATCGCCCGGCGGTGCTCGCCCTGCGCCTGCCGGCCCGGTTTCCGCCTGACAGACGGATCAATGATAGGCTAGAGTTAAGGAGTGAGTCGCGTAGGCTTTACGAAACCTGCGTCGCAAGGTTTTCCGCTGGCGCTGGCAGGATGCGGTGGAGGTGGCGGCGGTACGCCGCATGATGCCGGAACACCCGCCGGAACTTACCCGCTGACGGTGACGGGTACCACGGGTTTGGGATCTTCAACCTTGAGCCATAGTACGACGCTGACGCTCAACGTGAGTTAGCAGGCGCAGCCTGATTACCTGCTGAGGGCATGTTTGACCAGTTCCAAGCCTTGTGCCCACACGCGCCCGCGGACTTCCGTGGCCTCCGCCATCACCTGATCGATGGCGGAAACGATGGCTGTTACTTCTTCCTCGCCGATGATCAGAGGCGGGAGGAATTTGATGATATTCACTCCGGGGCCTGCCACCTGGGTCAGCATGTGGTGGTCGCGCATCAAGGACATGACCACGAACTGGGCGAACAATCCCTTTTGAGCAGCTTCCGCCGCGGTCCAGGCGGCACGCAGCGCGAGTGATCGCGGCGCCTTGAATTCAATTCCCACCAGCAAACCCCTGCCGCGCACGTCGGCGATCATCTCATAGCGTTCTTGCAGCGCAGCCAGGCCTTTGAGGAGTTTCTCCCCCATCGCTGCCGAGCGCTCCACCAGGTGTTCCTCGTCGAGAACGTGGAGGGAAGCGAGTCCTGCCGCCATGGCCAATTCGTTCTGTCCAAAAGTTGTGGAATGCACCTGGCAGCGTTCCAAGCGGCTGAAGGTGGCATCATGAATTTTGCGGCGAGTGATGGTGGCGCTGACCGGGACATAGCCGCCGCCCAGGGATTTTGACAGCGTGACGATGTCGGGTTCCAACCCCCAGTGCTCGCAGCACAGGAAGCGTCCGGTGCGCCCCATACCCATCTGCACTTCATCGCAGATGAGCAGCGTCCCGTACTTGCGGCACAATCGCTGGGCTTCCGGAAGATAGGTAGCCGAGGGGATGTACACTCCCTTGCCCTGGATGGGCTCCACGATGAAGGCGGCCACGTCGCCCGCGCGCAATTGCTTCTCCAGCGCGTCTACATCGTTCATGGGAACGGCGTCGCACCCCGGCACTAGCGGCTCAAAGCCCTTGCGAAACTCCTCCCCGCCATTGATTCCCAGCGTGCCCAGGGTTAATCCATGAAAGGCGTGCTCAAGGTAAATTATCCGCGGACGCCGGGTGGACGCGCGGGCAAACTTCAGGGCAGTGTCAACCGCGTCGGCGCCGGAGTTGGCGAAGAAGACGGCGTCCAGACCGCCGGGCATGCGCTTGGAGAGTTCCTCCGCCAGCAGGCCCGCCAACAGGGGACAATCCATTTTGATCAAGCTGGGCCGGTCAAGAGCCAGCAGATCCTGCATTGCCTGCTTCACGGTGGGGTGTGCGCGCCCCAGGTTGAACACGCTGAACCCCGACAGCAGGTCCAGGTAGCGTGTGCCGTCCGCGTCCCACAAATACGCGCCTTCCCCCCGCGTATAGATCTTGTCGAAGCCAATGATGCCCTGCACACGCGCCAGGCTTGTATTGATGTATTGACCGTGCAGGCGGTATTGATCCGCTTGCCGGGCTTCGATCACTTGCCGCAACGACCATGCCATGAGGAATCCTCAAATTCTAACAGGCGGATGAAAAAGGGTGTAGCGGCGGCTTTATGCCGCCACCGTGGGTTGAGATCATAGGATAAATGGCGGGGTAAACCCGCCGCTACGCCCCGCCCAACGATTTTCTTCAGCTTACTAAGGCTGAGCTGCGCGCCCCCGCCCACCGCCGGGCGAAGCCGCTCCGAAGCCAGATATCATACTCCGCTTTAAATGGAATTTGCCCTTAATGACGAGCGAAGGTTGCCGGGTGGAGGAATTGGGCTTCTGGCCTTCGCGTGAGAGCCCGCGCAGCGGGCGAAAGATCGTAGCCCATAGCGCAAGCTATGGGTGACTCGTGCGAGCATGGTTCCCAAGCCCCGGCGGGGCGAAAGAAATCTCGATTAGAATTATCACGAATTCGTTTTCCATCGGTTGACGCGCAGGGGAAATCGCCGCAACGATTGCTTCTTTCGCCCCTCTGGGGCTTGGTGAATTGTTTGGTGAACTCTATACCCATAGCTTGCGCTATGGGCTACGATCTTCCGCCTGCTTCGCAGGCTGGCGGTAGGGGAAGCTTCACTCTTCCGGTCTTTCCGATTTGCCGCAGGATTTCAGATAGACGCGGACCGTGCGCACGGCTTCCTTGCCCGTTTCGCCATTTAAAGTGACAATGTCCAGGTCCCCGATCAGGTGTAAATAGTCGGAATCCTTCGGTTCATGGCCTTTGCCGCGTTCCACGGTCCCCGAGAAGCGGTAGAACTTTCCATGAATCCGGTTGGTGCGGAATTCCACGTGGTTCTTTTTGTGAGAGCCTTCCACGATATCGTAGTTCAGGACGTCGTCGGATTCCTCTTCCGGCTGAGTGACCTCAATGTAGCCCTTGAGCCTGCCCTCCTCGTCGAGGATCGCCAGCGTATCGTCGGTGGAGATGAAATGGTATTTGGCGGTAATGTCTTCAAGGGCGCGATCGTCGTCCTGGGCTCTTACACCGCCGCCGGCAATGAGCAGGACCACGGCGAGAACGGCCAGCCACCTGAGAGCTTGGGCGAGCCTGCTTCCCGGCGTGGTGCCGGATACCGCCACCTCCGCGATCCGTTGGGGCATGGGATTAGTTGTCCTTTCATCCAGTCGACAGTCTGCGAACCAGTTTACCGTCGAAAGTCGAAAGTTAAAAGTTAATGCAATCCTACAATGAACTGTGGGCTGTGGACCATGGACTGTGATTTGAGCTTTGCATAGGAAGCTGGCCTGGCCGGTTGGTAAGCGCAACGGCGCTTCTGTCCCCTCCCATGGCGATAGGTCAGTTCACGAAAGGTGATTTGTTGAGCAGGGAACATCCGGCGGCGAGCTGACCTTCTGTGGTTTTGTCTTGCAAACCTCTCCAGAAGTGCGCGCGAGCTTCGCAAAGCTGCCCCGTCAGGGAGGCGAGTTTGGTCTCCACGTTGCTCTGTCCGCTGGCGTGGGGCCGGGTCGTCTTAATGGCCTGGGATAGGGCCGCGACGTGGGTCGCAATGCGAGCGCTGCCCCGGGCTGCACCGGCGACCGCTTTGGCCATATCCTGCCCTGTCGTCATCTGTGATTGCACCACTTTCTCAACCCCGTCCGAGAGGTCCATGATGTGCTTCAGGATTTGCGTCATCAGCGCGATCGTCTGGACGGCAGCACTAAGATCGCTCTCAGGGACGATAAGTCCGGCGTCGACATCACGCACGACCCCAACGGTTTCGTCCGCGAGCCCGCTCATCTGCTGGGCAAGGTCCGTCAGATGTTCTTCAGCCTCGTGAATTCGGGTGTATTCGGCCCGGGCGCTGCTGGATAACAGGCTTGCCCGTTGTCTGAGGGCAACAACAGCCTCAACGATGTTTTTCATCCCATCCTCTCGCCCTGGCAGTGCGGCATCAAATTTGTCCACTGACGCTGACCTGATGGATTTGAGGTCAGAAAAAGAGGGGCGGGGAGGCTCCCCCCCGCCCCGAAGCGGAGCGGATTCACTGAACCCGCTCCATGGAGGATCTTATCCCGTCACCTTATTGGAGGCGAGAGGGGGCGCCAGATGGGGTTTTCCCCCGGTTCGCCATAGGGACAGCGAGAGTTTGTTTGGCCGTTGTGGGCTGGGCGACCCTGCCTCGCCCCGGGCTGTCGTCAAACCTGAAACGGGAGACGACCTTCTGCAACTCCGCCGCCATGTGGGTAAGTTCGCCGGCGGCTGTCTGCGTGTCGTTGGCGCCTTGCGTCGTGCTTTTTGCCGCCTGCGCCACGGACACGATGTTATCCGCCACCTGCGAAGCACCTTTGGCGCCTTCCTGCACGTTGCGAGTGATCTCATTGGTGGTGGCGGTTTGCTCCTCGACGGCGCTGGCGATCGTGTTGGAGATGTCGTTCAACTGGTTGATGACGGTGGTTATTTCGCCGATCGCCGCCACGGCTCCCTTGGTATCACCCTGGATCGCCTCGATTTTCCGGCCGATGTCCTCGGTTGCCTTGGCAGTCTCCTTGGCCAATTCCTTCACCTCGTTGGCCACCACTGCAAAACCTTTGCCCGCCTCTCCGGCTCGTGCCGCCTCAATGGTAGCGTTCAAAGCGAGGAGGTTCGTCTGCTGCGCGATGGAAGTGATGACCTTGATCACCTGCCCGATCTCCGCGCTGGACTCGCCCAATTTGGCCACCGTGGCGTTGGTAGCTTCGGCGGTCCTCACGGCGGAAGTCGAGACTCTGGCGGATTCGTTGGCGTTTTTGGCGATCTCCTTGATGCTGGCGCTCATCTCTTCGGTCGCCGTCGCCACCGTCTGCAAGTTCTTGGTGACCTGTTCCGCCGCTGCCGAAACAACGTTGGACTGGGCCGCGGTCTCTTCCGCGTTGGCGCTCATCTGCTGGCTCACGGCGCTGAGCTCCTCGGAGGAACTCGCCAGCGCCGTGGCGGTTTCTGCCGCCGCCTTGAGCGGGGCGATGACGGTGTCGAGGGTGTTGTTCACTCCCGCGACGACCTTGCGGAATTCACCCTGGTGTTTGGAGGCGTCGGCACGGGTGGCCAGCTCGCCATCCGCCGCCGCCTTTGACAGCATTTCGGCGTCCGCCACCAGCGCACCCACGTTTTCCATCATGGCGGTCACCGACGGCGTAAGTTCGTCGGGCTCGGACCTGCGCCCGATCTTCTTGTAATCAGGAAGGTCTCCCAAGTCTCCCTGGGAAACTTTTTTGAGTGTGCCCGTCAGATGATGAATTCGATCCTCGACCAGGTTGACCGCTTGCGCAACCTCCGCGAAAACACCTGCATAGGCTCCCTCAACGCGTTTGCTGTAATCGTTGAGAGCCATCTTTTTCAGTACGTTGTTGGCTTCCCGGAGACCTCCCAAACCATCGATGCAGGCATTCAGGCTATTCTTGATGGTACTGAAGTCTCCGTTGTAGTGGTTCGCGATCTTGGCGGGGATGTCCCCTTTTGAGATTTGGTCAAAGTACTTCGCCATCACGTTCAATGGCCCGATCACCGCATCCAGCATATCGTTTACATCCTGCGCGATCTTGCGGAAGCCGCCCTGGTGCCGGGTGGCGTCGGCGCGTGTCGCGAGGTTGCCTTCCACGACCGCCTTGGAAAGCATGCTGGCATCCGCGATCAGCGCTTTGACGGCCGCGCGCAGCCGTTCGATGGCCTCGTTAATGAGGGCCTTTTTGCCGGGGAACTTCTCCAGTTCAGCCTCAAAGTTGCCTTTGCTGAACTCGGAAATGCAGGCCATCGCCTTTTTCTTCACGGTGATGTGGCCCTGGACCATATCGTTGACGCCCTTGGCCATCGTCCTGTAGATGCCTTCAAACTTCTCCTCCGGCATCACCACGTCGATGTCCCCGGCGCGGTGTGCATCGCTCATGGCTTTCATTTCAGCAGCGAAGGTACTTAACTCATTGATATTCGTGTTTTTTTTCTTCAGAGTTGGCTCATTCTTCATTTTGTCCCCTATTCGATCTGTTTTCCTGCCTGGTCGCCTGTCGCGGCAGTCATCGCGAAATGCCCGTCGTAAGACCGCTTCATAAGAGCGCTCCCCATCGCCGGCTTTCCGCGCGGAAGAATTCTTTTCCGTGCTGCTGTATCCATCGGCACTCTTGATCATGCAAGGAGATCATGGTGTCAAATGGGGTTGTAGTGGCGTGTCATGGCGCTGTACAATCACCGCATACTTGTCAGAATTGGGTTGTAGTCAGGTGTAAGCGATGTAATTTTTCCCGGAGACTCCGAACAGGGGCAGTCTGCCTTGGCGGGAGAGGGATGGCCGCGAATTGCTTGCCCCCCTCTACCCATTCTGGGATCTCTGCATTACTCGCTTCGTTGCGCGATTGGCATTTCCAATGACCACAGCCGGTCGCCCTGCATTCCAAGCCGCCCGCAGACCCTTAAGGCTCACTTAAGGTGGCGGCATGAAGACAAAGGGGAAAGCATTCCTCCCAACGCGGAGAGACCCGCCTGTTTGCGGTGGGGCCTCAGTCTGCGCAAAGGGCTTTCTCGAACCTTGCGGGATGACTTTGTGGTTGAGAACGAAGCGGTAACATCGCCACCCCATCAATGGAAAGAACGCCTGGATGGTTGGGGGAAAATTGCGTCATTTCTCGGGTGCGGGATCCGTACGGTCCAACGTTGGGAAAAGGAAGCAGCCCTGCCGGTACGCCGGCTGTTCAAACATCGGCGATCTCTTGTCCACGCTTACCGCGACGAGCTTAATTACTGGCTTAGGGCACGCGGAAATCAACCTTATGTTTTATCCCCTCCCCCATCCGTATCACCGCTCGCTGGGGATGCAAGTTCCGGTGCCCGCCGCGATGTCCTGACCGGCTGGAAGGAAATTGCTGTTTTCCTCGGGCGCAGCGTCAACACCGCGCAGCGATGGGAAAAGGGGATCGGCTTGCCCGTGCGGCGATTGAAGTCCAAGGGCCGTAGCGTTCCCTTTATCCTTCGCCACGAACTGATGGCATGGTTGGAAGAGTCCGGCATCGTGGCGGGTTCAAATGCGGAAGGTGTCGTGAGCCGGCCCCCCCCGCCCATTCTGCAAGCTTTGTTTGATGGGTACAGCGCTGAAATTGCCATCCTGGACGGCAGGGGAACGGTCATTGGCGTCAATAAAGCTTGGAAGGAATCCGGCTTAACCCATGGCGATCGGCATCCTAGGTCCGGTTTAGGCAGGAACTACCTGGAGGTGTGCTGGTCGACCGGCGGGGGAGGAATCGATCCGTCCCTCGCACTTGAGAAGGGTATTATCGAAGTGCTGAATGGCACGCGTGGAGAATTCCTGGGCAAATACTCCCGCGGCGGTCCGGAGAAAAAGGAGTGGTTTTCTCTCCATCTCACATGCTTCACCTTCCGGGGGACAACGCTTGTTGTCGCAGCGCACAACCGCATCACCGGACTGCTGGCGGACTGAATTCAGGTGATTGTCGACAGCCTGCACTCCTGGCTGTGAAGGAAAAACAACACAGGCAGGAGTGCCTGTGCCACGACGCATGTGAGCCCCGCTGGGGCTCAAAAACAGCGGTGGTAGCGCCGCGAGGCATCGGGGCGAATCCCGATCGGCAACAAAAAGCGCAAGGCTGGGGCGCGGGCCCTGCGCTACCGGTTCGCGAAGGCTTGCTGGGGGCGGCTGAGTGCGTCGAGGAAATGAGGAAGGCCTTGGAGTAAGCCGCGAGATTGTTTAGCCCGCGAAAGTCCCCCATCACTTTGCTTGCCACATCGGCTATGCGGTGGTGGTCCCATTCGTCGAAATTGCACTCCGCAAATTGCCGTAATGTATTAATCTCTACCGGTCGATTTATGCACCAACTTCAGGGCCAAAATCGGCGGCTTTTATTTAAAGGTAAGCTATGATCCGGTGGAAACCGTTTCAGTATCAGGGCAAGGAATACGACCTAACTCATCTGCATCCCAAAACCGTTGTTTACGAGCAGGCAGCAAAGGGAGACAAACCAAGCCAGCGCTACACCGTTGATGTTGTTTTCGGTCTGCATTGCTTCACACGCAGAATCGAAGATGCGAAGGATCCAGAAGCGGCACTTTACTACGCGGATAACAGGGAATCGCGAATATTTGATTTTCGTCGCTATCAGTTATCCCGACTGCTTCCGGGGATCATTGAAGGATTGCCTCTTCGCAAATGCTACCATTCGGGCAAGGGTAATTTCTTCTCGATTGAGATAACCGAAGAAAGCGGCCAGCGAGTTGAATACGACGTCTTTTTTGTGGTGTCGCGCTCTTCCAAAAAAGGTGTCCTAAATCTCTATGTCCAGAGCGCCTATGTGCGTGATCCCCAATACGCCGCGAGCCGGCCGGAAAAAAGACCGATAGGATTCTACGTGATTCTGTTTAACACGTTGAACAATCGCCCCCTTAAGCCGCCCCCAAAATAAGAAGGGCTCCCGCATGGGAGCCCTTCTTAAAGAACCAGAATTAATCGGACCTCTTGGTTATCCCCACACTTGGGTGGAGGCCATCGCTGGCGAGGACAGCGCACAGCAGAATGGTGCTGTATCCGTTCATACGCTGCCATGAAAATGGTACCCCCAGTACCTGACCTTGTCAAGACCATTTTCGAGGTTGTCGGCTGACTTCATACAAGAGGTAAACCGTTGTTTTTCAAAGAGTCAGCGCACACTCATCCCCTTAGGTTTTCCAGGACGCGCGCTTCGCGGTCCAACTCGGCGGGGTCGTAATCATATAAAGCCACATGTCGGGCTAAAAGGTCTTCCGTCTCGATCCGCGAAAGGCCGAGAAGCTGCCCCACCTGAAGCTGGGTTAGGGAACCCTGCCGGTAACTGTCAATTGCCAGCGCTTCCAGCGTCCGGCGTGACAGATCACCGCCACCCTGCCCGAGTGAGCGCGCCAAGTCATCCGGGACGTGAATGGTGATTTCCATGTCCGTAGTTTAGCGGATTGGACCCTTGTACAGTTCAGTATGGCAAGTGGTGCGGAAGCAACCGCGGCCGGTCGTCAGTTATCAGTCATCAGTGTTCAGCAAAAACTGCGTCGTGCTACCGACTTCTTGATCCGTGCGAGCTGAAGGCTGGCCGCTGATAGCTGACCGCTTTTTTTGTTTGTGAGCCCCGGCAGGAGCCAAAGAAATCTCGGCCCGGGCAACGGCTCATTTGTACTTTTGTTGGGCGGGGTGGTAGCACAGCCACTCCTGGCTGTGAAGGGAAAGCAACGCATCACAGGCAGGAGTGCCTGTGCTACTACGCGTGTGAGCCCCGCTGGGGCTCAAAACCCGCAGTGGTTGCGCCCCGATATATCGGGGCGGCTCGTCCCCTATCGACAACAAAAAGCTGCGGACCTGCAAAACATATCCGCGCTAAGCGTGCTGTGGGCGGTTGAGTGCGTCGAGGAAACGGGGGAAGGCCTTGGAGTAGGCCGCGACATCGTTTACCCCGCGAAAGTCCCCTATCACTTTGCTTACCACATCCGCCTTGCGGGGGTGATCCCATTCGTCGAAGAGGTAATCGTCAATGCGGATGGGGAACAGCACGTTCCGATGTTCGCGATCTTCTTTCTGTAATGCGCGCTCGATTTCGCGAATGACGGGTGGGCTTCCGAGCGAATCCTTGGAGCAGATCACCACCAGCTTGTCATAATGCCGGATGGCCGTGTCAATCTCGCCCCACACCGGCTCCCCCCACTTGGCATTTTCGTCGAACTTCCAACACCGGACGTTCTTCGCCTGTAAGTCAGCATAAAGCCGCTGGGCGAAGTCGTCGTCCTTGGTCGAATAGCTGATGAAGCAAGAGTAGAATTCGATGGCCTTGCCGACCAGCGACCTCATGTAAACGATGAAGTCCTTCGGAACGCCCGCGCCACGCAAAAAAACTTCAGGAATGTTGCCTTTGGATTTGTAAATCGTGTCAACGCCGATACTCGAAGGGCCGAAGTGTTTCACCGTCTCAAGCCCTTTTACTGTGCTGAGGTCGACGTTTCCGAATCCAGTATCACCCGTGAAAACATTTGTGAAATCTGAGTTTTCCAGGACGGCCCTGCGAAGGTTCGCCTGGATGAGGCCGGCCCCAATGAGGTTTGCTCCGCGCAGGTCCGCCCCGGTGAGATCCGCTCCGCGAAGGTCAGCCCCGCGGAGATCCGCCTTGGTGAGTACCGCCCGGCGGAGATTTGCCATGCGGAGGTCCGCCCGGCGAATTTGCGCCTCGGTGAGGCGCGCCCTCCTGAGGTACGCCCCGCGCAGGTCCGCCCCGGTGAGGTCCCCCTCCTCAAGGTCTGGAATTATCCCCGGATTCTCCACCCCCCATTTGTTCCAAGCGTCGACCCCTTGCATGAGAAGCTTGAGGTGCTCCGGGTTGGCCATGGTTTGAACCTCGGTAACGGCGATTGGAGGGGAATAGTCGCATGGACGGAGAGAATTGTGAAGAGTGAATGATGAAAGGCGATTTATGAACTCTGGATGATGAACAGAAATCGGGCGGTGGTAGCACAGCCACTCCTGGCTGTGAAGGAAAAGCAACACAGGCAGGAGTGCCTGTGCTACTACGCCTGTGAGCCCCAACGGGGCGGCCTATCACAGCCCAGGGCAACGCCCTGGGTCAATAGGTTGTTTCCCGCCCCGAGCCCTGAAAGGGCGATCTATCCCACCCACCGTTCTGCTCCACAGCTTGTGATGACAATCGAGGATTGCCGGCTGGGTTAGAGCTCCCCTTCAGGGCTTGCGGATGGAAACAGGGTTGGGTTGCAGCGACCCAGTATAAACCCCGCCGCGCTGGCGGCTTCCTGATCTGTGGGAGCTGAAGGCTGACCGCTGATAGCTGACCGCTTCCTTTGATTGCGAGCCCCGGCCGGGGCGAAAGAAATCACGGCACGGGCAACGGCTCATTGGTATTTTTGTTGGGCAGGGTAGTAGCACAGCCACTCCTGGCTGTGAAGGAAAAGCAACACAGGCAGGAGTGCCTGTGCTACTACGCCTGTGAGCCCCAACGGGGCGGCCTATCACAGCCCAGGGCAACGCCCTGGGTCAATAGGTTGTTTCCCGCCCCGAGCCCTGAAAGGGCGATCTATCCCACCCACCGTTCTGCTCCACAGCTTGTGATGACAATCGAGGATTGCCGGCTGGGTTAGCGCGCCCCTTCAGCGCTTGCGGATAGAAACAGGGTTGAGTCGCCTGGACCCAGGGCGTTGCCCTGGGCTGAGTTAGGACGCCCCCTTGGGGCTCAAAAACAGCAGTGGCGGCGCCGCCCCGAGGCAATCGGGACTGGTCGTACCCAGTCGACAGCAAGAATCCGCCGGCCTGGAGGATAGGTCTGCTACGTTTGCTCTAGCTCATATGACCGGGCCGTCCTTACTTCCGTGCAGCCGCGAAATGACAATAGTTTCGTTCAGGGTATTGTTCCCTTGATGGACTGCTCGAGGCCCTGGCGAGCAAGTTCGACGGCAATGAATGGATAGTATGTTTTGAGGAATTCCATGTCTATGTGGTTCTTCGAGTAGTTCCGAACAAGCGAGAAGCGGAATTGAACTAAGGAATCATCGCTATTCAGATGGAGAATCCTAATCGTTTGCTCCACTTGCGCGCGAATAATGTGGCTGACTGCCGGATTTGACCTTACGTGGCAATTAGCAAAATCAAGAATGAACCACCCGGCCTGAATATGGAAAGGATCCAAGACCCCCTGGTTGCTACCTTTGTACCCGTTTATCTTTGAATGAGCTAACCGGTAATTCCCCCATTCGTAGGCGAGGTGAGGATGCGCGGATTTAGGCTGAAAATGGTCGACGCTGCTCTCCATTGGCACATAGAGGCAGCAATAGGCACAAATATTCTTGTAGGCAGATCGCAGATCATCTAAACATTGATTCCAAAAGTGAGCTCTGGCTCTTCTGAAGTCCTCATTGCTAGGGTGGGGATTGCCTCTAAGAAATGCCCGACCGGGGATCCTTACTCGCGCTGCGAAGTTCGCTGGTTCCGGCTGCTCGATTACAGGAATCAAAGTCTAACTCCCTTTTGCTGTGCGAAATACAGCCATCGTGGCCAGAACTCATCATCAGCGGGCAAAGTCTCGGTAAGTTGCCTGTGTATTTCTTTGATGACCCCAGGGCTTGGATCCTCTTCGGCGAGAACTTCCTTCGCCCGCTCCAATGCACTTTCTGCTTGCTGAGAGGTTGCTTGTTTTAGCTCAAATATCTCGGATGTCAACCAAGCGTCAATCCTACCGTGACGAATGAATTGCGCTTCGGCGAAAGAAACCTCATCTCCGGCAAGCCGAAGATGGTAGAGCTTGTCGATCGACTCCTGAAAATCCTGCTCTAATGACGCCAAGACAAGAGGGGAATGCGTAGCCACTACCACCTGCGCTTCGAGCTCCTTTCCCAAAACACTCGTCACATCAAGAATTGCAGGAAGAACAACCCGTTGCCACTTTGGATGTAGGTGCGCTTCCATTTCATCAATGAGGATTACCATACGGTTTTGCGGCGGTTTTTTCGACAAGCCCGAATAGATCTTGTGCTCGTTCCACGCCCAAACAAGTAGGTATGCCACTGACACAATTCTCTTAACGCCAGCCGATTCATTGGTGAATGGGACGACGTCGTAGGAATGACGTAGTGTGGGGATCTCTCTTGGGTCACCTGAAAGCCTCATAGGGTCTCCAGGCGCCAGAGGCTTCATATCAGGAGGTGATAGCCGACCCAAAACGGCTTTGAATGTTTCAAAAACCGACTGGTCGGGGCTGTGTTGCCATTTTACCCAATCCCGAAGCAATCCCTCGATCCGGTTGTCGAGACCGTTCATTACCTGATCCCGAGAGAAAACCAAGACGGAACTCTGGTCTGCTCCACTGCCTGTGTGTCGTACGGGGTCCCAAACTGCGAACGAACCGTCAACGCGGGCGTACAGAATTAGCCCGGGAATGGTAGGTCTACCTTTAGGGACTGGCCAATGCCGCTCGTTCCAATCAAACCGGATGGTCTTCTTCTGGTGGAAGTTCTTCTGTCCTGCGATTGTAAATGTTATAGCGGGCTGGTCTCTATTCGCATCTGCCCGCGGGGACGCTTGTGGGCCCGCCCAATTACCCGTCAAACTCCACCACGCGCACTCAAGTAAGAACGTCTTCCCTAACCCGTTATCGCCGGTGATGACTGACAACCGTTCTGCTGGATTAAACTCCAAGTGACGCAGCGGCCCGATACCGTCGAGCCCAAGGAAGGTAAGTGTGCCTCCCTCTTCTGGTTTGGCGTCTGGGGCCTGTCCGACATCGGATCGGAGCAATTGGTCGTCGGAGTAAGGCTCAGAGACCAAGAAATCCTCCGAAAGGTCAGGCGGTGTTGTCCGGAACAATTCATTTTGCTCGTCTGCCGTGATAAGAAACTCATCAATGAAGCGACGGACGATTGAGGAAGCGGTGGTGCGTTCCGGCCAGCTCCGCTCGCGATAGAGCCAGATTGCAAGCCAAAAAGCAGGGATTCTCTCCGTCCTGTCGGTATCCAGCTTTGACCTTAGAACGCTGATGTAATCTTGGCTCCATCCCCACAAGTCGGTCCCTCTTTCGTGGAGGAATGCAGCGGCAAGCTGCCCACGAGTCCGTGTGCTTTGAGACCCTGATGAGGGATACTTATGTGAGAGCCACTGTCCAATCCGGCTGGAAGTTCTGAAAGGTTGAAAGTAAAAGCCAGATTTCAGGTCCGGCTTGTAATGAACCTGAAGAAAATCCTCTTCTGCTTTGTTTATAGGGAAGCTTTTCATACTTCCCACCGGCAGCTGGCCTTTCTTGCAGACGAGATAGGTGATCCCAAAAAAGGGGTGAAGATCGCTAAGCTCTGACAACGAACGGCGAATTAGGGCGAGGGGGATATACATTGAGCGCCTATAGCATCTCTCTGAGCTGCCCTACCATGTACTTACAGAAGGCTGGGTTCAAATCGATGCCCGTCGCGGATCGACCTGACTTTAGAGCGACCCTTACGGTAGTTCCGCTTCCGGCGAAGCAATCAAGGACGTTGCCGCCCTGCGGGCAACCAAGTTCAAGACATCGCTCAACGAGCTCATCTGGAAATGGGGCCGTGTCAATTCCGTTCGTGGGTTTCGGGCGGGCTTGAATGGTCCAGACGTCCTCTTCAACGAGAACGTTACGCAGGGCCTCTCGATTGAAGAAGTACCGTCGGTCCTTGGCGAACATGAAAATGTTCTCATAACTCCTGCGAGGACGATCCATAACCGCCTCCGTAAGGGCGTGTTTGCGGTGCCAAATAATCGCGCTCCGTAGAACCCATTTCCGCCTAGCCAATTCCATTGCAACCCGCCAAGGTATACCAATCATGGACTTGGGTAGGATCCCGATTCCCACCCCACCGCTTTTGTCGACTGCCCGGAGACCAAACCGCCGCTTTGTGCTCTTTGGGTCCACGCCATGCGATTTCCCCTTGCCAGAGTAGTATGTGTCGCCGATGTTCAAGAAAAGGAGCCCATGCTCCTTTAGCACGCGTCGTACTGCGTTCATCACGTCGGCCATCACATTGACGTATTCGGTTACTGTTTCCTCGTGGCCGATTTGACCCGTGACGCCATAGTCCCGGAGCCAATAGTAGGGCGGGGAGGTGATGGCACAATCAAAAAGATTCTCCGGTAGCCGTGCCAAGACACTGAGCGCATCGCCTAGGTAAACCTTCCACTCCGCGCCAGTTGCCGTGCTACTCCCAGACCAGTTGTTCAGCTCCATCTAAAGTGGGGTTCCATCCTAACGACGATTTTCTTGCTTGGTGTGTTCGTTCCAACGATAGTATACGCTGTGGTAGTCTATTCGCAACCGCAATTGTGGAAAACATCGTTTCTCATACCTCGTCGGCAGTTTCGGCATGAAACTTGAGAAGAACGTTAGGGCATTGATACCGTCTTGCGGCAATTATGAAGTAGTTCGTGCAAAAAGGAGCACAGGCTGGCGCAGAACGAGCCCAGTTCTGCGATTTAGTGGGAATCATGCCATCGGGTCTTTGGGGAAGACGGACGTGAGCCGCAGAGCGGTGGCCGCTCCGCGCCAGCCGCGGTGGCCGGGGCGGCGGAAGTGACCCCTCACCCCCGACTACAAGCTGAACGTGGGCCTCCTTCTCGCCCCGGCTGGTAAAAGCGCCGGCGGCGAGCCACCCTCCCCGATTTCCGATGGTCCGATCTGATCAGACCTGAAATCGGACTCCCCGGTGGAGAGGGAAAAGGTTTTGCGCGGGCACGGACGCGGCTGTAACCATCTTGGCGCTTCCGCGCTGCCTCTCGGGATTCCACTGCAACCCCCCTCGGAATCCCACTGTAACCACCCCGTCGCTTCCGCGCCACCCCTCCTGAATCAGGAGGGGAGTTTGTTTGCCGGCGTCAGTTTGACGTAGCGGCGGGGGAATTCATCCCGATCGAATCGGGATGAATTCCCCCGCCGCTACGATTCCGTGGCGCTCACGCGGAGAGCACAGCTTGGGGGTGCTTTTTGGCGATGGTGAGCAACTTGAGGGCTGCCTGGTCGGGTTGTCGCACGCCCTGCTCCCAGCTTTCGACGGTATTGGTGCTGACGTTCAGAAACCGGGCGAAGAGTGCCTGGCTGGCATTGAACGTCAGGCGAATTCTCCTGATTTCAGCCGGCTTGAGGGGCCGGGGAGGTGGAGGGATTTCCTGCGTCCGGAGATTGACAGGCTTGCCCTGCTCATAGGCCGCGGCGTCAACCAGGGACTGGCGTAAATCGTCAAAAATCTTCACTCGGATTTTCTTTGCCATGTTACCTCCTAAATCCACACATCCTCAGCGTTGTCACCCGCCAACTCCCGTAGACGCCGTGTGAAGGCTGCCGATTCAATATATACCACGGATAAGGATATACCACGTAGTCAGATGAGGGTTAAGACCAGTGACAATAAAGACAGTCCGAAGTCCTAAGGACAGTGGATAGTGGTTAGTGGACAGTGGCGAGGAAGACAGCCCGAAGTCAGGGGCCTGAAAGGCAGAGCGAGGCAGGGCAAGCATCCTATTCGGAGGGTTCAGGCGGTGACTTCGGCGGGGGTATGGATGCGCCGGACGTGGATCCGGTTCTCCCGCTTGCGGGTTTGGGCGATGTCGTAGGAAGCTTGCATACGCAGGAGCGTGTCCATCTTCACGCCAAAGGCCTTTTCAATGCGCAGAGCCATGTTTCCGGAAAGCATGGCCTTGCCGTTGAGCAAGCTTGACAGGGTAGGCCGGGAAACCTGAAGGGCTGCTGCCGCCGCCGTCACCGACAGGCCCGCAGGCGCGATAATCTCCGTCCGAATGAAATCTCCCGGATGGGGCGGATTCTTCATGGGCATGGCGTTTTCCTCCTTCGTCCTAGTGGTAGTCTTCCAAGTTTACGTCGTAGATTTGCCGCTCCGCGCTGTCGAGGCAAAATGTCAAACGCCGGTTGCGGGTGACGCTCAGGCTCCACGTACCCTTGCGGTCACCGGTTAAGGTGTGCACTTTCCAGGCCGGGAGCGAACGCAATTCCTCGGGGTCTTGCATGTCATCGAGAAACGCCAGTATCTTCCGGAGCTTATCCACAGTTTCGGGGGAAACCCCTTTTGCGCTGTCTTCCTCGTAAAGCCTCTTCAGGCCCTTGTGGACAAAGTTCCGGATTTTCACCGGATCAACTGTAGCCTGTAGCCTTACACATGTCAACAGGAAAAGGCCGGAGGGACTAAGGACAGTTGTTAGTGGATAGTGGCGAGAAACACAATCCGGGCTCCAGAGCCCGCGTGGGCATTTCGAGATGGGCAAAGAGCCATTTAAATTCGGGTTTTCCAGTAGCCGGGGCGCCGATGGCCATGAGCAACGGCCAGGACTTGGATCGTGGCAGGTAGCTCGCGGTAGACCACGGCATAAGGAAATCGACGCAGCAGGAATTTGCGGGTGCCATACGGACCGGCGGGCCAGCGTTGCGGGGCTTCCGCAATCATGCTCACAGCATGAGCAAGCTCAGCGGCAAAGTTCGAGGCGCTCGACTCACAGCGTGCAAAGTACCAATCGAAAGCCGCTTCGGATTCC
>CAYTMD010000078.1:0-17637 GCA_964438685.1 uncultured Acidobacteriota bacterium
TCCATGCTCTATTAGATGCATCAACACCCGAAAACGTTACATCCGTTTAGGGCCGGATCAGTAGTACATTGGGCTATTCCAATTAGACCTTGGGCGTCGTGTAGGGATGCCGATGCTCCCTGGTCAAGTAAGCATTTGCCTCCTTGTCATGCCCAAAGGTTTCTGTTTTGGGATCGAAGTTCACATCACGACGGAGACGCGTGCAGACGTTCCCCAGGTGGCAAATCGTGGTAGACAGCCGGCCGAGTTCAACATCGGCATTGGGTGTCTGGCGGCTTCGCACGCAGTCCAGGAAGTTCTTTTCGTGCAAGCCGCTTTCGTTTTCAACCTTTGCCGGTTCATTAACCTCGGCACTACCATCTTCGAAGTAGACGGTCCAACCTGACTCGGCAACTACCAGGGTAGCTTCGGAACCGATAAATACAATGCCGTCACGGAACCCATAAACCGGATGCCGCTTCGCAAAGCTGCGCAACTCCCACGTCAGCATGAAGTCGCCGAAGTCGTACGTGAGAACCTGGGTGTCGGGAACCTCTTTGGCATCCTTCAACCAGTAAATCCCCGAATTGCCGGATACGCGGGTTGGCAGAGAATTCTCAATGCCGCCGCGCATCGTCTGAATTCCCCACATCGCCACGTCAAGCATGTGTACGCCTTGGTTGCCCAGCTCACTGTTCCCGTAATCCCAAAAGAAGCGCCAGTTGTAGTGGAAACGATTCACGTTGAAAGGCCTCTTGGGCGCCGGCCCCAGCCACACATCGTAGTCCACGGTTGCCGGAGGATCGCCATCCGGAGGGTTCCCTATCGTCGGGCGCAGTTGGCATTCCCAAGTGTTGATTTCGCAAATTTTCCCCAGCTTCCCCGTCTTCAGGTATTCAATGGCGCCTTGGTAGTACGGAGCGCTTCTTCTCTGCGTGCCCACCTGGGCAATGCGCTTGTATTTGCGCACGGCATCGCGAACCAGTTGCCCATCGTGAATAGTCTGCGTCAGCGGCTTTTCGATGTAGATATCCTTCCCCGCCTGGCATGCCAGGATTCCAATTCGCGCGTGCCAATGGTCGGGCGTGGCAATGATGACGCCATCGATATCTTTGTCATCCAACAAGCGCTGGAAATCCTTGGTGGTGCCGGGCGCTTTGCCTTGGGCTTTTTCAAATTCCGGATTGACCTTATCGAGAATTTCCTGGTCAATGTCACAGAAGGTCTTGATCTCTGCCCCTCGGGCAATAGACCGCAGGGCATCGCCTTTCCCTTGATTGCGGCCGCCAATCAGGCCTAGCACAACCTTGTCATTGGCCCCCATGGCGCGTGGATTCCAATTCAAAAAAGACCCCGCCGCCAACGCAGAAGCCGCTCCTATCTTCTTCACAAACGTTCTACGGGATTCGTCTGCCATGAAGTTTCTCCTTATGTCTTCGAATTAATCGCCCTTGTGCCCCTACACAATTTCCTCACGCTCGGCGTCCCAATGCACTTTCCTGCCCTCGTGATAGGAGCGTATTGCCATCTGGCAGGCAATCGCGGAACGGTAACCCAGTTCGAAGGGGCAGTTCGGCTCTTTCCTGCTGCGCATACAGTCAAAGAAATTCTGGAAGTGTTCAATGGTCCCGTCGGACTTGGGATTGGCATTGAGAACTTTGGATTCCGGGGCTTTCCCCGCCGAGCCCCGAGGGCGGTCCTCCGGGATGTACTCCGCCCTGTACCGCTGACGGAATATCGTGCCTTTATTGCCCAGCAGATAATCATCCTCCGCGGTGTAGTGGCGATTCCCGAAACCGCAATTCCAAGTGAACAGCAAGTTCTCATGCTGATCCATGGAAACATCCATGGTGTCAGGAACCTGCATGTCGGGGGAAAGATAATTGCCGCCGTTCATCATGACGCCGCGCGGAATTTTGAGACCGAGCACCTTATACCAGAAACCCACTTGGTGGACCATGTTCTCGAATACGTTGCTGCCGTCGTAGTCCCAGAAAAAGCGCCAATTAATATACCGATTGGGGTCCCATTCATGCCACACCGCTTCGCCCTGGAATTCCTTCCAATCCACGTGCTCAAGGTCGCAATCTGACGGGAAGGGTTGCTTCCAACCACCGTAAGGCGCATTGCGATACATGTGCGTGTGGAGCGCCGTAATTTCTCCCATGTTCTCCGGCGTATTAAGCGACTTCACCAAATCAAGGACCTCGGAAGTCACCGATTGGATTCCCACCTGGACCACGCGGCCGGAACCTTCATACGCCCTCCGCATGCGCCGGGCATGGTCAGGATTGAAGGCCATGGTCTTTTCCTGGTAAACGTCTTTGCCCGCTTGAATGGCCGGAACGAAGTTCAGGGCATGCTGGTGCTGTGGAGTGACAACCATCACGGCGTCAATGGTCGTGTCATCCAGCATGCGGCGAAAGTCCCGATACGGTTTAGCGTTGGGGACAATGCTCCGGATTTCATCAAGGCGACGGGTATAAACGTCTGCCACGGCCGCGCACTCGACGTTCGGGCTCTTCAAGGCTGCGTGCAGGTTTTCCTGGGCCCGGTCCCCACAACCGATTACACCAAATCGAATACGGTCATTGGCGCCAAAGATTTTCGCTGGATCAGTGATAAATGAGATTCCACTGTAAGCCGCAAGGCCTGCCCCCGTGATTGCCCCGTCTCTGAGAAATTCCCGGCGCGTTACTTCCCGTTGCTTCAACATGATTCTCTCCTTATAACTTCGGCTGCTTGCAAGGAAGGGTAGCGCGGACCTGGTTTGTAGGTCCGCGGCTCTTCCTTGACCATGTGAGACAAGCCGCGGACCTACAAAACAGGTCCGCGCTACGACTTGGCTCGGTCCGACCTTCGCCTAAACCTCCGGCAACTTGTAGGGCAAACGATAGTGATAACTAAGGTGTCGGTTGGCCACCTCGCTGTTGGTGAACCGTTCCGCCTTACTGTCCCACTTGAGGTGGGTCTGGGTCTTCAGCGCGATGTCGGCAATCAGCGTTGCTACTGTGCTCCGGTGGCCGGTCTCAATATCGCAGTTGCAGGTTTCCCGGCTCCGCACGCAGTCGAGGAAATTCCTGGCGTGCAGAGGGGTGGCATCCTCTTCTTCGACCTTGCGAGGCTCGATCACCGCCTTGTGGGACTTTCGCCACTCGTTGGCAGCACGGTCAAGAGGGCTGAGCGCGGGAAAATCCATCCCGGAAACGGGGTCCGGCACAACTTCGTACCCGTTCCAATTCATATAGTAGGTCCCCTTGGTACCCCGGATCTCCATGTTGCAATCGCGCGGAGCGGGAGGAGCGCCATTGGCATTGATCTGCGCGAAGGTAATCAGTGTGTTTCCGGGATACGACCAGATAACTTCCGCCGTGTCGGGAATTTCACGATTATCCTCGACCGCGTACTTGCCACCTACGGCTGTTACTGCCAGGGGCGCATCGTGCCCCAGTAGCCAGTGGGAAAAATCCAGATAGTGCGTTCCGAAATTCGTTATCTGGCCGCCGGAATAGTCGTAGAACCAGCGGAAGCGATAAAACGTGCGGTTAATGTTGTAAGGAACCTGGGGCGCTGGACCCAGCCACGCTTCCCAATCGAGCCCCTCGGGCGGCTCCCCATTCGGGGGATTGCCGAGACCATTCGGCCACTCGTTCTGGACGTCGAAGGAGCGAATCGCAGTGATTTTGCCGATCCCGCCACCTCGCAAAAATTCCGCAGCCTCCTTCAATTTTGGCCCCGAGCGCCGCATCAAGCCCACCTGCGTAACTCGCTTGTACTTGTGCGCCGCTTCCACCATCCGGCGTCCCTCCGCGACACGAAGCGCCAGCGGCTTTTCCACATACACATCCTTCCCCGCCTGGCAAGCATGGATCATCTGCAAGGCATGCCAATGGTCCGGCGTGCAGACCGCAACCGCGTCGAGATCCTTCATGTCGAGCAGCTTGCGGTAGTCCTTAAATTGCTGTGGACTTGTGCCGATTTTCTTGGAGGCGAAATCGAGATACGGCTGCCACAAATCACAGACGGCCACCACGTCCGCATCCTTCTGCGCGAGGAATCCGTCGAGGACCTGGTCACCGCGGTTACCCACGCCAATAAATCCCACCCGAATGCGGTCGTTTGCACCCAGTATCCGCGTGCTGCTCAGGGCCGCTGCCAGACCTGCAACAGCAGTGCGCTTGGTGAATTCCCTCCTGGATATTTGCTCCATAATGCCTCCCCTTAAATGCCGATCATTTCAAAAACTCGTCAATGTATGCGTCGTCCTGGGCGTCGGCGAGTTCTGTGGTATCGCCCAAAATGTAGCGATACTGATAAGGACCGTGAAGGTTCACAATCCGGTTCATCCAGTTCGCGGGGTCCGTCCACATCACCGGCCTGTCCCCCATGGCCTTGGTAAGGTCATCAAGGTCCCAATGCAGCGCAAAGCCGGGAATCACCGCGTCAAACAATTCGGTATTCAAGGTGTTGTGGAGAGCCGCTCGCAAGCTATAGGGGGTTCGGTCCAGCCAAACCTTGCCGATACGCGGGTCGGCTGCTGCCGCCAACAAGAGCCAAATCCCTTTCACTCGTCGTGCGCCGGCATGAATGGAGGCGGGATCCACGTCACTCCGCGCGCACAGAAGATCGACTCCGCGTAGAATGTCATGTGCGCGCATCGCCGGCATGTTGAGTCCGATCTGGTTGGCCCTAGAATTGGTTAGCCAATCCCCGACGAATGGCGCATGCCAGTCCTCTCCTACAGCCTCGCGCGGTTCGAGCGTCAGAACCACACGGCCTTTCTTCGCCATCCGGTTGGCCAGGGACTCTGTGGTTGCAGCTTGAAAGTACGGGCCACTATCCTCAATCAGCAACACCGCCGGCTTTCGACCTGAGGGTGCAGAGGGAATGTAGAGACTTCCTTTTATTTCAACCCCAGGCTCACTTTCAAACCGAATGTGCTCACGCCGAACTTCCCCCGCGTTCGACTCATCCAGGAACCTAGTTTCCGGTGAGGAGCCATCGGTAGGGATCTTCAACTTGCGTAATTCCGCTCGCAGTTCGGGAATTGTCCCCGGGCGCATCCTGGAGTGAAAATCGTCGAGGATCACTTGATAGACTTTGCGGCTTCCCGGAATATCATCCACGTGGCCCGTGGGAGTGACGAGCAGTTCGAGATTGTTATACAAATGGACCGACTGCTCATGAAAGTCGCCCTGGCCATCCTTGAGCCAGCGGATCATCCACTTATACACGGCTTCGCGGCTGACCAGCGGAGTTCCGTGGGGACCCGGTCCGACGAAGAAAGCGACCTTATCTTCAGCTCCGTAAATCCCGTACCAATGCCGGGCCTCCTCATAAACCATCCGTGCGCCCGCGGGGGTGAAGTAGTCGGCCTCGGTTTCCTGGATCAGCCAGGGAGTGGGCGCGGTGACTTCCACATAGTCTGCCACGTCGAGACCGCTTACCAGGAATTGGGGAAAACTCATTTCCGTATCAGGGTCGGGACCGGCAAATAACAACTGATAGGAATTGGGATAGCAGGCGGGAATGACCGCTTTAAGCCTCGGGTCCATGGCGCCAATAAAGGTCGTCAGCGCCCCGCCGCCCGAGCATCCCGCCGCGCCAAGACGGTTGGGATCCACATCAGGCCGGCTAACCAGGTAGTCGATGCCGCGCTTCGCATCCCAAATGAAGAAGCGGGCCGCACTCTCGCCAATCAGAATGGCCTGGGCCCCCGCCTGGATATGCTCGGGAACCGACCAACCCGCCAAGACTTCTGAACTCTGCGGATCGTAGGTTTGTTCCCGTTCACCTTGACCGATCGGATCGGTCGTGAGCACTACGAAGCCTTTCAAGGCCAGATTAGCAGCCGCCCTCTGTGGCTCAGGTTTTCCCTCTTGCGTATGACCGGACTGATAAAGAATGGCGGGATAACGGCCGGGTTTATTGGGCCGGTAGAGATCGCCGGTGACATAGAAGTTGGGCAGACTCTGGAAGAGTACCTTCTCGATAGTGTAGCCGTCCGCCTGAATTTGACCTGTGGTCTTGGCATTCAGGGGCCCGCTGTAATCGGGTAAGCCGCCCAAGAGTTCTAGAAGCTTTCCACGGACCACCTGCTTCCGGGCCTCCGCTTCAGCCACCGTGTGGATCTGGTCAATCGTCCGCTGCCGTTCCTGAAGCTGGCGCTGCGCAATCTGGTTCATCCAACGCAGAAGAGGGTCATGAATGGCCTCCTGGGCGGAAGCGGAATAAGAGATAAGAAACATTGCACAGAGCAAAACGATTTTGATCGGTTTCATCAGATGCTTCCTCGCATCAGGAGTTCTATCTTTCGTAGGGACCGACTTTAGAGCTTGCAAAAACAAGACCTCTCCGTGGGTAACCACCCCGTCGCTCGGCGCGCCACCCCTCCTGAATCAGGAGGGGAGTTCTTGCATTGCTCCCCTCCTCAGATGAGGAGGGGTGGCGCGCCGAGCGACGGGGTGGTCTGAGAACGACGGCACACCGTTCCAGCCTCACACAAATTCAATATCCACCACACCTTCGGCAATCTGCCCCAGGTATTGACCATCCGCCATCACATCCGCCGCAACTGCAACACGCGGCTTGCCGGGGTCCCAACTGTCGGGAATTGTTACTGTGAAGCCGGTTTTGCCGTCGCTGCCCGCGGGCACGTCCAGGGTGGCAATATCCGGGTTAGTCTTCCAGCCTTCCGGCAACACGAGTCCCGCTTCCAAATGCATCGGCTTCGCGCGGTAATTGCGCACCCGCAATTCCAGCGTAGACGTTGAACCAGCCTTGGCCGCGAGTTGGTACGGGTAGAGCCGCGCCCAACTGGGGTTCAAGCCAAAGTTCGTATCCGGGTCGGCGATCACATCCTTGAAGTACTGCCCTTCCTGCTCGCACCGGCGCTTTAAGTCTTCCAAATCCGCCTTGTTGGCAACGTAGGGCTTGGTGTGCCCTGGCGCGATGATATTGGGTTCGTGTTCCAGAATGTTGCGGATGGCACGTACGTGGCTGTCACTCTCCACCCAGTTGCGGAAAATAAGGTTGTGGCGAAGCTGGTACGGTGCTCCGCCGTTGGCAGTATGAACGGCGTCACCGGTAAACGCGATGCGCGCGCCGTCAATCTCCGCAAATAACGCCATCTGAAATTCCGTATGGCCGGGCGAGTGGCAAACCTCAAACTCAAACTCCTCCCACTTGAACTTTTCCCCGTGTCGAAACGAGCGGTCCACCTTGATAACCTCAGCCAGCGTGCATCCCAGATTATTCCCGCGCGGTTTTTCAAGAATGTCGACCATGTTTTCGTAGCACCACACTTTGGCGCCGTGGTGGCGGACGAGATAGGGAAAGCCATTCAAGTGGTCGTCGTGCATGTGGCTTGGCATGGCCACGTCCACGGACTTCAGCCCGTAGCGCGCCTCGAGGGCCGGAATGGTGTGAGCAATAAAGCGAAGGCGATCGTGCGTAGGCAGAGACCTTAGCGAACTCTCGATGAAGTTATAGCTCGCCGAACCGTAATCCACGAACAGAGCCTTGCCGCTGTCGCTGATCACAGCGTAGAAACACGAGGTAGTCTGGTAGGAGGCAATCAAATGCGGCGTGACGGCAAAGGGCTGATTGTCCATGGTCAGCGAAGCACCCGGATCGTAAGCCCGCACCCATTCACGCATTCGACCGATCAGATCCGTGAATCCAGAATCCACACTCGTAAACGGCTCGCCGTGCGAAGGGCAGATGAACTGCGGCTCCAGTTCCCGCATTCGCTGCAATGAGAAGGTGGCAAAATCCACTCCATCCGTACTCATATATTGATATTGCAGGTCATGCAGAGTAATAACCTTGCCGGGCGAGTGAATCAGGTCCCCGGTAAAGGCCGTCTTCCGGCCGTCAATCGTGCCTACCAGACTGATTGAGCCGATGGTGTGGCCTGGCGTGGGGTAAATCAGAAGTTCGTAGGTTCCCCAGCGAAAAGTCTCGTAATCGCGCAGTACGCCCGCCACGGGCAGGTTGTGGGTAATTGTGAAGAAGTCATTCGCAACGTAATACATGTGGAACACGCGCCGGTTCCGCCAGAAATTCTCCGCATCCTCAAACAAGTGCCGTTCGTGGGCGGGCACGTGGATCGGAATATGCTCCGCCACCGCCCGCGCATCACCCTGACACTGGTCGCGGTGATGATGCGTGTGCAGGATGGCGTCAACCTTGGTCACACCAATCTGCCCAAGCAAGTTCAGGACATGACCTGACCCAAAATCGATTAGCAGCGCGCGGTTCCCGTTCTTGAGTACATACACGTTGCAGGAGTCGCGCAGCACATACAGATTCGCCGAGAGTTGCGTAAGCCCGCTCGCAGGCACAAAGCGGGCCGGCGAAGCCTGCGGCTTGGCCGCACGACTAGCCGGCGCCGCGGCCACGAATTCCGATGCCAGCAACCCTGCGCCAGTGCTCTTGAAGAAGTCGCGGCGTGTCACCCCAACATGCTTGGCGGTTTTGCGTTTTTTCATGCGCCGTTCCTGCCTTTGTAGCGCGGACCTGTTCTTTAGGTCCGCGGCTTTCCCATACCTCTCGAGCACGAGCCGCGGGCCCAAAAAGTAGGTCCGCGCTACACGTGCCTTCTGCCTTCCGCCTACCTCGTGGTACCGCCCGGCCCCATCAGTCGCCGCGCATTGCCCTCGCAAATGTCCTTTTGCGAACCCTCGTCCAAGCCGGATTCCTGGATTTTGAGCAGAGCTGACTCAAAATCATAGAAGGGGTAGTACGAGCCGAATAGAACTCGCGGAAGTGGAACATCGTTTACGAAACGAGCAACACCTGCGACGCCTTCCACCATGGAGAAATCCGTATAGACGTCTCCCGCGGCAAGCGCCGCCCGGAATTGTTCCTGACTGATGTGGGAAGTGCGATTCAACAACTCCAAGCGCAGGCCTGGCGTATTTTTTACGACCTGCGCAAGCGGAGTAATATCCACAGGAGAAATACGCATCAGCGGCGATTGTGTGCGCTCGTCCTCCATGCATAAAGCGATCTGCACGATCAACCGGCGGGCCGTAGCCAACTTCAATAACTCCGCAAAAGCCGGGTCACCAAGGCCGTATCCATGATAGTTGGGGTGCAGGCGGATCCCCGGCATCTTGTGGACCTCCTGGCAGCGCCGTACGTCTTCCTGCCAGTCGGGAAGCTTGGGATTGATCGATCCAAAAGGAATGAGAAGGCCTTGGCCGTAAGCGCCGCAGGCTTGGGCGAGCCGGATGTTAACGCCCGCAATATCGCGGTGCAGCAGTCCATCAAAGGACCCTGCCCACGCCTGAACTACGTTGCGCTGGCGCAGTTTGGCCTCCAGGGCCTCAGGCTCATCACCCGGCAGGCGTCGAAACGGCCAACGCGAAAGGTACACATTGGTATCGATGATCATACCTTGTACCCTTTCTTCCGCAGCATCGGCGCGAGCAATCGGCGCAGGTTTCCGCCGAGGATGAGCTTCTTATCGGAATCGGAGATGTTGGCGCCTTTCACCTTGGCCACCTGCGAGGCAAAACTTCGGCCTCCCACGTCACTGCCGTAGATCACCCTTTCCGCGCCCAACTCCCGCACGGCCATTTCCACATAACCCGAGGTGGGATCCGATCCGGCGAGCCCGCAGTAAACGTTCTTCGTGGCGCGAATGGCGCGAATGCCCAACTCCCAATTTCCACCGGTGTGAGCGCAGACGATCTGAAGCTTGGGATGGCGCTGCGCGAGTTCGACCACATCGGAGGGCCTGGATTCACCCGGCCCGTCGCCCAAGGCATTGAGCCATTCGTGTTGCAGGATGACGACCTCGTTCTCCACCGCCCACTCGGCGATAGGATCCATTTGGGGAACGTTGCAGCGTGCGTCCGCCTCAATCTCTCCAATCATCACCATGGGGCCGTCACGAATGCAGCGATTTAGTTCCTGCATGCTGAAATCGAGGACATGGGGAGAAATGTACGCGGAGCCATAGGCGCGGTCGGGAAAAGCTTTTACCGCGCGCATTACCCGGTCATTCTCAAGACGAAATTGCTCGGGGGGATTGGGACGCTGGTCGTCGGAATAGCCTTGGGATAGAATCAACCGCTCCACGCCAACTCTGTCCATGCACTTGACCAGGAACGCCATGCGCTCCTCGGGAGTATCTCCCGGCACCGCCCCGAGATGCGAGTGCTGGTCCCAAATCCGCATGTTTTCGCGCAAACCGGAGTCGGAGCGGATATCCCAAGCCTCCGCGCGAGAGAGCGCCAGAGTCCCGCTGGCAGTAACCGCTTTTAGAAACGTCCTACGATTTGGCATTATATTTCCTTGCATTAACCGGCCCCCCCCCACGTCAGTCTGAAGTAACATCTCTCGCCCCTTTGGGGGAGAGGGTGGACCCCAACCGGCGTTTTCATCTGTCCGTCAGCCGACGGAGACGGGTGAGGGGGTCACAACCGTCGCGCCATACGCCAGGACCGCGATTCACGTTTCTGCCTACTGCTTACTGCTTTCTGCCTTCCGCTCTTCTAGTGCCCGATGTTATGACACAGGTCGCAATTCAACGGCGCTTTTCGCAGCTTGTGGCAATCAACACACGCGACCATGGAAACATCCTTCTCCTGCCAAAGCTGATCCCGGTCTTTCACCGGACCGTGGCAAACGGCACAATCCACGTTGGCACTGGTGTGCTTCTGGTGGCTGAAGTAAACCAGGTCCGGGAGCGTATAGACCGGTTTCCACGCGAGCAGGTCATCGTCTTTTTGGAGTTGCGCCAGTTTCTGTATCGCAGGGCTATCCGTCTTAATCGTCTGATGGCAGGCCATACAATCCGCGACTCCGGGGATTTGCATCTTGCCGCCAGCACCCGCGGCTTCGTGGCAAATGTCGCATTTGAATCCAGCTTGAATGTGCTGCCGGTGACTGAAGGGGATCGGCTGCGTGATCGCCTTGGCAGGTGCGGGAAGATACTGGGGCTCACGGCCGGGACTCGCTGAAATCGTTCGTGGGTAGGCTTGAGTTCTCAGCCGCGCCGGTCCCTGCCCTTTCGGGAATAGGGCGTAGGCCGCCAAAACAGTAGGGGCTGAAGTGTCAGGGTTAAAGAATCCACCCGGCCCCACCGCAACCACTACGAATTGCTTCTTCGTTCTCTTGCCCAGATACGTCATGGGAGTGGCGTGCGCATTGGATTCGAGCTTGTCGACCCAGAGCTCTTTGCCGGTGCGGGCGTCGAACGCCCGGAATCGGTGATCAACAGTGCCGCCAATAAAGACAAGCCCTCCCGCGGTAGCGATTGAGCCTCCGAGGTTATAAGTCCCGGTCTTGGGTATCCCCCTTGCCTCCAAATCGTCCATCACACCCAGCGGCACCTTCCAAGCGATTTCACCGGTCTTCAAATCAATCGCATTCAGGTCACCCCAAGGAGGCTTCTGGCACGGATAATGGTGATCATCCCAAAAGCGCGCGTAATTTCCCCACTTGCTACTGCGGACGTAGGGTGCCTCCGCGTTCTCTGGCTGCGGTTTCATTAATCCCACCGCGCCCACTTCGCTGACACTCACGAAGAGATAATCGAGAGCAGGATTGAATGAGGTCCCCGACCAGTTGCCGCCTCCGAGTGTTCCCGGTATTTCCACGGTCAACTTCGTAAGGCCCCACGGCGTGAAGATTCCCCCCGGCAGGGAATCGCCAAAGTTGTCGAGGCAGTATTTTCGGGACTCCGGGGTAACCGTGGTGATGTCGTCAAGCGTCACCGAGGTTCGAGCGAGTTGCATTGATTTGATGGGAAATGGCTGTGTGGGCCAGGTCGCTTCCCCCGGCACTTTACTTTGTGCCACCGGCCGCTCCTCCACTGGGAAAAGGGGTTTGCCGGTAAGGCGGTCAAGAACATAAACAAATCCCATTTTAGTGACTTCCGCCACGGCCGGGATGTCCTTGCCGTCGCGGCGGACGGTCATCAAATTGGGCGGAGCGCACAGATCGTAATCCCAGATGTCATGATGCACCATCTGGTAATACCAGATGAGCTTTCCCGTATTCGCGTCCAAAGCCACCAGCGAGTTGCCGAACAGACCCTGACCTTTCCGGTCCGCACCGTAGAAGTCAGAAGAAGGGGACCCAAGGGGAAGGAAAATCATGCTCCGCTCCGCGTCCACGCTCATGACGCTCCACACATTGGTACCCGAACGGTCCTCCCAAGCATCACCTTCCCAGGTGTCGTGCCCCACTTCGCCGGGTCTGGGGACGGTATGGAATCTCCAAACCGGCTTTCCCGTTCGCACATCAAAGGCGCGAACATCTCCGCTGGGCCCCTTCGACGGGATTTCCTGGACCTCGGATCCGGTGATCACCAGATCTTTGTAAATGGTGGGAGGCGATGTTGAGTCGTACCTTCCCTTCGGCCACTTGTCCGCCACGCCGACGCGAAGATCAATGGATCCCCCCTCACCAAACCCTTTGCACGGCCGGCCCGTTCGGGTATCCAGAGCGAAGAGGTGCGCGTCCACAGTGATGTAAAAGAGGCGCTTGTCGAGATTGGGGTTATTCGCTCCGCAGGGAACGGTCGATTGCCCCTCCCAGTAGGCGGCGCCGCGGCTGGGCAAGGGGCGGCGGGTGCCGCTCTCGCCGGGAGAGGGATCAAACACCCAAAGCTCTTTTCCCGTATCGGCATCGAGCGCAATGGCACGGCTCGTTTCGGTAGTAAAGTAAAGGGCGCCATCCACCATCAAGGGAGTGGTTTCAAGAGCGCTAATTCCACTATTAGGAGTTGGTGCTATTTCATAGGTCCAAGCCCTTTGCAGCAGTTGAACATTCGTGTTGTTGATCTGTTTCAACGAGGAGAAACGCGCTCCTCCGGGATCGTGACCATAGTTTCGCCACTCCGAATCGGAAGGCACGGAAGAACTCTGCCCAAAGGCAATGCCGCAACCAAGAACAACGCATGCCCAAGCGGAAAAGAGCCGACTCATTTCGCCTCGCTCCCCGTTGGCAATCCAAAACAAAGTATGTTGGGACCGATGGCAATCGCTACAAATTGCTTCCCGCCCACCATGTAGGTCATCGGTGAGGCTTTGTTTTCGCCATTCGTTACGAAGTGCCACAGAGGCTTGCCGTTCCGCTCATCCATGGCCTCGAAGTCCCCGGCTGCGTCACCGTAAAAGATCAGTCCACCCGCTGTCGCCAACAATCCCGCGTCTCTCTTGCCTTCGACGTTGCCGATTTGGGGCCTTTCCCATACCACTTTGCCGGTCTCAATGTCGAGAGCTCGAATGTACTTCCTGCCAGGTTCCTCGTGTTCTGTCTTACTGTTGCCAGAGGTAACCTTCACCACGCATTTCTCCAGCGCCACCGTGTAAAAGAGGCGCGTTTGGGGGCTGAATGCGGTGGCATTCCAATTGGCGGCAGCCTCGGGACAACTCACTTCCCCTTCCGGAATGAGCTGGGGCCGGCCATCCGCACCGATTCCGCTCGCCCAGGTCAGCCGGTTGATGAAAGGTCTGGCCAGCAGAACTTTGCCGTTGATTCGGTCCAGCACGTAGAAGAACCCGTTGCGGTTGGCCATCATGGTTGCCACGATCCTTCCGCTGGATCGATTTTGGCCAACATTGTTCTGGTTCCGCTCGCAAATTATGTTTGACATTCGATGATAGCCCCTAAAAGGAGCTTATAACCCACCTACGTACTCCCTAACTGATAGAACTGCAAGCACTTAACCAAGGGCCCCGCGTTTGCACCTGAGACGATCCCGTAACCCATTGATTTATAGTCCTTTGCCAGCGATTACCCCGTCCGCCCTCCCGTGAGCAGTAGGAAGGCCCAACACGACAAAAGGTCATTTTAACGCACTTGCCCTTGGAGATAGGTCACGACGGCGCGTGTCAAGTCGCCCTCCGCCTGATCCGTGAAGGGCGAAGTTTTGGGTTCATATCCCTTGTATACGAACTCGGCCTTGGTAGGCAGGTACGCCAGCCAGCCATTCGCATAGCCGAAGTAAAACGTGTAGGGGAACGGGGACAGGCCGCGGACGTTCATTGCGACTTCGCAGAAGAGCTCTATTGGCGCCGACCAGATTGCAATGTCGTCGTTGATCCGCAGAAATCTGACAGGAAGAAGAACCAGATTTTCACCTGCGCTCGTCGTGCGAGTGTACTTACCCAAGTCCTTGGCCCAACCCATCCCGGCCTTGCGGGGTGTTTCAACGATTGTTCCCCCCAAGGTAAGCCGGACGTCCGCCGTGGTGGGACCCATTTGGCGATATGCGGCAATGATCTTGTCTCCCAGCAGTGCCCTGAACTGGCTCAGGTGGCCGCTTTCGAAATCCGGGTAGACCGTGTAGATCGGAGCCATATTACCGGCTGCGCCGTTGATGTAAAGCATGGGCGCGCCCAGTTTCTCTTCCACGTAATCGGCCACAATTCCCGGGGCGTCACCGCTGATGATATTATTCGCGTCCCCCAAAACTGTACCGTGCATGGCGTAGTTTGCAACCAGAGCCAGTAAGCTCCCATCGGCTTTCTCCAGCCGCAGCAGCCCAATTTTGCGGTCTGCCGGCCCATCGGGATTCAGTCCCAGGAAAGCTTCGCCTTCCTCGTCCCGTGCGCGCCGGTTGATGTTGGCCATTGCCATTCCCCACCCGACGCCCAACCGCGCCGGTTCAAGCTTGGCCCGCGCTTCTTTCACCCCTTCAATCAGCTTGTTCTCGGCCCAGGCGGAATACTCGGTGTTATGGTCGTGCTCGTAGCGCTCGCCCATGAAGACGGAGCCCAGTCCAGGTGGTCCGATTTCCGGCGCCTCATGAGTGTGGGTTGTGGTCCACCAAATCTGCATGGGTTTGATACCGGTTTGTTTCTCGATCTCGCTCGTCACCTGGTCATAAACCGAGGGAGAATACAGGCAGATATCGGTTGAAATCAGGTAGAACTGTGTGGTGCCATCGTCCATCGCCACGATCCGATGGAAGATATGGTCATGCACACCCGTGGACTGCCGCGGGCCGTAACCCAAAAGCCATTGCGGCTTATCGGGTGTGATATCAATCTTCACCACTGCGGCACGAAAAGGCGCAGCCGCAATGCGGAAGTTGCTTCCCCCAAGAATCAATAGTGAAGTTAATAAACATGTGTACAACCGAAGGGATGGTCTTGCTTCCTTCCCTGATTTGATCATAGGTGGACTCTCCCGTTTGACTTGGATGGCTGGGAATCCGGCAATATCGTGTAAACCCAGCAGGTTTGAACTTCCACGGCGCGTAGTTTCACAAATGGCGTAACCGGCACGCTTTTCCGCGTCAAGTGGTGTCCCATGAGAGTATGGAAACTGGAGGGTATAAGGAACCCGTCAGCTTCGTGCGGCTGTCGGCGGGAAACAATTGACTCTTTGCACGCTGCGCGACGGCCATGCGCCCGCTACTTCACCGTGGCCGACGTTGTTGGAACCCGCGCAGCGCTGGCTGGCAGCGGACTTCCGTCACCGTCCATTCGGGTGAACTGCCTCTTGCGCCGGGTCGAACGTGTTATAGACTTTGCCCACATGGTTCAGCAACGCCTCTATGGCAACCGGCAAGTTCGACAAAGTGAAAGTCCAATGGAACCATTTAATACCAAGATGAATCAACCTGCCCAATATTATGGACAAATTTCTACATCTATATTTCAAAACTGTCAAGCCAAATCTCCGCGACACCGGGGCCTCCGGCTGTGGGCACGGTCGATCATGCGGAGAATCCCAGCTCGTGTCGGGTTGGCAAAATCATCTTGCACTCTGGTCAAGGCGGGGCTTTGGAACCTCCGCCTCAGGAGGACGGGGGGAAGGCCATCAGGCCCTGAAACCACGTCGCTTCAGGGGATGGAGCCCCTAACGCTCTCCCGGGTCCGGCGGTGGAGCAAAAGCGCCGCGCTTCCCTCCCCCCGGCGAATCAATGTCGCTGACTTATATAAGTAAGCACTAGGACAATGACTTTCATTCGTCATTCCCCCCTTTTCTTGCAGATTTTATTTGATTTCTTCCTTCCCAAAGCATATTTTATGAATGAAATTGCGTCATAGGCTTGGATTTCTCACCATGTTGGGTGGTTCTTGGGGATTAGCCGGAAGGGTGGGGTTCAGGGGTCATTGGTGTTAATTTTATTGTCACCAACCCGAATCAGCACTACCCCGGCGCCTTGGGTGCCGGGGTGGTTACCCGCGGCATGGCAGTTAACTGCTGTGAGGCGTCTTTCCGCACCCTTCTCGACGCCGCACTTCCCCACCCGGGGAGAGAAGCGAGGGAATTCCGGCCCTTGGGAATAAAGCTTGGGAGAAAACGTCAAGATGCCCCAGAAAGAACGCGAACAAGTAAGCTCGAAGCACCCACGAAAGGCGCCGTTGCCCAAGGCCCATGGCAAATCAGCGCGCAATGAATTAAACGTGCTGCAACACATCTACGAGAACAACAACGTTTCGCGAATCGAGTTGGCCAAACGCACCGGACTGAGCGCCGCATGCGTGGGCGGAATTGTAAATCGCCTGTTGCACAAAGCCCTGATCGTCGAATCAGGGGAGAACTCCACGCCCCTGGGCCGCCGGCCCGTTTCATTGTCCGTACGCAATGACGCTGCCTATTTCATTGGAGTGGACTTGGGCTCGTACATGTTGCGGGTCGTCGTCGCCGACATGCTCGGGCGCCTGGTTTATTGCCATGAAACGACCTCTAAGGTTTCAGAAGGCCGACAAAGTACCCTGGAACGGGCATTTGAGACCATTCAAAAGGTCCGATGCGAATGCGGAGTGCCAAGAAGTCTCATCAGGGGAATTGGCATGGCGCACTCCGGCATCGTTGACACTGAGAACGGGATGATTCTGTCATTCCCCCGCCCCGGCCAGATGGCCCAATGGAGAAATATTCCTTTGCGGGACATGCTGGAAGATGGCTTCGGTCTTCCGGCAACAATTGATGACAGCACCCGCACCATGGCCATAGCGGAAAAGCATTATGGAGTCGCTGTGGGCCTCGCCGACTTCCTCTTCCTCAGTATCAGCATGGGAATAGGAGCGGCGATATTCATTGATGGCAAGCTCTATCGCGGGCCCGGGGGGCTGGCGGGCGAGTTCGGGCACATGACGATCAACCACAGTGGTCCGCTCTGTTCTTGCGGGAATAATGGATGCCTGGAGACCGTTGCTTCCTGCACGGCGATCATTGAAGCGGTCCGTAGTGCCCTTGAAAAAGGCGTGGATTCCGGAATCCCGGAGCTGGCGAAGGGCAACCTGGATAACATTTCCATTGAGCTTGTGGCCCAAGCCGCGAGGGAAAACGACGGCTTGGCCTTCCGCATCCTGCACGATGCGGTCGAGCATATCGGAGTCGCCTTAGCAGACGTGGTGAACCTGCTGAATCCCCATGTTGTGGTCTTTGGCGGACCCTTATTTCACCACGCCGGTCAGATGCTGCTGGAACCGCTCCGGCGCTTGATCAAGCAGCACGCGCTGGAAAAGTCGGCGAATGAGGTCCAGTTGAAGATCTCCAGCCTCGGTAGTACGGGCGCCGCGTTAGGAGCCGCACGGCTGATTTCCCAAAAATCCCTTGTCTCCCTCTACGAGGAAAAGCTTTAGCTCAAGCCCGAACCCTGAAATCCACAAGTCAAGCCCCAAAGCCCGGATTATTCATTAAAGGACAAGCGGAGGGACGGCTTTAAGAATGTTTCAC
>CAYTMD010000079.1:0-17631 GCA_964438685.1 uncultured Acidobacteriota bacterium
TGACCACGCTGATGGTGTTGGCCCCGGGCTGGCGTTGCACATTCAGGATGACCGCTGGAGTCTGGTTCATCCAGGCGGCCTGATTATTGTTCTCAATGCCATTCACGATGCGTGCCACGTCGGTGAGCATCACCGGCGCGCCGTTGCGGTAGGCAACCACAACCTTTCCATAGTCGCCGCTGGTAACCAGTTGATCGTTGGCATCGATCTGGTAATCCTGGCGCGGCCCGTCGAAGTTCCCTTTGGCGGCGTTCACACTGGCATTGGTCAGCGCCGCGCGCAGGTCCTCCAGGTTGATGCCATAGGACGACATCGCCGTAGGGTTGGCTTGAATGCGGACGGCGGGCTTTTGGCCGCCGCTGATGCTTACCAGACCCACGCCGTTGAGTTGCGAAATCTTGGGCGCCAGGCGTGTGTCCACAAGGTCTTCGACCTGGGATAGCGGCATGGAATTTGAGGTGATCGCCAGGGTGAGCACCGGAGCATCGGCGGGATTCGTCTTACTGTAGGTCGGCGGCGCGGGAAGGATGGATGGCAAAAGACTCTGCGACGCGTTTATGGCGGATTGCACCTCTTCCTCGGCCACATCAATAGCCAGTGAGAGATTAAACTGCAGCACGACGACGGAAGTGCCTCCGGAGCTGGTGGAGGTCATCTGGCTCAAGCCCTGGAGTTGGCCGAATTGACGCTCGAGGGGCGCCGTCACCGCCGTTGCCATCACTGTGGGGCTGGCGCCGGGATAAAAAGTGAGCACCTGAATGGTGGGATAATCGACTTCCGGCAATGCGGAGACAGGCAGTTGAGTATAGCCGACAATACCGACCAGAAGGATCGCAGCCATCAGCAGGGCAGTGGCTACCGGTCGCAAAATAAACGGACGAGATGGACTCACTGCGCTTTGCTCCCGCGCGTTTTGCCCGAGGCAGGCTGGTTGGAAATAACCACCTTCGCGTTGTCCTGCAGCTTATCGAAGCTGCTGTTGGCGACAACGTCTCCAGCATCGATGCCGTCAACCTGGGTTATACCGCCGTTGGTGACCCCCGGGGTGACGCTGCGCATATGAGCGACATTGTTTTGAATCAGGTACACGAACGATGCCTGGCCATTTTGTTGAATGGTTGATGCTGGAATCAGCGTCACTCCCTGCAAGGTATTTACCAGCAGGCGCGTATTTACAAATTGGTTCGGGAAGAGCGCATCATTGGTGTTGGCGAAGAGCGCTCGCCCTTTTACGGTTCCGGTCGTCGTGTCAATCTGGTTGTCGAGCGTCAAGAGCGCCCCACTCGCGATCTTTGTCTGCGCCGTGCGATCAAAGGCATCGACGGGGAGCTTAGCCTTTGCGTTAAGGCGGGCTTCAACCTCGCCGAGACTGTCTTCCGGTATGGTGAAAATTACGGTAATGGGCTCCAACTGCGTAATGACGGCGAGGGTTACGTTTCCACCCGACTGCACTACGTTGCCCGGATCCACCAGCCGTAAACCCACCCGGCCGGCGATGGGCGCAGTGATCTGGCAGTAGTCCACTTGAATCTGGTCAAATTGCACCGTTCCCTGATCGTTTTTGACTGTGCCAGTCTCCTGGAGGACAAGTTTTTCCTGGTCATCCAAGGTCTGCTTGGCAATGGCATTGCGTGCCCACGCGGCACGGTAGCGTTCAAGGTCCATTTGGGCCTGGGCCAGCAGATTCTGGTCTCGTTCCAATGTCCCTTGTGCTTGTAAAAGCAGGGCGCGGTACGGACGCGAATCGATGTCAACCAGCGGATCGCCCTTCCTTACCCGCTGACCCTCCATGTAATGCACTGCATCGACCAGGCCATTTACCTGGCTGGTAATCGAATCGGTATAGACCGGGGTGACGGTGCCGATGGAATCGAGGTAGACGCCGGCGTCACCCTTTTGAGCCGTCGCACTCGTAATGGTGATCCCCGGCGCGGCTGGCTTTGCGGCCGCGGCTTTTTGGGCTTCCTCGCGATGGTGCAAAACCAGCAATAGCGGGACCGCCACAATCAGGACCAGCAGAATCCACATGATGACGTGCAAACCCGTATGTCGGGGAGCAAAGGCCGGGAGTTGATGGTCAGGGCTGATGACGGCGTGCTCGTTCATGTCAGCGATCAATTGGGATCTCCTTCTTCAGCTCCAAATGCCTCGCAGGGCATTGCTCGTTAGCGGGTCCGCAAGGTACAAAACCGCAGGCCGGTCACTCCCCGACACTGACGGGAGCGGAACTTATCGCGCTGCAGGGCGACCGCCTTGCTTAATTTGTCCGCAACCTGTAAATGGCGGAAATGGCGGCGCAAGCAAGGGCTACGGCGCCGGCCAGAATCCTCAAGCCTTCGGAGCCATCTGAAACCCGATGCATAATCACAACATTTAAGCAAATAGAGAAGGTCTGTCTGTTCAAAATTGACCATTCCCGCAACATGCCCAACAATGTGCACGCCGGGGGAATGGAGAAGGATGATGGAGGGTGGTGGACGTTGACGCCGTGCAAATCGTGCAGGACGAGAACCCGAATAATTCCGCTGCCTGGCAGCCGATCACCGTTGGCATTCTGCTACTGTGATTTTGAAAGGGTAGCGGGAGATTCGGGAACCGGCAAATCTGCGGAGGTCTTGGGTGGCGCACCATTCTGCGCCAGCTTCGCGGGTGGCATTTCTGTGCCGGAAGGGTAGACGAGGATCTGGACGGTGCCCCAACCGCTCTCCGGGCTCGTGCCCGTCTTCTTCCCCATGCCCAGGGTCTTGAGCCGTCGATCATCGAAACCGAAATTCTCAACCAAGTATTCGCGGACCACCAGGGCACGACCCTGGGCCAGGACCAGGTCTTTCCCGGCGTCTCCTTCCATGCTGGAATAGACTTCCACTACGGCGACCCCAAAATCGGTATCGGTCAGGAAACTGCCGACTGCGTCCAGAGTCTTCTGGTTCTTTAGCTTGGCTGTGTCCACTTTGTCGAAGAGTTGCTTTGCCTCGAAAGTGAAAGTCTTCTGGGGTACCCCGAGGGGCAGGCCTGCGATTTCGTCCTTCGCCAGCTCCGCGGAATCTTCATAGCCGCGATTCTTGAAATATCCACGCAGGAAGAAATTATGCTTCATGCCCTCCATGTTCTCCTGGAAATCGGTGACCCCCACTTGCGCATGGGCTACTGTATCGCGCATTCCCCCCAACGTTTCGTTGAGCTGGAGATAGGCTGTCTTATCGTTGATTAGAGCCCCGACCGTCCCCTGACCGTGGTCTATTTTGGTACTGATTGAGCTTAAGCTCGCGGTCGTTTCCGTAACGTTCTTGATGGCCTGCTGGCTGCTATCCAGCAGATCCTCCGACTTCTTAATCAGGTCCGACATGGCGATGGGAGGTTTGCTTGCGATGGTGTCACCGTCGCGCACGTTGGCCGCCCCGGCAGTTCCGAACGAGACCGCCATATACTCGTTGCCCATCAAACCCTCGGTTTCGATTGAGGCAATGGAATCTTGCTTGACGATGTTGTGGGTGCTGTTGTCGAGGTTCATCACCACCGTGACTTTATCGCTCGGCCGGCTAGGCAGATCGATGCTATGTACGGTTCCGCGCTGAACGCCACCCACCCTGACGCCGGCGCCAACATCCAGACCCACCACATTGCTGAACTGGGCTTTTAAATGGTAGGTGGAAGTGAACAGGTATTGCTTACTGCCGATGATAAAGATTCCCACCGCCAGAATCGCCAGTGTTGTAACGATGAATGCCCCCAACCGCGCCGCTCTCGACATATGTTCTCCTAATCGTCCCGCCATGTAGCGCTGACCTTGAGGTCAGCACGTGCCGACCTCAAGGTCAGCGCTACATGGAATTCTTCTTACGCGTCCCGCCGCATAAAATCTGACACGAACTTGTCGTGACTCTTCTCCAAGTCCTCGAAGGAGCCTTCGATAACGACGTTTCCTTCGTGGAGCAATGCCAGCCGGCCGGCGATGGTTTTGGCGCTTTGCATATCGTGCGTGACCACGATAGAGGCCATGGCATGTTCCTTTTGCAGCTTGAGAATCAGCTCATCAATCTCGCCGGATGTAATGGGGTCCAGCCCCGCGGTGGGTTCATCCAGCAGCAGGATGTCAGGATCAAGAGCCAGCGCCCGTGCCAACCCCACGCGCTTCTGCATGCCGCCGGAAATATCGGAAGGCATCTTCTTAAGATCACCTTCCATACCCACACTCTTCAGCAATTCCTCGACTCGATCCCGCCGCTCGGGCTCCGGCATACTTGTATTGTGTTTCAGTGGAAAAGCCACATTCTCCTCCACCGTGAGTGAGTCATAGAGCGCCGCCTGCTGGAACAAAAATCCCATCTTCCTCCGGATTGCGTTGAGCTTGCCGAGCGTGATTCCGGCAATCTCCTGCCCGTGGATATTCACCGAGCCCGCGTCCGGTTTCTCGAGCCCGATGATGATTTTCAACAAAACACTCTTGCCGGTACCACTGCGGCCAAGCACGGCGAGCGTTTCACCGCGGGCGACAGTCAGGTCAATCCCGTTCAGGACCACCTGCGCGCCGAAGGACTTGTGCAGGCCTCGCAGGACCACAGGGCGTTCGCCGTTAGTTTTCTCCAGGTTATCCATCACGATGCGGTTCAGGCCCCTTTCAGTGCCCTGTTACGAACTCTTACGCGCCGGTCATCATGGAAAAAACATGATGGTCAGTTTCACCAGGATCACGTCGGCCAGGATTACAAACAGCGAAGATAAGACCACTGAACTTGTTGCCGTACGCCCCACGCCCTCGGTGCCTCCCCGCGTTCGCATTCCCTGAGAGCACGCCACCAGCCCGATGATCAAGCCGAACACCATCGTTTTGAAGGTTGGCGGCAGAAAATCGTTGAAGCCGAAAGTGCTGAAGCCGTTGTGGATGAACTGCTGGAAGGTGATCGGCTCAGCCAGCGCATCGGCCACCCAAGCCATCACCACGCCGAAAAAATCGGCAACGAGGGTTAGGAGTGGCAACACCAGGATACAAGCCAGAATGCGGGTAGCGGCCAGCAGCCTGTAAGGATTTACAGCTGATGCCTCAATGGCATCGATCTGCTCCGTGACCTTCATTGATCCTAGCTCCGCGCCGATGCCAGCTCCCGCCCGCCCACAGACAATCAAGCCGGTAACGATGGGACCCATCTCATGGATGATCGAATACACGACGGCGGCGGGAAGCATTGAACTGGCGCCGAATCGAACCAGGCTATCGCGAGTTTCAAGGGAGAAGATGGCGCCGATAGCCGCGCCCGCCAAGGCCACGAGAGGAAATGATTTCGATCCGATCTCATCGATTTGCCGGGCAAGCTCGCGTAATTCAAAGGGCGGGGTCACTGCCGCCCGCAGAACTTGCCAGGAAAAAAGGCCCAGTTCACCGAACCATTCGAAAAACCCGTTGATCAGACCCGTGCTGGAATTCGCAGTGGAGGACATGTGTATACCCTACAACCTCAGAGGCAAGTCCTAAGATGCCCGGATGTGAATCGTATGAAAAAGGCCGTAGCACGCGATTAATGAGTCCCGGCGCCTTTACTTGCCGGCACAATCTTCATTGCGGGCTGCAGTCTGATGTAGGCTGCCGCAGCGCGTACACGCACCCCGTCCTTCTTGTCGTCCAGCAAAGGGATCAACTTCTCCCGGAATTGTGGAAAGGGATGCATTGCTATCAGGTGGGCGGCCGCCGCGCGCACCGACCATTCCTTGTCCGATAAGGCTGACCCGACCGCATCCGCCAGGGTTGGATCATGCGAGCTTCCGATGAGCAACAGAGATGCAGCCCGGGCGGACGAATCGGGGGCCGTCAGGATACCCTGTGCCGAAGATAATCCGAACCCAAGACCCGGCACAGGAGCGAAACCGGCAGCTTCGATACCGATGTAAGTGAATAGCTTGGTAGGAGTGTGCAACATTCGCAAGGCACTCCGTTTCTCATTACTGAGATAGCCTGAGGACGCTTTAGACTCTTTGCTTACCAGATCGAGAAGGAACTTCACCCCCTCAGGGTCGTGGAGGTGGTAAAGCACCTTGGCCGCGGCGAAGTCGACTTCCGGAACGGGATCCTGCAAAGCTTTTTTCAAGAGGGGAAGGGCCCGGTTGTCCTTGAAGTCACCCAAGGTGACGACCACTGCAATCCGGACCGAAACGTCGTGGTCATCGAGCATCGGGGCAAGAGACTCGAGGGCGCCATCTTTCACCCCCACCAGGCTCAAGGCCTCCGCCGCGCCTTTTCGGCCATCCGGATTCCGGTCGTGGACGGCATCGTTCAGAATGCTCTGGCACCTCTGCATTGTGTCGACGGGCTTAGCCTGCCCAAACGCCAGCGATGCGCTCAGGATCATCAGTATCCAGATCCGCATAGTAATTGGACTCCTTCCAGTTTGACCGGTGCTGAAATGAACTGGCATCAGGCCCAATAAGGCTTGTAGCCGTAGTACCCGTACAGCGTGGACCCCAAAGAAAGGTCTGCCATGTCGGGCCAGTTGTTCTTGTCAAATCCAGGGGCCTTTTCCAAAAGCTCCTTGTCAGCGTTTAGAACAAGACACTTTTTGGTGGTATCCACGGTAAGGGCCTGCCAGGGAATCGCAAACAGTTTGTCTCCCATACCGAACACACCGCCGAACGACAGCACGGCATAGGCAACCCGGCCACGATCCAAGTCGATCATGATCTCTTCGATCTTGCCCAGGTCTTCGCCTTTGTAGTTCACAACTTTGTCACCCTTCAAGGAACTTCCGGAGAGCACAACCCCAAGAGTCTTTTGCACTTGCACTGCTTGTACTGGCGTCATGATATTTCTCCTTCTTGTTTTGAGGTCGGACTGGGGGTTGTGGCTTGTCATCAACGTGCACCCCCAGGAGGTTTGTGATACTCGCCTCAACACCCACTTGCCTTGTGCAGGATATTCCTTCCGAAATGTGGTGTCTGTTCAGAATCGACCAATGCCCTGAGCAATCTTGCACATGCCAATACATGGACAGCAGGCGCAAGATTTATTCAACGATGTCACTGGACTGCAAGGCGCGCCGACGATTCATAAATTGCAATGTGCAATTTTGACCAAACACGTGAGCCGTTATGAACTGACACTGAATCAAGCTGAGGGTAAAAGAAGAGAGCCTCGCATATCTGTTGGGAAGCGCAAGGCACCCTGCACCCTGCTGAGGGCGCGCCGCGGAGCCGAGAGGGAGAGCGCGGGCATATCGGTAAAAGCCGCAGCGGTATTGGTTAAGCGCTGCGAATACTCCAGAGTGGAAAACACTGATCAAAGGGGAAAACATGAAAACGCTTAAACTATACTTAATTATGTTCGTGCTGTTCGCAGTTGGGGTCTTGATTGTCTGCTCAAAAGCATCCACAAAGTCGCCAGACGTATCTGACAACATCCGCAAATCGCTCGATCAAGCCGGCCTCAAAGCTGTCTCCGTCACACAGGACCGCGACAAGGGTGTCGTAACCCTAAGCGGAAACGTCGCGGCAGACGCCGACAAGGCTCAAGCAGAGTCCATCGCCTCGGCAATCGCTACTGGGCAGGTTGTGTCGAACCAGATTGCTGTGGTTCCTCCCGGTGGCGAGAGTGCGGCAAAGGCGGTGAACGCGGATCTGGACGCGGGTATCAACAAGAACTTGGATGCTGCCCTCATCCAGAACAAGCTCCACAAGGGCGTCACATACGATGTCAAGAGTGGAGTCGTTACGTTGACTGGCGAGGTCAGCTCTCAATCCAAGCGTGCACAGGTTGAGCAAGTGGCGTCAGCCGTTCCCAACGTGCAGCAGGTAGTGAACGAGCTGCAGGTGAAAGACCAAAAGGCCAGCTCTGGGCCCACGCAGTAAGACGTGAGAACGTTGGCCGGGGCGCGCGGCCTTGCGCCCCAGCTTTGTCAAGGAGGAGATGCCATGTCGTTTGGAATTTACGCCGCAGGATACGTGATCTTGATTGGCGGTTTGATATACGGCGCCCATTTGATGCATATCCCGGCACACTGGATTGTCGTGGGTGCAATCGTACTGCTGGGGTTCGGAATACTATCGGGTGTCAAAGCAACCCGCCAAAGGGACCCATCATAATAGCGGACATCCTGGTCAAAGGACGTTATTCGCTGAGAGGAGACTCCCATGGGATTGATTCTGATTATTGTGGTTCTACTGCTCCTATTCGGTGGAGGTGGAGGCTATTACGGATATCGAAGGTGGGGTTCGGGCGGAGGCATCGGGATCGGTGGTGTGGTCGTGATTGTCCTGATTGCCCTATATTTATTCGGCGGATTACACCTGCCAAGGTGAAGAATTCGGGCGCAGATATCTGAAGTGCACCTCCGACCGTCATTAACCCCGAACACCGTCTTCCTTCCGTAACGGCGGGATTTTCCGGCCATCAGCGGGGGTTTGGTAGATACTGAGGCGTGGTGAGTGGCGGGCGTGTCCTCAGTGGTAAACGCCCCGCAGGTTGACTGTGAGGAGAATCAGTAAGATGGTTCCTATCCCGATGCCAGCGCCGCCACCAAAGCCCCAGCGGCTATGGCCGTAGTACCACCCACCAACACCCAAAGCCAACAACCAAATAATTAGTATCAACATCGTGGGTCTTCCTTCCACTCCTCAAACACCTTAATGATGGGGGGATCTGCGCCGGCGTCAAAATAGAGGCGCCGAAATGACAGAATCATATCGGCGCCATTGTCAGACCCACCTTCAAGTGTCTACCCTATGCCTCTTTTGGCTGAGGCCCAATCAGTTGTATCTCGTGTTAATTAATGTGGACATCGATTACGTGGCCCTGCTGGTAGCCAGCTTCGTAAGCTTTATTGTCGTCGTCTTTGTTAAAGTGCCTCTTCCGGGAGTGGTCCCGGTTATGCGCCTTGTCATCCTTGCCTTCGCGCATACCTTGCTGGTACCTCTTGTTTTTGGAATAGTCCTGGTCTTGACCCGCGGCATTCATTGGCGGAGACGCCATTGCGCGTACCGTACTCCCAATGATGCCCATGCCCACCACGACTGCCAGAACCCAAACATAGGGCTTGAAATTCATTCGCATAAAAGCTCCTCTCTTTGTCTCTTGTCTTGATCGTTAGAATCTCGTACTCAGGAACCCGCATTGTGGGTTCCCCACCCTTCGTCCGCACTGCTTTTCATTGCCGTAGATAAAGGGCATAACCTTTATACCCGCAGGTTAAGGGAGCGTCGATTCCGTATTGCTCACCGCTTTGGTCAAAACGGCACACTGAGGCTGGAGGGGCACGGTCAGCGCCCTTGTTCCACCCATTGATGTCGAGAGCCTGGCCTGACGGAAGAGAGCATAGCCGCGGCGACCGCCACGCCGGCCCCCGAATCCCGAACCCCAGCCTCTAGACCTCGGAAAGGGCATCGCAGTCCTCTTGCGTCCATTATCGTTCCCCATTCCCGGGCAGCCATGCCACGGGGCGGCTTAGGGAAAGTGGTCAACATTGAACCGGATGCTGGTCAATTTTGAACAGACAGAATCCCATTGCCTGCCTATTGTGATCATGGCCATTTGAGGGAGCCGATTCGCGGTCTCCCTAGTGGTTTCGCGCTTACTTCGGCAGATTGAGGAGAGGGTTATTGCTCCGTGGCGCCTGCTCTTCCACGCCAGAGCCTGTCGGAGGTCGTGTAAGAAAGCGTGAGAAGCGAATGACCTCGCGCTTCTGCGCTTGAAGCGCGTCTTGCTCGTTATTAATCGGAGGCCTCAAGATGAAGGCGCAGAGGAGGTTCAAGAATATGAACAATTTTGGACGTGCCGCAGGGTTCTCAAGGCAGCGATGGGGCGTGCGGATATTAATGTCCCTGTTGGGGTTGGCTCTGTTGTTCGCGATTTGGCCTGAGGGCGTGTTGGCCCATCAAGACGCGCAAGCCCCACCGCAAGCGGGGCCGCCGGCCGAGCAGGCCCCGCCCTATACGCAGTCGACTCCCGAACAGTTGCAGCAGATGGTAGCGCCGATTGCGCTGTATCCGGATTCGCTGGTGGCGCAGATCCTGGCGGCTTCGACGTTTCCCGAGCAAGTCGTCCAGGCTGACAGATGGGTGCAAGAGCATCAGGATTTAAGGGGCGACGCTTTGGGTCAAGCGGTGGACCAACAACCCTGGGACCCAAGTGTCAAGGCGCTCACCGCATTCCCATCCGTTCTTGGCAATATGGACAAGAACCTTTCCTGGACATCATCTCTAGGTGACGCTTACTACAATCAGCAACAGGATGTGATGGATGCCGTACAGGTGATGCGCCAACGGGCGGAAAAGGCCGGTGATCTTAGGACCACTCCGCAGCAAGTTGTAACCACGCAAGACTCCACGATCAGAGTTCAACCCGCCAACCCCGATGTCGTTTACGTCCCTGCGTATGATCCGTGGATGGTTTATGGAGATCCCATCATGGCGTGGCCGGGATGGTACCCGTATCCCGGCATTTGGTATGGCGGCCCGTACCTCTCATTCGGAGCCGGCTTCGGGATTGGCTTCTTTGGAGGTTTTGGATGGGGCTGGCCTCATTGGGGATTTGATTGGCACAACCGATATGCAACTTTTGGCGGTGGCAGGTACTATTCCCGGAGCAACACGTTTTATAACCGCAGCAGCTACTACCGTGGCGGGGGCGCGCGCGGTGGAGTTTCCAGCCGCGGCAACATCAACCGAGGTGGCGACGCAGGCGGCGGATTCTCCAGCCGTTCCGGCCCAACAAACAGGGCCTTCAACGGAAACAAGCAGGCGGCGCGAGGATACGCTGCACCCCGCGGTCAGAGCGGCACCCGCTCGGGCGCCTTCAGTGGCATTGAGAAGGGCGGGCAGACAAAGGCCTATTCGGCACGGGGAAGCTCCAGCCTTGGTGGCGGAGCATCGCGTGGCGGTGGTGGTGGATCGCGTGGCGGCGGGGGCGGGCATCATTAATCAAAGGTCCGCAATGTTCTTAGTAGCTCGAAAAATCTGGAAATGGAGAGAAGCCATATGCGGCGAACGAAGCTGAACTTTGATAAATTTCAACGGGCGAATCTTCCTATATTTATTGCGCTCGCTACCATTTTGACGGCGTGCTTTTGCACCCGTTCCTTGGCGCAGCAACCGGGCCAGAAAACATTCTCGTCGCCGGAAGAAGCGAGCAACGCACTCGTCGTAGCTGCGCAGAATAACGACGAAAAAGCCATGCTCGATATCCTCGGACCGAACGGGAAGCAAATCGTCTCGTCGGGAGACGACGCCGAGGACGCCCAGAGCCGCGCTAATTTCGTACAGAGATATCAGCAAATGCACCGTCTGGTGAAAGAACCGGATGGAAAGACCATTTTGTATATCGGCGCGGAGAATTGGCCCACCCCCATACCGCTCGTGAACGTAAGTAGTTTGTGGTATTTCGACACCGAGGCGGGCAAGAAAGAAATCTTGTCCAGGCGGATTGGCCGGAATGAAATATCCACCATAAACGTTTGTCAGGAGCTCGTGGCGGCGCAAAAGGAATACTACTCCGCGCACCACAACGAATACGCGCAGAACATCTACAGCGATGAGGGGCAGCACAATGGGCTTTATTGGAAAGGTGCTGAGGGCGAACCCCTGAGCCCCATCGGGCCATTGGTGGCATCGGCCTTTGCTATGGGCAAAAGCCCAGGCGGCGCTCCGACTCCATACCGCGGTTACTATTACCTCATCCTGACCCGTCAGGGAAAAAATGGCCCAGGCGGCGCCAAGAGTTACATCGCCAACGGGAAAATGACCGAGGGTTTCGCCTTCGTGGCCTATCCGGCGGAGTACAGGTCGTCCGGCGTAATGACCTTCATCGTTAACGAAGATGGAGTGGTGTATCAGAAGGATCTCGGCAAGAAGACGGATGTTCTTGCGAGGGCCATGAAGGAATATGAACCCCAGTCAAGTTGGCAAAAGGCGGAAGAGCAACAGGAGGAAACTGCCGACGTGCAGAAAACCAAGTAGACGCAATTTCGTCGTCGCCCCGGCTTATCTTCGCAGGTGAAGGACTAACCGCAATGAGCATGATCAGGAAGCCGGCCCGTTTCACATTTTGGTCAGCGTGTCTTGTCCCTCTCTCCTTGCTGGGGGCCGGGGCTCTACGGGCACAGGAAATCCGTCCCATCGCGGAACCAAACCAATCCATCAGGATGGGCCGGGGTGGATACGTCTGCGAGGGTCAGATCACTCATACACCGATAGATGCCACTGAAAACTGGACCTATGAAATGGTCCAGTGCACCGGCCCAATTTACAGCTCCAGTGACTACGCGGCTTTGTACGCAAAGCTCAGCCGGGATGAATTGGCGAAGCTGGGCGCAGCTCTGGACCAACTAAACGCAACAAGCAGTGCCACCCAGGAAGCCCTCAACAAACAAGCGCAGGCGTTGAATGGTGACATTAGAGCGACCATCGAAAAACGTTTTCAGGATCTCCCCCACGAAGTATTGCTAACCTCAGCCATCCAAAATCTAAAGAAGAGCTTGATCGAGTACGTCGATCAAAGATTCCCCAGGACACCGCCGAACAATCCACCCGCCCCGCGATCATCGACGCCGTCCAAAAACCAGCCAAACCCTGCCCCGAACCAGCCCTGACCACAAGAGGGCTCGGGCACGGGAAGAGGTGTTTGCGCGACAAAATTATAAACTGCCAAGGAGAATAGAACTATGTTAAGAAATGTCGCCCATCTAAAGGGCTTCACGATCCGAGCCAGGGATGGTGAGATTGGAACATTGGATCAGTTCTATTTCGATGATGAGACCTGGGCGATTCGATATCTTGAGGTAGACACGCGAAACTGGTGGCCTGGCAAGAAGGTGCTGGTAGCACCCCAATGGATCGAAAATGTGAGCTGGCCGGACTCTAAGGTTTACGTTGACCTCACCCGGGAAACCATCAGGAACGCCCCGGAGTGGCTCAAGTCTATGACCGTCACTCGCGAGTACGAGAACAGGCTATACGACTATTATGACCGGTCGCCCTATTGGGAGCCAGTATCTGGGCAGCCAAGTAGCGGCCCGACGAGCAACGGTTGATTGGTGTCGAAATTTGACCAGCTCCTCTAGCGATGCATGCGGAGCGCAGGATAGTTGTTTTTAGCCCTCACTAAGGAGAGATCATGAGTCAACAAACCCGCGCAAGCCACCCGATCTACAGCCTTCTACCTACGGAAATCGAGGGGTTCGATTCCCTGGCGGAGCTTGCCTTGAATCTGCGCTGGTCGTGGAATCATGCCACTGATGAAGTGTGGCGGCAACTCGATCCCCGGCTGTGGGAGATCACCCATAACCCCTGGGTGGTCCTTCAGACGGTTTCGCGCGACCGGATCGAGCGCATGTTGGCCGATCCCGTCTTTCGGAAGAACGTGGATGGTTTGGTCGAGACCCGGCGGAAAGCACTTGAGGCACCAGCGTGGTTTCAGCAGAATCATCCGCAGGGTTCCCTGAACTGTGTTGCGTATTTCAGCATGGAATTCATGCTCAGTGAAGCATTACCCATTTACTCGGGGGGGTTGGGTAATGTGGCCGGCGATCAACTCAAAGCCGCCAGCGATCTGGGAGTGCCGGTGGTCGGCGTGGGCCTGCTCTACCAGCAAGGCTATTTTCGCCAGGAGATCGACAAGGACGGCGGGCAACAGGCCCTCTTCCCGTATAACGATCCCGGACAGTTGCCCATCACGCCATTGCGCCAACCCAACGGGGAGTGGTTACGGTTGGAGATTGCCCTGCCGGGCTACTCGGTCTGGCTGCGCGCCTGGCAGGTTGAGGTCGGCCGGGTGAAGCTTTATCTGCTGGACAGCAATGACGCGGTAAACATCCCTGTTCATCGGGGGATTACGAGCGAGTTGTATGGGGGCGGGCCAGAGTTGCGCCTCAAGCAGGAATTGCTGCTAGGGATCGGCGGATGGCGGCTGCTCCGCGCCCTCGGGTTGCAACCGGAGGTCTGCCACTTGAATGAAGGGCACGCGGCGTTCGCCGTCCTGGAGCGTGCCCGCAACTTTATGGAAGAGACAGGGCAGCCCTTCGAAGTGGCCCTGGCGGTCACCCGTGCGGGAAACCTCTTCACCACCCACACGGCCGTGGCTGCCGGCTTTGACCGTTTCACTCCTGACCTCATTGAGCATTACCTTGGAGGGTACGCCGAAAAGGACCTCGGCATGGCGCTTCCGGGTCTATTGGCCCTGGGCCGCCAAGACCCGACCGACTCAGCGGAGCCTTTCAATATGGCGTTTTTGGCCATCCGTGGAAGTGGGGCGGTGAATGGTGTTAGCCGCTTGCACGGGAAGGTCAGCCGCCGCCTCTTTCAGCCTCTGTTCCCGCGCTGGCCGGAGGACGAAATCCCCGTCGGACACGTGACGAATGGAGTCCACATGCCAACCTGGGACTCCGCCCCGGCCGATGACCTTTGGATGGAAGCCTGTGGAAAGGACCGTTGGCTGGGGACGACGGAAACCTTGGAGCAGGACATTCGTCGCGTCCCTGATGCCAAGCTCTGGCAATTTCGCACCGCCGCCAGCAAGTCTTTTGTTGATTATGCTCGCGAACGACTGTCCCGGTTGCTGGCCTCCTCCGGCGCGCCACCCGCGGAGGTCGAAGCTGCGAAGCATCTCTTTGATCCCAACGCCCTCACGCTGGGCTTTGCGCGCCGCTTTGCAACCTACAAACGGCCGAACTTACTGCTGCATGACCCGCAGCGACTGCTCCGTCTCTTGCGCGATTCCCAGCGCCCCGTGCAACTTATCATCGCCGGCAAGGCGCACCCTGCCGATCAGGCCGGACAGGCATTGATCAAGGAATGGATACATTTCATTCGGCAGCCCGAGGCACGTCCCCATGTGATCTTTCTCAGTGACTACGACATGCTCTTGTCCGAGCACCTGGTGCAAGGCGTGGACGTTTGGATTAACACGCCACGGCGGCCCTGGGAAGCGAGCGGGACAAGTGGCATGAAGGTACTGGTCAATGGAGGAATCAATCTTTCGGAGCTGGACGGCTGGTGGGCAGAAGCCTATTCGCCGGAGGTCGGATGGGCATTAGGTGACGGCCTGGAGCATCATGACGATGGGGCTTGGGACGCTGCCGAAGCCGAAGCGCTCTACAACCTACTCGAGCGGGAAGTGGTTCCCGAATTCTATGCCCGCAACGGACAGGGTATCCCCACGGCTTGGGTGGCCCGAATGCGGAATAGCATGGCGAGCCTCACTCCGCGCTTTTCCGCGAACCGCGCGGTGTGCGAATACACCGAGCAACACTACCTGCCGGCGGCGGCAACCTATCGTGAACGCGCTGCGGCGAATGGTGCAGTGGGCAGAAACATCGTTGATTGGGAAAATAATTTGAATGAGAGTTGGGCCTCGCTCCGCTTTGGCGACGTAAGGGTACAATCTAATGCGGCCCAGCGCATCTTTGAGGCAGAGGTGTTTCTCCATGGCCTCGACCCAAACTCCGTGCGTGTCGAGCTGTATGCCAATAGGACCGATGCCACCAGTCCGATCCGGCAGGAGATGACGCGCGTCCGCCCACTGGCAGGACCAGACAGCGGCTATGCTTATGTTGCGCAGGTGCCCGCGATACGTCCGGTTGCAGACTATACGGTGCGAGTCATACCACGCTGCGACGGTGTTGCAATCCCGCGGGAAAACGCCCGGATCCTGTGGCAGCGATGATCTGATTGCTCCGGCGGAATGTTAGCTACCTGCCTTTGTCCTCATGAGTACGCACAGGCCTTTCAGGGTGGTTGCCGGCATCTTCGATACCCTCCACGGCCTCTGCCTCGTACACCTGGTCCGTCTCGGCGAGTTCGCCGACGCTCTCTTCGTCAACATCTGCAACTTGCGAAAGCCCCTGGGCATCACCCGATTGCCCGGCGCTGTCGGAACCAGTTTGCCCCGAATTGTTTTCACGTTCTTCGATCTGAGCCTTGTCCTTCCGCACCTTACGTTTCGCCATGAATACCTCCCCAGAGCGCCACAATTGAGTGCCAAACAGCGGCTCCTCATTGGATGAATGTCGCCAACCTTCGGATGGGGCATCTTGGTCGCGCCGGCGCTCCTCAGATTCGCGCGATCCTTCACCGTCGTTCGACGAAGCCAAACATCACGCTGCATTCACGTTGGTTCGGCCCTTCAGTGCTTTGGCACTTCGCGCCTGGCTCTGCTCATTGCTGCTGGCGGTGGTTCGCTTGGTTTTCAACGTCAGCTTCTGAGCCTGTCGAACGGTTTCCGCTTCCTTCGCATTGGCGCGGGCAGTGATCTCCCGCCTTCCATTTGTGCTTGGCATATCTTTATCGTCTCTCATTTCCCCCATGCAAGACATTCAGTCTTACACAGGCCAGCTACCCTCATCGGGCCAGGACTTATTGTGCCGCCGAACCTTGGAGGCTCAGGATGGGATGGAACATCAACGAACTCTTCGGGTTCATGGCTATTCCCATTTTTCCAAAATGTCGATTTGCTTTCTGATGGACGCCACCCTGTCGTCGATTTCTTCAGCCTCCGCTTCGAGCTTGGGAGACGCTGCTCTCAGCTTCCGAGCGTGGTGTTCCAGTTGAGTGGCATCATGTTTGAGTGCATCAATAATCGGCTTTAATTCCATTTTCATGTTGGCTTTACTCCTCAAGGAGCGTTCTTCCCGGAGCAGGAGTGTTGGGGACAAGCCTTCCTCTTCAGGAACCTCACATCTGATGGTGACAAATAACTCCTGGCACGTCTGTTCTGAATTGCTCACGGCCGCTCGTTTGCCTATTCCGCTAATCCACGATATTTCGTGCCACTGTCGTTAATCTTTCCCGGACGACACAGTAATTTCCCAGCGCAACCCATGTGAGCACAATAGACCAGGCGAATGAGCAGTACGGGACTGCCGGGGCTAAACCCCCGGGGTATAACCATTCCGGTTGGTGACAGGCGACCACGGTTTTGCCAGCTTACCGGGTTGAATTATGGACCAGCCGATAAGCAAGGATGGCGCACGAAAAGCTAAAAGGGAGAAAACTAAATGTTGAAAGAAACGGCAGGACAACCGGAACAGAATCAAGCGCATGGCAGTATGTGCCAGTGTGGATGTGGCACAAAGCCCCAGACTCCAGTGGTGACCGACGAAAAGGCGGCCAATGAACAGGCGGTTCGTGAAGAGGACGTGCGGGCTCGCAACAAGCGGGTACGGGCTCCCCGAACCGCGCCTGGACCCGATGGCCCCCCTCCATTTTCAGATCATTCGGGATCGCTTTGATTTGGTATTCGAGATCCAACAACATTTATCCGGCGGAAAAGGAGCATTAGCAATGCCAGAAACAAACGCAGTTGTGGCCATTTACGACAACCACTTGAAAGCAGAGGAAGCGGTGAAGGAACTGCAGCGGTCGGGGGTTGATATGAAGAAACTGTCGATCGTCGGCAAGGACTATCACACCGATGAGCAAGTTGTGGGGTACTACAGTACCGGCGACCGCATGAAATACTGGGGAAAGCTCGGCGCCTTCTGGGGTGGGCTCTGGGGGATGTTGTTCGGATCCGCTTTCTTCGCTATTCCCGGGGTCGGCCCGGTCTTGGTGGCAGGCCCTCTCGTCTCGTGGATTGTTGGAGGTCTCGAGGGTGCCGCAGTGATGGGTGGAATGGGCGCCATTGGGGCAGGGCTGTGCAGCATTGGTCTCCCTAAGGAT
>CAYTMD010000080.1:0-17419 GCA_964438685.1 uncultured Acidobacteriota bacterium
CCCCGTAAACAAACGAACTGAAGCCGACGGAGTCCTTACCTTACGGAATCACTGGAGGAACCCCGACGTGGAACAAGTCCCGAAGGTCCAACTGGAAGCATGTCTCCGGGACGCAACGCGAGATACACTCAAAGGCGAGTACCACAAGATTAAGCACGCTTCTAAGCTTTTAGGACTCATCAATATGACAACTGTCAGGAATGCGTCGCGCCACTGTGACCGCTTTTTCGCAACGCTCCAGGCCAAAATGCAATAGCGCAGATGGGGCGGGCCTGTCTCTGGAGAACGCAGACGTGGCCCCGTGGTGTCTTATGCCCGACTCCGCGCCTTATCTCGACCGTATCTATGAGTTTGCCGCAGGTGACAATCCACTGGCGAGGCAACGGGAGACTCCCTGGGATAAAACGGATGTTGTGCTAAGGCAGGGTGGCGCAGGGCGGCAGAGCCGCAACCAAGGATGTAGGGCCGAGCGGCACTGGGCCGAGGCCGAACGCCGCTCGGCCCTACACCGCACCCAAAATGTTTGTCAAAGAACAATGATTCATGACATTGCATTGCAGAGGTAGATGTAGTTTGCCTTCCTCTGTGGTTCATAAAATCAAAGTTTGAGCCTGCGCGAAGCGCCCTAGAGTGCGGCCGAGAAGCTGCCGCCTTTCCATGAGTTTGATCTGAGTTGGCGATATATAGGTGGTTGCTCGTACTACTGTATTCTGCTGCGGTCGCTGCCGCAGCCGCATTCCAAGGCAGTAGCTGCGGCTAACGCAGTCAAGGCAGGCTTCCCGCAGGGAAGTGGCTCGCCGTGGCACTGCCACTTTAATTACGGAACGAAGCCCCAGTTCATATTAGACTCTTTTCAGATCCCCACCGACCCATGCACTTAGTTTCCATCATCAACACATATGAGCAATTTGGAACAGATGGCTGTGCATATGTGGACAGACAGACCAGGGCCGGACTTGCTAAGGTGCTCTCATCTTATACAGAGCTTCCCGGCTGCCGAGTTCAGGCTGTGGGTCAGTCACTGTTGCGATGAATACACACGCGAAAAGGGGATCGACCATGTTCAATTCAGGCTTATTGGTTCGTACCGGACGGATGCCGGTGCTGGTATTGATGTTGGTAGCAGCCATCCTTTCGGGATGCAGATCCAAGCAGGAACAGGCGCTGGATCAAGCCAAGCGGCAGGCGGCTACAACCGGGCAGACGCAGCAGGTGGTTTCTGTAGACAAGAATGGGAATACGACGACGACGGTGGTGCAGCCGCCGGCGGCCGGGCAGACCAACGAGGTGATAACCACGACGGTGACAGTGCCTGCGGCCGGGGCGCCCGTTCCAGCACCCTCTGGACCGGTGATTTCCGCGCTGACGCAACCGCCTCCGGCGCCGGTGATACCAGCCAACCTGCTCATCCCGGCGGGCACGTCGCTGACCATCCGGATCGATCAGCGCATCAGCGTAAAAACCAGCCGCGCGGGGGACACCTTTACCGGTGAGGTGGTGGACCCGGTGCTGGCCAGCGACAACAGTGTGCTGGTGCCGAAGGGTGTGCCCGTGGGTGGAGTGGTGGATGTGTCGCACCGGCGGGGACACTTCAAAGGCAGATCAATGCTGGAGCTGCGGTTGACCTCACTGACGATGAATGGGACGCAGTATCCGCTGACGACGCGGGACCTGGCGCGCAGCAAGAGGGGCAAGGGCAGACGTTCGGCGGCGTTGATAGGCGGAGGGGCGGGGGCGGGCATGCTGGTGGGTGGCGTGGCCACTGGCGGCGTAGGGTTGTTGGTGGGCGGCCTGGTGGGTGGAGGCGCTGGAACCGCTGCCGCGGGATTGACCGGCAACAGAGATATCAATATACCGGCGGAGTCGATTGTGCGCTTCAAGTTGGCGGACGATCTGGTGGTAGAGCCGACGGAGTAGTGGGGTTGTCTGGCTCAGAGCAAAGTGGGCAGCGCAACGCAGATCTGTTTTGTGGGTCCGCACTAGACTTGCTGCAAGAAACCAAACTGACACTTGTCAGCCCTTCCGCCACGGCAGCCCGAAGACTGTCATTCCATGGTATTGTTGACTGTCGGGCTCTTTATCCCAATCTAATACAAACTCTCGCAACACATTCACGCCTTGAAGGAGGCAGATATGCGAATACTTCTCCGCGTTACGTTTCCCGTGGAGCCTTTCAACACCTTTGTGAAAGACGGCAGTGTCTCAGCGAAAATGAAGCGCATCCTTGACGAACATAAGCCGGAGGCAGCCTACTTTACGGAACTCGGTGGCCGCCGCAGCGGGCTTCTGATTATCCACATGGAAGACGCCTCGCAGATTCCGGCCGTTGCCGAGCCGTGGTTCCTTACGTTCAACGCCGACGTGGAGGTTCATCCAGTTATGCTCCCCGCGGATTTGGCCAGGGCCGACTTGGGCGCTCTCGGGAAAAAATGGGCGTAGGAAATACACGATAGTCTGGTAGTTGTAGACGGCATACAGGGAAACCAGGGCGCGGGACATTGAGCCACGACTGTGGATGCGCAGGAACTTCTGGCGAAATATCGCACCAGATTATGCGGTTGCAGGTAGTCACGCTGATCTGGATGGTGGTTGAGTGTGCCCTGGCTCTCTTTTCTGCATGGCGCGCGGGCAGCCCCGTGCTTTTCGCCTTTGGGGCCGATAGCCTGATCGAACTCTTGTCGGCGCTCGTGGTGCTCCTGCAATTCCTCCCACGCCTTGCTCTGAGCACTGCCCGGGCCACGAGGCTCGCGGGCATTCTTCTCTTCCTGCTTGCTGCGGTCATCACCATGAGCTCCGCCCTCGCGCTGTGGCGGCATGTTCGGCCTGATACAAGTTGGATCGGCATGGGCGTCACCTTTGCCGCGCTCGCCGTCATGCCCTCGCTAAGTTTGGCCAAACGAAGAGCCGGAAAAACCGCTCGCAATGCGGCATTAACCGCCGACGCGGTGCAGTCCGCAACCTGTGCCTATCTTGCCGGTATAACCCTTGCCGGCTTGCTCCTAAATGCGGTGCTTCATATCCGCTGGATAGACCCCGCCGCCGCGCTGGTTGCGGTTCCCATCATCTGCCTTGAAGGAAAGAAAGCGTTGCAGGGCGAGGAGTGTTGTTAGCTGGCATGTCTCGCCAAGTCGCGATATCCTCATCGTGCAAGCGTAACGCACCTGCCATCATGCGCGACGGGCAAAGCGCCATGCGCGACCCATCTCGGATCTTTGTAGCTTGCAGGTTGAGAGCGGGGAGGAAGCGGGCCAATTGAAACTACGGCTGTGCAGAGCCCTTAGGATCTCCGTGAACAACGAGGAACCGAACGACTTTCCCGCAGTGCAAGCAGGTGGTCCACTTTTCATCTGGCCCTATGTAGCGGGCGCGGGGGACACTGAATACGCGCAAGCAGTCGTCACAACCAATGATGTAGTGCCCGTCCCCATCCCATCTTGCCTGGACTGGTTTGCCGTCAACGTGGGCGCGGGCAATTCGCAGAGGTGGTTTTTTGGTCAGTTCGGAGATGGTTCGCAGCAGCGGCTCAAATCCGAATCCATTCTTGTGGAAATAGGCGTCGGCAGCCACTCCTACTGGCAATTCATTGGCGGCGGACCCGCTGATAACGATAAAGGGTATTTGCGGAAAGCGCTTGCGTACGACGACGAGAAACTCAAGCCCTGACATTTTGGGCATATTGATATCAGAGACAATTAAGTCCGGGAGTCCTGCGCGGAGTTTTGCGATCGCGTCCAGACCGTCAACCGCAACCCGAACAACATACCCCGCGGCTACCAGGTATCCCGAGATGACCGTTCGGATATGAGGCTCGTCGTCGACTAACAAAACCCGGCCGTTTAATTGTCCCACCATGGGTCGCCCCTCAGCATCGTAAGAGGCCAGTGCGGATATTGCGCCCCCGGGCAAATACTGTCTGTTCAATATTGCTCAAATGGGAAAGCGCAGGCACATCAATCAGGTCTGTGGCCGGTGTAGTTACTTGACGGCGAATTGCGGATCTCAAGAGCAGGCCGGAGCTACGTTCGGTCGATTGCCCAGGATTGTGCGCAACTGCTGGTGTTTGGTTTGCTGCCTGCTGCTTTCCGCCAATTGTTTACTGCCTATTACCCGCTATTCCTACATACCCAAAGAGATTCCCAGAGACGGCTCGGGCAATTTGGACATCAACCAGGCGATTAGGTGGAACGTCGGAGCCAGGCAGCACGACCTTCAGATAATTTGTCGTTAATGCTACGCGGGCACCGTCCTCTAATTCGTCCAACGCGAGGGCGACAGTACGTCGTCCCACTTGGGCAGCGAGAAAGGCCCGGCGCTTGGCATTAATGATGGCGCGGATTTCCTGACTGCGCTCGCGCGCCACGCGACCGTTCACCTGTCCAGCGGCGGCTGAGGCGGGGGTTCCAGGCCGGGCCGAAAACGGGAAGATGTGGAGGTAGGTGTAGGGGAGCGACTCAATGAATTGCACGCTGGCGGCGTGGTCCTCAGCCGTCTCGCCGGGGAAGCCCACCATGACGTCGGCTCCTATCGCGGCGTTGGGAATCTGCTCGTGGATGGCAAGAATGCGCTCAGCGTAATGCTTGGTCCAATAGCGGCGGTTCATCAGGCGCAAAATTCGGTCGCAGCCGCTTTGCAACGGCACATGGAAATGCTGCGCCATGCGTGGCTCCGCGGCCACCAGGCGAATCAGCGCGGGACTCACATCCATAGGCTCAATCGAACTGATGCGGATGCGCGCAATGGAAGTCTCCCCCAGAATGCGCTCCACCATTTCCAGGAAATTGGTGCTTTTGCCGGGATTCCTGCCGTATCCACCAAGATTAATTCCCGAGAGCACCACTTCCTTGTAACCGTCAATTTCCAACTGCCGCACCTGCTCCAAAACCGTTTGCGACGGCAAACTGCGGCTCTGCCCGCGCACTGTGGGGATAATGCAAAAGGAACAGCGGGCGTCGCAGCCATCCTGAATCTTCAGGGTCGGCCGGGTGCGATCATCGGCAAAGACGGGCGCAAAATGGAATTCTTCCGTGATCTCCCCCACAAGAACCTGGGCAGAATCGGGAGATCGGGTGATCGGGGGATCGGGTGAATGAACTCCGTGCTCCTCACTCGTTACTCCCCACTCGTCGCTGCAATTTGGAGCTTGAATCTGCACTAGCGGAGTGGCAGTTCCCGCACCGAGCGGGGTGTTTAGGAAGTCGTTTCCCTGGTGTTGACCCGATCTCCCGATCTCCCGATCTCCCGATTTTCGCGCACCTTCCGGCGCAAGCAGCGAACTCACCAGATGTTTATGGGAATTTCCCACCACCCAGGCCACGCCTTCCAATTTTCCGATTTCGTCCGGCGCGCGCTGGGCATAGCACCCGGTTACCAGAATTCGGCACTGCGGGTTTCGCCGATGGATTCGCCGTACGAGCTGGCGCACCTCCGCGTCGGCTGAGGCCGTGACGGTACAGGTATTCAGGACGGCCACGGCGCTCTCTTCCAGGCTGGAGGCTTCTTGAAGTCCCGCCTGGAGCAATTGCTGTTTCAGCGCAGCGCCATCGGCTTGGCTGGCTCGACAGCCAAAATTAAGGATGTGAAACGTTGACATGTTCAGAGAAGAATTGTAGCTGAGGTGGGCAGGGGGCGCCACCGAATCCCTCTGGGTGAATGGAACGCCCGCATTCGGCAAGCGAACAGCAACCAGCCAGCAGATGGGTTAGGAGATGTACAAGGATGGAGGTTAGGGGTCCCCCCTCTCCCAGAAAACCGCGATCTTCGGATCTCTTGGCCGCGAGATACACTCCCGCGCCGAGGGGGAACCCATGGAGTTTGAGTGGGAATGGCTAAGCCGGGGCAGCCGAAGCCCTACGCAGTTGGAAGCATTCCCGACAGTATACGGGCCGGCCTTGAGTCGGCTTAAAGGGCACCGTGGTATCCTTACCACACTGCGAACACGTGGTGGTAGTTTCAACGCGCTGGTAGCCCTGGCCGCTCATCATCTGGCTCCGCTTTGACTTGCAGGGTTTGCATCGCTTGGGTTCGTTCTTGAAACCCTTGTCAGCAAAGAAAAGCTGTTCCCCTGCGGTGAAAACGAAGTCGGCGCCACAATCAATACACTTGAGGACTCTGTCCCGGTATTCCATGCCTCACTCCCCTAGTTGGAACAGAGCCTCATGTGCATCAAAACACCCGTTGGTGAAGAAAACGCAATTTCGCGCCCTCCACCTCTAAGATCAGCACACTTTAGTCCTGTTCGTGTCTGGCCTTCTTGCGAGCCCGTTTTCGAGCTAACGCTGCTTTGACCCTTCGCTTCTCTCCTGGTTTCAGATAGAAGGAATGCTTTTTAATTTCTTTAATGATGTCTTCCTGCTGAACCTTACGCTTGAAGCGCCGCAGCGCGTTCTCTAAAGACTCTCCGTCCTGAAGTCTAACTTCAGCCAACTATAAACACCCCCATTTCAATGAGGAAGATAAGACCATAAACCTGAGGAGCAGGTAGCCAAATTGTTACGCACCAGATGGCATAAGTCAAGGGCATTTTGGCATTTTTGTCGCAAACCACTTCTGCCCTCCAAATGCTGCTCCCCATCGCATGGATCGGCAATACGGTAGATCCCCGCCATCCTACAGGTCGGCAGCGCGACGTAAGCGCTCTGCGCCGGGACCAAAATGAGAGAAACCAAGGATCTCAACAACAAATAACTGGAACCACGCCTAATAAAATGTGGGCAGGAACTGTAGCATTCGGGACAGCTGAACTCGAATGCGTTCTCGAATGCGTTCTTGACCGTACGGAATGCATGTGTTACGGTCTTTTTCCGAGTTCCCGCGTGCCTCGCTCGGCGGTTAAATGGCCGAAATCCTAAAGTTAGAGAACAGTTCTCTCGATTACGTTTTCGAATACGCCGTCAACCTCATTCTGCACGGCAAGGTTGTGGCCTTCCCCACCGACACTTACTATGGTCTCGGGGCTGACCCTTTCAACCTGTCGGCAGTCAGTGAGATTTTTCGCGTCAAGCGTCGCGTGGCTGACCGGCCGATTCCGCTGCTGGTCGATTCCATTGAGCAGGCGAGCGACCTTGCCCAGAATCCGCCAAAATTGTTCTTCACGCTGGCGCAAAAGTTCTGGCCAGGAGCTCTCACACTGGTGGTCCCCGCTGCCCGCAAAATCCCCTTGAAGGTTACTGCTAACACCGGCAAAGTGGGATTGCGGTGGCCCATGGCCCCGTTCGTGGTTGCCTTGATCGCAGCGGCAGGGCGTCCGCTTACGGGCACAAGCGCCAACTTGTCTGATATGGACTCTTGCTCCACTGCCGACGAGGTGGATTGCCAAATAGGCGATGTCTTGCCGCTTATATTGGATGGAGGCCTCACGCGTGGGGGGTTGGCTTCAACCGTCGTGGAGATCACGGGTGAGACCGGCCGCATCTTACGCCAGGGGGGTATCCCCGAGTCTGAACTGAAGGAGTATTTAGGCTGATTTCTGCACGCTTTCGTTACGGATTCCTGATCGTGCTTCTCCTGGGAGTGCTGGCCGGCGCCTGGGCCGAAAGATCCCTGTACAGAGCCATCCGCCTGCAAGCAGGCCGCGATGAGGCGCGCAATGCGGACTCCATCGTTATCTTCGGAGCCGCGGAGTACAATGGTGTCCCGTCACCCGTGTTCAAAGCCCGGCTGGACCACGCACTGGAACTGGATGAGCGCGACCTGGCGCCAGTGCTCATCACCACGGGAGGAAGTGGCGGCGATGCGCACTTCACGGAAGGCGGCGTGGCCCGTGACTATCTGATCCAGCAGGGCGTGGCGGAAGCGAAGATCCTCTCCGAAACGCGCAGCGAGATGACCTACGATAGTGTCCAGGCGGTGGCGCAAATCCTGAAGCAGCGCCATGCCAGCACCTGCGTTGCCGTAAGCGACGGATTTCACCTCTACCGCATCAAGCTGATGTTCCGCGCCCTGGGAATCACCGCCTACGCCTCGCCCGCCCCCGACAGTCCCATTGAAGATGATCCCACCCTGCGCACGCTCTACACGCTGCGCGAAATGGGGGTCACCACGCTTTGGCATCTAGGGTTGAAACTGTGACTCGGGTTTCGGGACTCCTGCGGAACTCGGGGTTCGGGATTAGGGGTTCCGGATTAGGGGTTCGGGGCTCGGGGCTATCGGCTCTTGAATCTTGGATTTTGAATTTTGAATCGATTTTCAGGGTTCTTGAATCTTGAATTTTGAATCGATTACTTCTTCCGCTTGCGGCTCCAATACCACCACTGGCATTGTTCGGCAGGAAGTTGCGGATCGCGCGCCTGCGCCACGGCGGCGCTGAAAGTGTCAAGGACGCAAATGTCCTGACTCTTGCCGGTCACCTCACAGAGCTTTTCGTAGAGTCTTTCCGGCTTTTGCCGCGCCAGTTGTTTGACCGAGCGAATGCCCAGCAGTTCAAAGTCGCGCAGCATCGCTGGCCCAATCGATCCCAAGTATCCCAATCGGCGCTCGTCAGTTGCCATCGTATCTCCTCCGGAAAAATGTGAGTGAGAATTATTGTACCTGTGCTCCCTGCCCAATGGTAACGCAAAAGAGGGTAATGGACTCGCTTTACGAAGCAGTGCCCTTTTCCTCCAAAGCTCGACCCTGGCGGCCGCGGGGGTCAGTTACCACTGTCTTCTACGGCCGAGAGATTTTGCCCAGCACCACGGGGCGGCGCGCGCCGGTCACACTGGGGAGATTGCCGGGCAGGCCGTGCATTGTGCGGTCGGCGAGCAGGGCGAAGGCGATGGCTTCCTTTGCGTCCACGTCGATTCCGAACTCGCCGGAGTGATGAACTCGCAGGCTGGGTAGGAGCTCGGAAAGGCGTGCCACCAACAATCCATTATGCGCGCCTCCCCCGGAAATGATGAGGCGATGCATGGGGAGATCAGCCAACGCAAAGCGTTCGAGCGCGTCGGCGATAGTGCGCGCCGTTAATTCGGTCGCAGTGCGAAGTAAATCTTCCGGCCGCGTTCGCCCCCCCTTTTTGATTTCCATCCCTCTCCCTTGGGGAGAGGGTGGACCGCCGCCGGCGTTTTCACCAGCCGGGGCGGGACGAGTGAGGGGTCTCTTCAAGGGTGATGCCGCATCGTCCTGGTGGTCGAGGAAGAACTGCTGAATAAACTGCTGTCCAAACTGCTCCCGTCCCGCGCTTTTGGGTGGCCGCTTCTTGAAGAAGGGAAGTCGCAACATCTCTTCGAGCAGAGGTTCGATCACTTTCCCTTTTGCCGCCCACTTCCCTCCCGCATCATAGGTCTTCTTCCCCTTGGTAAAATGCCGCACCAGCCCGTCGATAATCATGTTTCCCGGACCGGTGTCGAACCCGAAGACTTGTTCGGGTTTCGATGCGGCGGGTATCACGGTGAAGTTGGCAATGCCGCCGATATTCAGCGCCACGGTTCCGTTGCGGGCATCGCGCAGAAGCAGGTAATCCACCATGGGCACCAGCGGCGCGCCCTGGCCGCCCGCAGCCATATCGGCAGTGCGAAAATCCGCGACTACCGGCGCGCCCGTGCGCTCAGCGATCACGGAAGGCTCGGCAATTTGCAGCGTGCTGATAATCTTTCTGCCATCTTCGCGGGTTGGCGCGCCCTGATGATAAATGGTCTGGCCGTGTGAGCCGATTGCCCCCAGCCGCGAAGGTGAGACGCGGGCCTTACGGCAGACGCGTAAAGCCGCTTCGCCAAAAAGTTCTCCCAGAAGAAAATTGAGTTGGCTGATTTGGCCCGCCGTCGCCGCCTCGCCGGTGGCGATGCGCAGAACTGTTTGGCGTACCGCAGCCGAGTAAGCAAGCGTCTCAAATGCCAACACGCGCACGCGCGGTTGCGAGGCGGGGCCGGAGATGCGAACCAGCGCCGCGTCAATGCCGTCCATCGACGTCCCGGAGATTAAACCCACCACCATGCGCGCACCGCGCGACGATTGGTCAGACACCATTTTGCTCCTAATTACGCGAGTAAGGATCCCCCGGCAGAGCCGGGGACTCTAAACGCTTGGCCCCTCAAAGGGGCCGGGAAGAGACCCCTCATCCGGCATCGTACCTCAGCCCCACCACTTACAAAGCGTGGGGCCCCCTCCTTCTCCCCCACAGGAGAAGGAAAAGGCTCGTTTTGGGCGACCACGCCCCTACCTGATGTTTGCCCTCTCCCCCAAAGAGGCGAGGGCTATAAGTTCCAGTTCATCCCGTCTTGAACTCCTCAAACGACCGCGCCAGCCGTCCCCATGCTTTACTTGAAAATGGACCTTTCGGTGGCGACCAGCCTTTTTTCAACGCCCGAATACGCCCCACGGACTGCTCCAGCCGCTCGCGCGAAAGCTCCCCTGATGCAAGGTCTTCGTCAATCCGCCGCCGCATTGCCTGCCACGATTCGTCCTTTTCAACCAGCAGTATGTCGCATCCGGCGCTGAGGGATTGAATCGCCGCGCGGCCAAAATCCAGGGCTCCACGAATGGGCTGCGATTCAAGGTGCGGGGCCACTACCACACCGCGATATCCAAGCTTGGCGCGAAGCAATCCTCCCACAACTCCCGCTGAGAGCGCAGCGGAGCAAGGGTAATCAGGATCATATGCCTTATAAGCAGCGGTACTCATCAGGACAAGGGGAAGCTGTGACAACAATTCACGGTAGGGGACAAGGTCTGAACGCCAAAGGTCGGCCATCGACCGACCGCTGATCGGCAATTCTTTGTCACCGACCGGCGGTACACTGGCAAGGCCGGGGAAATGTCTCCCACACGCCAGAATTTTGTGGCGAGAGAGACCCTGCACAAACGCCGCTCCGCACTGAGCCACCCCGTGCGGGTCGCCGCCAAACGTATTCCCACACAGTGTTTTTTCGGTGAACGGTGACGTCAAATCGAGAATCGGCGCAAAACAGGTATTGAGCCCCAGAAGATTCAAGGCCTCGCCGATCAATTCACCGAGCCGCCCCACACTGGCAACGCCCTTTTCCGCAGCAGCCCTCGGCGAAGGCAGACGAGGCAGCAAGACATTGAGCGGGTCCGCGCCGCCCTCCGCTTCCAAGGCCAGGATGGGTGGCGCGGGCAGGCTTCGAGAAATCCCGCCAAGCAATTCATAGAGGGTGTCGGGAGAATGGGGCAGCGGGCCCGCCAGGAGAATCCCTCCTGGCTCCAACTCCTGAAGTTGCCGCTCGAGTGAGGAACTCCAGCACGGAGCAACCAGCCGCAGCATCAGGAGTTCGCCTGCCGGGCTGGTTGATGGCGATTTCATAATTCCGGATTCATGATTTATTGATGCTCTCTAACCCCTGGTACCCGGCGCCGGTTTTTCACGTTCGCCCAATGTCCCGGTGCGAAACCTTGGCCTTATACCCTTCGCGTACCAGTGTGGCGCCCACCTGTTCCGCCAGGTAAACGGAGCGGTGCCGGCCGCCCGTGCAGCCAATGGCGATGGTGAGATAACTCTTTCCCTCCCGGACGTACTGCGGCAGCAAATAGAGAAGCAAGTTCATCAGCCGGCTCATGAATTCCTGCGTTTGCGGATAGGAATTCATGAAGCGGCTCACACCAGCGTCGCGCCCGGTCTTATTCTTCAACCGGGGAACAAAGTTGGGGTTGGGCAGAAAGCGTACGTCAAACACCAGGTCGGCATCCGGCGGAATGCCGAAACGGTAGCCGAACGAGACGGTCGAAATCAGCATGGAGTGGCGCGCCGCGAGTCCGCCAAAACGGATTTGTATCAAGTCGCGCAGTTCGTGGACGTTTAATCGCGTGGTGTCAATCACCACGTTGGCAAGCTGGCGCATGGGCTTTAGCAACATGCGTTCCAGGCGGATGCCCTCGCGCACGGGCAAGTCGCGTCCCAGGGGATGCGGTCGGCGCGTCTCTTCAAAGCGGCGGATCAGCGCCTTGTCTGACGCTTCCAGGAAAACCAGTGATGGATGCAAGACCTTGTTGTGCACAAGGTCGCGATAATGCGTGGGGAGTTGGCTCAGCGCTTCGCCGCCGCGAATGTCCACCACAACCGCGGCGCGGTCAATGGTGGCGCCGGGTTGCTGACACATCTCGGCAAATTTCAGGATCAGGTCGAAAGGAAGATTGTCCACGCAGTGGTAGCCAAGATCTTCAAAAGACTTCAGAACCGAAGCCTTTCCCGAACCGCTCATCCCGGTGATGAGGACAAACTGTTTAGTGCCCTTCTTCACGGAAGTTTTTTTCTTCATGGGAGAGTCTGTGGCCTGAGGCCCATTATTCGTAGTCCGATGTACGGCGTCTGGAATCCCTTGCCAGCCGTCAGGGGAATTATGGATTAGGAAGCGGGAATTATGAAGAGGATTTGTGGGGGGGGATTCGGGATTCGGGGTTAGGACCTTGTGAGGTGTGGTTGCTACTAAGGCACAGGACATTAGAAAAGGCTGTGTTCAGGACTTCACTGACCGCAGCCCTCCCTTTCCTCGCGACACGCTCAGCTTTTCTTAGAACCTGGGTCCTCCTTGACCTCAGTAGATCGCAACTTCGAAACTTCGGAAGGCGCGCACGACTGGGTTTGGATTCCGCCCTTCATCCAATCTGGCCAACTAGCCACTTCGCGCGAAGTCTTATCCACATAATCCCAAAATCGATCGTCCTGCCTTGAACCAATTGATTTGCTCTGTGCCATCCTAATTTCCTCCCAGCGTTTTCAACGTCTGTGCGATTTCTTCAACGGCAAGCTTCTCACGCGCAAGATATGATGTTGGCAGCATCGGAACACGGATGCGAGCTTCTTTCTTTTCCCACGCCCTAGCCGTTCCAGTCTTGGTCCGCCTCTCCTTAGGGAATCCGGTGCTCAGCCTTAATGAAAACAAATCAAAATAGCGCCGTGGTCCAATCCCTACGAACGGTTCGAACTTTACCTTAAGAGGAGGCGGCGGGTCTACATGGGAATCATCATCCATTTCTCCAAGTGACCTTATCGAATCGCTGTGCAAGACCTTGGCTCGACTCTTTGAGTAAGGCTCGATGTAAACGACTCTTTCTATGCCGGCCGCAATTATGTGCCGCGCACAGTTATGACATGGAAAAGTAGTTGTGTACAGGGTACCATGCACTGGGCTGACACTTGCCCTTGCGCACGCGAGGATCGCTTCCATCTCTGCATGAACGGCTCGTCCATACTCAGTTATGTCGAGAATTGGGCTTCCTTTCAGCAGATACTTCCCTTTCTCCAGTCTCTTCTCCTTCGAAATCTCGGGCCTGAGCCGATCCATGATATCGTTGATGATTTCATCCCGGCAGGCCGCATTAGAGTCAACCCCGATCACATCCTTGTACTTGAAAACATGATCTCTTTGGTCGAACTTATCCGGCCAATATAATCCTCCTCCGGCTTGAGGGACGTCATTACAGCCGACTCCGATAATCTCTCCAGAATTGGATGTTATTGCCGCCCCAACCTGCCGGGAATATGCAGCAGAGCGGGTTGAAGCTGCATAAGCTAAGAACATCGCGTTCTCATCAGGCGTAGGTGTCATGAACGGGTGTCCAAATACTAAATCCATGAACCGCCACAACTGCTGCTTGAACTCCTTCGCGGTTAAGCGAACAAAGACATCGGCCATATAGAATGTGTCGCGCGTACGCTGGCCGAACTCTTCCGTCTCCTCTTCATCTCGCTGGATTAGTTTTTCGGCTTCTGCCCGCGGTATGGATTTATCCTCCATGAGAAACTTAAGTCTCTCTTCTTCGGTTGCGAAAACTCCAACCAAAAAGAAACCTGGGCCATATATTCGTCGAAGTGCATTAACTTCTTCAGGCCGTTTCAGTGAAAGCAAAATATGCACAGTCTTTGGAATGGGCATCGGCATATTATTTCGTGCTTTACGTTCACTGCCTATCTGAGCGCACGCTCGGAGCGCTAGAAAGTCCCCCCTATTGGATTTCATGTGCACTTTGTTGCCGGCATCCATATGCGAATTAATGCGCACGAATTCTGAGGAGTCTTCAAGGTCAACTCCCAATCTGAGCTTCTTTACGAGGCCTTTGAGATAATCGCTCAAGCGAATTGGATTAGGCTTATACCCAAAGGTCTTGATGTGATCCTCCAAAGCATGAAGTATCGGCTTGTCATTTGTCCCTGCGGCGTAGACCAAGCCGAACACAAGCTCAGACTGTGGATAATCCAAGGTCGATAATGGCTGTACCTTCAACACCACAAAATTCTCCCCACACCTCTTATCGGCCGTTTGCTGTGTCTTCTTGAAGAATAGGTGAATAAAAAGCGAAAATCAAGCATTTCCCGAGGCGCAGTCATTGCAGTTCGGGCCGTGGGCCTTCAACATTCACCCTCCTGACGTGCTCCGCAATGGCCTCTCGCAGCAGTGGTTAATCCGCGTCCAGTATCTCTTTTCTGGGGCCCTGAGCCAAGTTAGAACATCCGCGGCGAGCTTCATGTCCTCACGCCTTCCGGAGATGCATCCGCGAGCGCCAAGGGAGCCATCAAATTCCAGGCAGGGATCCAGCGCTGTCCCGTTTCCTTCTTCTCCAGGTAGACCACTCCGCGGGCGACGCGACGCAGAAATTTGTCCCGATACTTCGGCAGGAAGTAGAGCTTCGCGGCATGGCGGTCAAGCATGTAACCGAGCCGCGAATAAAGCCAGGGGTGCTTAAGCAGCCGCAAATACTCGAAGGCAGCATCGAAATCAAATGAGGGAAACGCGGCGAGGCATCGGTCCAGTTCTTCAACCCCGCCACTGTATTCCAGAGAAGCAAGGCAATCGACAAGAGAACGCTCGCGTGTCGTAGAACGGATGCCCCCCTGGGTTTCCACGAGCAACTCTTCATGCCTTGCTTGGAGTAACCGGGTGAAAGGAGAAACTCGATGAAATGTGACGCCATCGTAAGTAACATCCCGCCCTGGCCGGCGCGCCACGTAGTAGGTAACTTGGAACACTTGATTTGCCACGCCCGCGAACTCCAATGCGGAATGGAAGGCTATAACCGCATCCGGGCGCAACTTGGCAGGGAGGGCAAAGCGATTGAACGGCGTGCCGCTCAGACCGCCCGAATAGACCCTTGCGGCGACCGAGCGTATACGCCCTTGGCGCTTCAACCGGTGAACTATGTTGCTGAGGGACCTGTCGCTGGCTCGATTGCCGTAGCGCTTACGGAGGTCGTCGAGACTGAACAAAGGGGAGGTTTCAGCATATCGAATCAGAGGGAGCGGTCGCGGAATATTCTCATATGTAACCATAATTACACGCTTATTCTGTTATGCATTGACCGTGGATGAGAAAGCAATGATATGCATTCTTATCCGACACAGAATATTACCATTAAATGTGAGCGAAAATAAATACAGATGAGAATAAAAGAGGCTACTGCCGCCGAGGCATGGCCACCCTACACCTCCGGAAAACTGTGCATGGCGGATTCCAGGTTCAGAATTCCAGATTCACGACTGCCGATCGCCTATCCGGCTCACCACGACTCGCACAGGGTGTTGAGTGCCTTCCACTTGCTGCCGATTGCATTCTATCTCGCAATCGTAGCTCGCCGGGGCACGCGCAAGGCGCTCACTAACGACTGTCCACTGCCTTTACGATTCCGGCTCAATCAGCCCCAAATGACCGTCGGGGCGGTGGTAGATCACGTTGACGCGTTCGGTGTCGGGGTTGCGGAACACGACGGCGCCGGCGCGCGAGCGGTCGAGAGAGTCGATGGCTTCTTCGACGGGCATGGGTTTTAGGGGAACGCGCTCAGAGTGCACGATGCGGTGCTCGTCGTGCTCAACCTCTCCTATTCCCAGGACGTTCAGAACGACGGCGGCGGTGGGTTTGGGCCGGCGCTTGGTGGTGCGGCGGCGTTCCATCAGCCGCACGGCCTGACGGGCAAGTTTGTCGATTGCCCCGTTAATGGAGATGCGGATGTCGGCGGTTTCTTCCACGCCTACCACCGTGTGCTGGCGAAATTTCAGGGTGAGTTCCGCGATCCGCCGGTGCTTTTCCGCGGTGAGGATAACGTGCAGATCAAAATCTTCACCCAGAAGGCGTACGATTTTCTTAAGACGGTCCTGTGTATAGCTGCGCAGGTCAGGACTGATTTCCACTTGCCGGCCGGTAAAATCAATAGGCATGACGCCACCTCCTAAAAGCAGTGACAAGTGACTAGTGGCTGGTGACGAGCAAACCATTCCGGCCATCGCTGGAATGGTTCTTGTTACTCGTCACTGGTCACTTACCAGAACTGTCCGGTCATTGAATTTCGGAATTTCACTAAGCTATTTTCATTCATGAGTTTGCCGATGAAACGAACCGTTTTCGATTTGAATTCTGAATGCCTTTTTGGCCATGCTGGGTCGGCTCCACAGGAGGGGGCGACGCATGCAGGCAGGCAAAACGGTCTTCGCGCAGTTGATGGATTTCATTCCCCCGCACGAGTTTCGCCGCTGTGTGAATCGTTATGGCGGCAACTACAAAGTCAGCACCTTCACTTGCTGGGACCAATTTCTCTGTATGGCTTTTGCGCAACTGACCGGGCGCGAGAGTTTGCGCGAGATCGAAATTTGCCTGCGTGCCTTGGGGCCTCGACTGTATCACTCCGGGGTTCGCGGCCACGTTTCGCGCAGCACCCTTGCCGACGCCAACGAATTGCGCGACTATCGGATTTACGCCGACCTGGCGCAAGTGCTGATCGCCATGGCGCGCTCCTTGTACGCCGACGAAAACTTGGGGGTGGAGTTGCAACAGACCGTCTACGCGCTCGATTCCACCACCATCGATCTCTGCCTGGCGCTTTTTCCCTGGGCACGTTATCGCGCCCAAAATGCTGCCGTCAAGATGCATACTCTGCTCGACCTGCAGGGCAACATTCCTGCCTTCATCGCGGTCAAACCCGCGAAAATCCACGAGATTCACACTCTCGACGAACTTCTTCTCGAACCCGGCGGCATTTACCTGATGGACCGCGGCTACTTGGATTTTTCCCGTCTCTATGCGCTCGACCAGGCGCGCGCTTTCTTCGTCACCCGCGCCCGCAAGGATTTTGCTTTTCGTCGCCTCGGCTCGCTTCCCATCGACAAGACGACGGGCCTCCGTTGCGACCAGACCATTCGCCTGAAAAGCTTTTATCCGGCCAAGTCCTATCCCCAACCCTTGCGTCGCATTCGCTACCACGACGCCGAAACCGACAAGGTCCTTATCTTCCTGACCAACCATTTCTTTCTGCCCGCGCTCATCATCGCCAAGCTCTACAAGTGTCGCTGGCAGGTCGAATTGTTCTTCAAGTGGATCAAACAGCATCTCCACATCAAGAAATTCTACGGCCTCTCACCCAATGCCGTGAAAACTCAAATCTGGATCGCCATCGCCGTTTACGTGCTGCTGGCCATCGTCCGCAAGCGCCTAAACCTCGGACTCAACCTGCACTCCATGACGCAAATTTTGAGCCTCTTGCTTTTCGAAAAAACGCCACTTTT
>CAYTMD010000081.1:0-17363 GCA_964438685.1 uncultured Acidobacteriota bacterium
GGATGACGCCGTCCGCGTGGCCAAGGTCATTGACGCTGACTTCGCCAACTCCCCCTACGAAACGAAAACTGAAACTGAATCCGCCTTCGCCGCAAGCTGGGTGAAACAGTTTGGCAACATCGAAGTACTTATCCTGGTCATCGGCAGCGTGGTCTTCTTCACCCTGCTTCTGGTCACGGGCAACACCATGGCGATTTCCGTACGCGAGCGCACTGGCGAACTCGCCATCCTCAAGGCCATCGGGTTTAAGGATGGCTCTGTACTTTTTCTGGTGCTCGCCGAAGCGCTGGTCATTGCGCTGTTCGGTGGACTTTTGGGCCTGGGCCTGGCCATGCTTGCCATTCCCGCACTGGGCGCGGCCCTAAGCGGCATGCTGCCCAACCTTATCCTGTCCAAATCGATGCTGGCGTCTGGCCTCGGCTTCGCCCTGTTGGTGGGAGCGACCAGCGGCCTGCTGCCAGGTATCGGCGCCATGCGTTTGCGCGTGGTGGCAGCGTTTAGGCGAATCTGAAGATTTTGGATCTTCGATTTTGGATTTTGGATTGAGGAGAACTTCATAGCCCGGCGAGTGCCGCGCTAAAATCGGGAATGCGGAGATTGATCATGGCTGGCCCATCAATCCAAAATCGGAAATCGGGAAATCGGAAACTAATCATGGTTGGCTCGTTAATCGAAAATCCAAAATCGGAAATCTAAAATTAACTATGGCCATTCCAATCGTCTACAACCTCCGCAGCGTGAAGGCCCGTTGGACCTCTTCCATCGTGGCCGTGTTGGGCATTGCCGGAACCGTCGGCGTGTTTGTTGCCATGCTCTCTTTGGCCCGTGGGTTCCGCGCCACCCTGGTTTCATCGGGTTCGTATGACAATGCCATCGTCATGCGGGCCGGCGCCACGTCCGAAATGATGAGCGGCGTTACGCTGGATACGGTAAAGATCCTGCAGGATGAACCGGGCGTGGCACGCGTGAACGGCGATCCTCTGGTGACTTCGGAAGTCGTGGTGGTCGCTCCCTTCCCTCTGCGCTCCACCGGCACGGACGCCAACGTGCAAATCCGCGGCGTTTCGCCCAACGTCCTCACCGTGCGCCGGAACGTCAGGATTATCCAGGGACGCATGTTCAACCCGGGTCTTTCCGAATTGGTCGTGGGCCGCTATGCCACGAATAGCTATTCCGGCCTGACCGTCGGGAATCAAGTGCGCTTCGGCGGCGGGGGATGGACTATCGTGGGGGTTTTTGACGCCGGCGGCTCGGCCTTCGATTCCGAGGTTTGGTGCGACGGCCGCGTCCTCGATGACGTTTACAAGCGTCCGAATAATATCTTCCAATCCGCCACCGTTCATCTTTCTTCGCCCGACGCCTTCCAGAATTTCAAGGATGCGGTCAGCAAAGACCCTCGCCTTGACGTTGATGTGACCCGCGAAATTGATTACTACGCCAAGCAGTCGCAGACCATGACGCGCCTTATCACCGTGCTGGGTGGGCTCGTTGCGGTGGTTATGGGCATTGGCGCCGTCTTCGGTGCGCTGAATACCATGTATTCCGCCGTTTCTGAACGAGGGCGGGAAATTGCCGTAATGCGGGCTCTGGGTTTCGGCGCGGTCGCAGTGGTCTTCTCTTTTCTGATTGAGGCCGTGCTGATTTCCCTGGTGGGCGGCGCCATTGGCTGCGCGGCGGTCCTGCCACTCAACGGCTTCACCACCGGCTCCATGAACTGGCAGACCTTCTCGCACATGGCCTTCGCGTTTAAAATTACGCCCGGCCTGCTAGTCGGGGGAATTGTCTTCGCGCTGGGAATGGGAGTGGTGGGTGGCTTGCTCCCGGCCATTCACGCGGCGCTTCGGCCCATCTCCGCCGCACTCCGGTCGTTGTAAAACTCTGGGCTCGGGACTACCAGGCAGCGGAGCTGCGGCTCGCCCTGCTGGTGGAACGCAAATGGAATCCCGTGGCGGGAACACGCATCGCATCCAAGCTAACTGCGCGAAACGCAGGCTCAAACGATGACACGTTTTATACAGTCAGGATAGTTCGCCCCACGCCCATGAAAGAAAGCCTCGGAGTAATCCCGCTCCAGGTGGGATTACTCCGCACTACCCGCTTTCTTCCCACATTCGTGGTTGACTTAAGTTCCCCTCTCCTGTGATATACCACTCGTGAAACCTCTGGATCTTCTCGGCGAGACGGTCACTCCCGACGGAACGGACATGAAGCTTATCCGTCGCGACACCGAATTCGTGATTCTGGCCAACGGCAAGAGCCTGATGTCGAGCCGCATGCATGGCTCGGAGGAAGCACTGGCCACACTTGCCTGCGGGCGGGCGCGCACGCTGGCGCAGCCGTGCATCCTGGTCGGCGGCCTCGGAATGGGCTTCACCCTGCGCGCCACGCTCGATTTTCTCCCGCCGGACGCAATCGTTGTCGTTGCCGAGCTTTTGCCCGCCGTGGTGGAGTGGAACCGTGGGCCGCTGGGGCCGCTGGCGGGACATCCGCTGAAGGATAAGCGCGTGCGGGTCGAGGTGGGGGACGTCCGGGTCTCGCTCTGTTCCAGCCGCGGCAGGTTCGATGCCGTGCTCCTCGACGTGGACAACGGCCCAGCCCCGTTTGCCTCCTCCGACAACGCCGGACTCTACGACAATCGCGGAGTTGCCGCTGCGTTTGCGGCTCTCAAACCGGGCGGAGTGCTGGCCGTCTGGTCTGCACGCGAGGATCGAAAATTCGAGCAGCGCCTGCGCTATGCCGGGTTCACCATCCAGGTGGAACGCGTCCGGGCTCGCCTGAAAAAAGGCGGCCCCCACCACATTATCTTTCTGGGACACAAAGGAACAGTAGGCAGTAGGCAGTGGGCTGTAGGCAGTGGGCTGTAGGCAGAAGGCAGTAGGCAGCGAGCGGCTTCAGTGAGTTCCTCCGGTTGTCTCGTTTTAACACCAAAGAGGAACACAGTGCGAATCTGTTCCTTGGGTCCGCGCTAGAGTACCTGAATTCAGAATTGAACGGTACACGATTTTCGTGTACACTGGATTCGTATGAAGAACATTACCCTCAGTGCGGATGAAGACCTGATTGAGCAGGCGCGGCTTATCGCCCGCGCTCAACGCGAGACTCTCAATGCGGCGTTTCGCAAGTGGCTTTTGCAGTATACGGCGCAGGGGGGAAGTGCGCGCGAAGTGGACAGCTTGATGAAACGCTTAGGCCATGTCAAAGCGGGCCGCCACTTTACCCGGGACGAAATGAATGAACGGTAAGTTCTTCCTTGACACCAACGTCTTTGTATACTGCTTTGATCGAACTGCCCCTGTAAAAGCCCGCCGCGCCTTGCAATTGATCCGCGCCGCGGTAGAAACCCGCAAGGGAATCGTCAGCTACCAAGTCGTTCAGGAATTTTTCAACGTGGCCCTGCGGCGCTTTGCGCAACCCATGGCCATCTCCGACGCGGAACAGTATCTGTCCACGGTTTTTCGCCCATTATTGGCCGTCCATTCTTCCCCGGCGCTTTACGGAGAAGCCCTCCGCCTCAGCGCCCAGTTCCGGTTTTCCTGGTACGATTCCCTGATCGTTGCCGCGGCAATCGAAGGTGAATGCAGAATCCTTTACAGTGAGGACCTTCAATCCGGCCAACGTATCGGGAATTTGGAAATCAAGAATCCATTCTTGTAAGCTCAGATCGCCTCCAGCCATCCAGTTCCCCCCGAGCGACAACAAAAAACGGCGACTTAAGAATCGGTTCGCGTTACGCTTGCTTGTCTTGGGGCTCGGTCGACCTCTATTTCCAGCGGTGGAGCGAGACTCTCCGGCGGAGGGGGCGCGCTTTTGCCTATTTCAGAACGAGTTTGAGGAAGCGAAATCCCCCTCGAATCTGCTCCCTCAGCATGATAGGCTGGTAGGGTGCAATTCGAATGGCATCCCGAGAAGGCGCACAAAAATCTTATCAAGCATGGGATCTCATTCGACGAGGCGTCCACCGTTTTTGGTGATCCGCTGGCGGTGACGATCGACGATCCGGACCATTCGCAGGAAGAGCGGAGGTTATTGACAACAGGTCTGTCACAACGCCAGCGTTTGATCATCGTCGCGCACACCGACAGAGATGGGCGGGTTAGGATTTTCAGCGCGCGGGACGTGACCCCCGCCGAAAGGAAACAATATGAGTCCGGAGAATGATCAAATCGGGGCTGACGAGATGAGGCCGGAGTACGATCTGCGCGGGGGCGTTCGCGGCAAATACTACCAGCAGTACAGGGAGGGTACGAACGTTGTGCTGCTTGATTCCGATGTAGCTGCGGTGTTCCGCGACTCGGAGTCCGTCAACCAAGCCCTGCGAGTATTGATAAAGGCCGCCAGCCAGCTCGAAACTGCCACATCACCGAAGGCCGAGCGAACCTAGCTACGGCGTGCCGCCGGGCGCTACGCTTGCTCTACAGTGAAGATCTTCAATCTGGCCAACGCATCGGGAATTTGAAAATCAAGAATCCATTCTTATAAGCTCAGATCGCTTCCAGCCGTCCAGTTCCCCCTATAGAATTAATCCTCAACGCGCATTACGGGGGGCTGGCGCAGGGCGAGCGGAACCCTGCGATTTGGTTCGAATCGGCAAGCTGGTGATCGCATGGCTGCGCTCGCATGCCAGCCCCCGTTGCCGAAGTGCGGCTATGGCAACGTGCCGTTCCTCAGTCGCCATTCGTATGAGCTTTCTTTCCTGCACCTGTTGATGATGGATCCTTCGTCAGTCGGAGTGCCCATCGTCCAGTAAAGCAGTCCGTCATGTTCATAGGAAGACACGTGATCCAATTCCCACAGGTGTATAATAGAAACATGGAAAGACACGTGATCCACATCTCGGAAGAAGAAGCCGCCGTCACCAATGTCGCGGCGCTCCTGGTGCACGTGCGTGCTGGGGCAGAAGTCATTATTGAGAAGGGCTCCCGGCCCGTTGCGGTTCTCCACCCCGCCGAACAGGGGCCCCGCACAATATCAGAATGCATCGCGCTGCTTCCTGAAGACTCGACCGCTACCGTTGACCCGGACTTTGCCCGGGACGTAGCGGCGGCCGTTGAAGCGCATCGCGAGCCGCTAAACCCGCCGACATGGGACTAATCCTCGACTCCAGTGTCTTAATCGCTGCCGAACGTCAGGGCAAGAATGCGCGCCAGGTTTTGATCGCCATCCGCGAAAACATCGGAGAATCCGAGGTCGGCATCTCGGTAGTAACGATAATCGAGTTGGCGCACGGAGCAGCTCGCGCGGACACTCCATCACGACGATTAAAGCGCCAAACATTCATCGAAGAGCTGATCCGTGCGATGCCCGTCTACCCGGTCACTGTGGCGATCGCTCTCCGCGCTGGACAACTCGATGGAGAAAGTCAGGCGCAGGGATTGAAATTCGCTCTTCCTGATCTCTTAATCGGCGTGACCGCACTCCAACTTGGTTACAGTGTAGGCACGTCAAATATCCGCCACTTTGGAGAAGTTCCGGGGCTGTCAGTCCTGCATCTGTAACATCCGTGCTATCCCGCTTCTTTGCAAAAACGTAACCTTCAGGCGAGCTTCAGTCGCTTCGAATTGGGGATGCACGTATGAAAAAAGCCCATTCCTCCAACGGCCGAAACTACTTATCGTCCGGCCATGTGACCGCGCGGGAACACGACCTCATGGAATCCGTTTGGCCGGCATATTGGCGCCGTTCTGGTGCAGGGTCAGGCTGGTGGCGCGGCCGCTCGAATCGGTCTCAAAGGTAATCTGGGCATCGACCACCTTGAGGAAAAAGTCCTTCTGGCTCTCGGGAAAAACCTGCACCTTGGCCTGGCCGGTGGCCTGGGTAAAGAGTTGGTCCCCTTCGCGGGTGACGGTCAGGATGAAGTTTGGCGCCAGTTGATATTGGCCCACGTATCCATCGAAGATCTTCGGATCAATGGTTATCTCTTTATGCTCCTTCGGCGCCGCGGCGGGCGGGACATCTCCCTCGATCCGCTTGGCTTTCATGTCGTGGCCGTTCTGGTGCAAGGTCACGCTGGTGGCGCGCCCGTTCGAATCGGTCCAAAAGGTGATCTGTGCGTCGGCGATCTTGAGAAAGAAGTCGCGCTGACTCTCCGGGAAGACCTGAACCTTGGGTTGGTCGGTAGTCTGGGTAAAGAGCCCGTTAGCCTCCCGTGTGACAGTGAGAATAAAGTTCGGCGCCAGTTGGTATCGACCTACGTACCCGTCGAAGATTTTCGGATCGACGGAAATCTCCTTGTGCTCTCTCGGTGCCGGAAGCAAAGGTATGCGCGAGTCCAGCAAGTGCATTCCGATGTCTTCAATGCCGGCCTCCGTGCCTGCGTTCGACAACACGACGATCCCCACCCCCGTTTTCGCGTCATATCCGATGATGGATCGATACCCGCCCGTGCCGCCGCTGTGCCAGACTATCTCATGGCCCAACGCCTTGTTGATGAACCAGGCCAAGCCGATATCATCCAGTGGTGGCGGGCCAGTTGGACGGCGCACGGATAGCATTGAGGCCATCGCAGGGCCCAGCGGCGACCTCACGTAGCCAAGGTTGGCCGCAAGAAAAGTGAGCATGTCGTTGGCGCTCGACCGCAACCCGCCGGCGCCCGCCAGCGCCAGCACGTCCTGGTTCGGGACGGATTTCAGTTGGGCGTTGTGCCCCACCGCAAGGCGCGCTTTCATTTCCGGCGTCAGGGTGTTGCCGGTGCTCGTCATGGCAAGTGGGCCGGTGATGCGGGCGTGTACCAGCGCCTCATAGTCTGTCCCGGCACGGCGGGCCAGTGCCTGCCCCAGCAGACCGCCTCCCAGGTTGGAATACTCAAATTGCGAGCCGATGTCCCGCGTCAGGCGGTAGCTGGAAAGGAATTGGAAAAGGTCTTCCGCGGTGTAATCCGCATAGGGATTGGCCGGATCCTTGGGGTGAAAATTGGAGGGCCCCCGCGGCAGGCCGGAAGTGTGGGTGGAAAGGTCCACCAACGTGATGACGCGCCCTCCGCGCTCCGGCACCTTAACGCTGGCAGGAAGATATTTGGCCACGGGGTCCGAGAGCGTGACCTCGCCGCGCTGAACCATGTCCGACAGCAGCAGCGACGTGAATACCTTGGTCACCGAGCCGATTTCAAAAATTGTGTCGCCGGTGAGGGGCCGGGAGTCACCCTGATTCAGGCTCCCGTAAGTCACAATCCTGCGCCCCTGTGGTTCGATCACGCCCACCACGATTCCAACTCCCTGGTGGAAGGTATCGATACGCTCGACGAGAATCTTCCGAATTTCGGAGTCCGGCAGAACAGGAGAGTTTGCCGGGGATTGCGCTCCGGCACTGGCGGTATACAGAATCATTACAAAGATGAAGCCAGGAACATTTCGCATCATGGTCTACCTCCAAGTGCTCGGGCAGCGCTGCCCCTTCAGGGCATCGGTGCAGATTGGGGGCGTAGCGGCGAGTTTACCTCGCCACATGGCGGCGTAAAGCCGCCTCTACATCAAACTGAACCACCACCTCATCCAGGGCATTAAATTGGGTTTCCAATATTCACGATTTAAAAGCCGCGGAGTAATCCGTCGGCTGACGGATTACTCCGCGCCACCAGCTTAGCCTTCTAATAATCGTGCGTTTGCACCACTCTCATCGCAGCGAAAAATAGGATCGCCGCGGCGCCGAGCGAAATTCCCATGCTTGCCCATGGGAACGTATGCGTGAAGAGCGGTGATGCTGCCCCCATGGCTCGGAAGATATTTAAGGACGACGGGACAGCGACCTCCGTGGAAAGCCACCGAAGGATCAGAATCACGATAGCGCTTCCCCATATCTGCCACAGGTCATCCCAAAAGGTAGCGAGTAATACTGATAGTGAGTAGAAAGCGGAAACACATATTGAAACGGTCACCCAGTAGGCAAACAAATCTGAGCTGGAGAGGTGTACCCGGACCACCGGAAACGCAAACCACGCCATGCAGGACAGGGCCGCAAAAACCCCGGCGGTCTCTAACATCCCAAGTCCCCCCCTTGTTGCCAGTAGCCGGAGACGGCTGACCGGCAGGGAAAGCGTAAAGTACATGGATCCATGAAGGCCCTTGGTCGTTCTAAGAAGGGGTTGCGTCTTGATGCCCGCTCCCGCTAGCATCACCGGGATTAGTGACAGGTAAAGTGTCAAAGAGGTGAGGAGGTTTTCGACGGCCGCATGGGAAAGGGAATGATGGACCTGCCGTAAAACAAGAACCATTGTGAAGAGAACTATCACAAGTACGAACCAAACACGGAACCGCGTTTCAAGCCAGCTTTTGTACCAAAGCATTTAGTTCCTCCTCGCGTGTTCCATAAAGATCTCTTTCAAAGTGACCGGAAAGCACTCGACCGAAGCCCCGGGCAAGGACCGTGCCTGGTTCAGAATGGCGTCCACATTGCGGCTGGCGAGGATTTCCACCGTGCGTCCTTCCTGGCGGACCCGCTCGGCTCCGTCAAGCCATCGAACCGGAGATTGTAGATCCTCGCCCAATACGATTCGTAGCCGTTGATACTGCGCCTTCAGGTCGTCGAGCGAACCGGCAACAATTGCGGCACCTCGATCAATGATGCAGACGTGGTCGGCGATCTGTTCCACCTCTTCCAGGTGGTGCGAGGAGAAGAAAATCGTGGTTCCCTCTGCCGCGGCCAGCGCAACCAGTTCGCGCAGCATGTCTTCCACGGCGACCGGGTCCAGGCCATCAGCGGGCTCGTCCAGGATCAGAAGCTCAGCGCCATGCGAGATTGCGAGCAGAAGCATCAGCTTCGATCTCATGCCTTTGGAGAGGGCGGAAATCTTGCGCTTGGGCGGGAGATCGAACAGCTTCAGGTATCGCTGTTGTAAATCATCCCGCCACTTGGGAAAGAAGCTTCGAGTGAAGCGGATGATTTGCTGCACGGTCATGAACGGATACAAATCCTTGTCCTCGGTAACGAAGCCGACGCGCCGCCGGATTTCCACACTCGCGGCAGCGTCCGTAGCGGCGAAGCCGAAGACACAGGCAGTGCCGCTGTTTGGTTTCAGGAAACCCATCAGGAGCTTGATGGTGGTGGTTTTCCCCGCGCCGTTCCGGCCGAGGAAGCCGTAGATGCTTCCGGCAGGCACGTTAAGATTGAGCCCGGTTAATGCCTCATGGCCTTTAAATGATTTTTGCAGCCCCTGCGTTTCTATGACCGCGTCAGCCATTCTTTCCTCCTTCAGGTTTTGTTTCCGCGTGGAGCAGCGCCAACTCGTTTTCAAAGAGCCGCCTTGCCTCGTCATCCGTAAGGCCGAGAGACATGAGGCGCTCCAGGGCCGACTGCACAATGGTCTGAGCCTTGCGCGTGACCCGGGTTTGGCCCGCAACCGATTCGCTCACGAAGGCTCCCGAGCCGTGCTTTAACTCGATGATTCCTTCGTGCTGAAGCTCGCGGTAGGCCCGCACCACCGTGTTGGGGTTCATCACCAGGTCTTCCGATAATTTCCGAATGGTGGGAAGCTGGTCGCCCGCCCGGAGTGCGCCGGTTTCAATGGCGTGCTTGATCTGCTCCATAAGCTGGAGGTAGATGGGGACGCCGGACGACGGATTGAGACGGAAGATCATCATTAAAGTGTACTAGTATATCGATACACTAGATGAGTTGTACGGGCGTGTCAAGGTCTAAATTTGGGCACTGCTGTCCAAATTAGCAGACGAGTCGCGTGGCAAACATGGTTCTGCTCGTGAACGATCACGGATGCGACGCCAAACTAACGATTCATTTTCCCTCGCCCCCTTGGGGGAGAGGGGGGACCGCAAGGCGGGGGGTGAGGGGGTCGGTACGAAGTTGGAAGCTCATTGGTGAGAGTCCCAAAAGCAAGTCAAAAGGCAAATCGCAAAGGTCAAAAGGCAAAAGTGAAAAGCCTTACGTCGGCTCCGTCTCGGCGTGATTTCGGCGGTTGCTTGTCACTCGTCACTTGTCATTTATCACGGCACTTCGGTTTTGACCCCCTCACCCGTCCCGCCCCGGCTGGTGAAAACGCCGGTTGCGGGCCACCCTCTCCCCCAAGGGGGCGAGGGACGTAAGTTTAAATCGAACTCCGCGCCGAACAAGTTGGTCAGTGCCCAGGCGCCCGCGGGAGTCGAAGCGTTTCCGTAGCATAGCGGGCGGGACGCCCACTGGCCGATGGATCTCCCGAGGTCTCATGGCCAACCCGGAATAATTGAGTTTGACAACAACAGCGAAATAGGCTACAGTAAGAACATGGAATCGGGGGTGGTCCGGCCATGCCGTGAGCCCACAGGTCAGCAAGCGCGGAACTTCCGACCCGCTCCTTCGCCTCATCACCCGGCGCGCGGAGCAAAATGGAATTGACGATGCCCTCTCCTCATAGCCTGATCTGCCCAGAGTTACAGGGTGACTTTGTGTTCATCATGTTCATAAACCGGGCGGACGCCCAAAGCTGGTAACATGCTGAAAACAAGGGGCAGAAAGAGGACTTTTTCCCGAGCCGAAGCTGACAACATATTGAAAATAAGCTAGTTATAAGATTTCGTGAGATTTCCCAAAAACCACGACAAAATGACTGCGAGATGAGCCTCTTTCCGGACAGGTGGCAAGCGGCCTACGGGCGATAAGAAGGGGCTAGTCGCTGGCGAGTTTCCGGAAACCCGTACCCCGTGTCCCGAATCCCTAACCCTGAAACCCCCGCCCGTTGACCTTTTGCCCGTTCTCATCTTGTCATCGACGGCGCGGTATGCTACGGTCAAGGGGTAGGCGAAATGCGATTGTCGGCAAGTGAATTGCGGCTTCGCGCACATTAACTTAATGAATAAGCTGAGGTCACCCGATAAGATTCAACCCCGGCCACTTGGGTAAGAATGGAAGTCCGATTTCCTAGTGACGAACGCCCTCCGGGCTGGAAGATTGCAGTCCTTCAGTATGTTATTGCCGCAAGTTTCGTCTGCTTGTTGGTAGGATATTGGCGGCTCCAAATCGGACAGCACCGGCAGTACATGGACCTGGCGGAACGCAACCGCATCCGGAGCCTTCCCATCATCGCACCCCGCGGACGCATCCTGGACCGCGATGGCCGCGTGCTGGCTGACAACTTCCCCGCCTTCAGTGTGCTTCTGTTACGCGAGTCAGCATCAACCCTAACCCCAGAGCGCGTGGCAGGAATCGCCCGAGGTCTGCAACTGGACCCCGATGAACTTCGGCACACACTCGAACGCACCGCCAGCCTGCCGCGATTCCAACCGGTGCTGCTCAAGCAGTCCGCAACGCTCGAAGATCTTTCCTTTCTCGAATCCCACCTTGTGGAATATCCCGAACTTTACCTGATCCAGGTGCAGCAGAGGCTCTATCCCAAGCACCAGATGGCGGCCGCTCTGCTGGGCTATGTTGGTGAAGTCCCGGAGGAGATGATCGCCAAAGCCGATTCGAATTACAAACCGGGTGATGTGGTGGGAAAATCCGGCGTGGAGGGCGAGTACAACCAGGTTCTTTCCGGCCAGGATGGCATGCGCCGGGTGGTGGTCAATAGCCGCGGGCAGGAAGTGGGCATCCTGAAGACCCTTGACGCGCATCCCGGAAACGACCTGCGCCTGACCATCGATATGGATCTGCAAATGGCGGCGGAAGCTTCGTTGGGCGAACGCCCTGGCGCCGTGGTGGCGCTGGACCCACGAACGGGTGAAGTGCTGGTGATGGTCAGCCATCCGTCGTTTGACCCCAATGATTTCGCCAAGCGCATCGACCCCAAAGAGTGGACCGAACTGATGAACGACCCGATGAAGCCGCTGATGAACAAGTCCATTCAAGCGCAGCTTGCCCCGGGTTCGGTGTTCAAGATCGTGATGGCCTCGGCCGCCCTGGAAACTGGGACGGTCAAACCCGACTACACCATGCAATGCGCCGGCTCGGTTACCATCTACGGGCACCTCTACCACGACTGGGTGTTCGAAAAGCATCGGGGCCATGGCTCGGTGGACGTACACAAGGCCATCCGCGAATCGTGTGACGTTTATTTCTACACCATGGGAAAGCTCCTGGGGATCGATAAGATTGATTACTTCGCCAAAGGCTTGGGCCTGGGGGCGCGGACGGGCATCGACTTGCCCTCCGAGGCGCCAGGGTTAATTCCCTCTCCGGAGTGGGTGCAACGCCTTTTCAAGCACAAATGGTATGCGGGCGAGACGATTTCGGTGGCGATTGGCCAAGGCGCCGACTTGGTCACGCCCCTGCAGTTGGCAAACACGATTGGGGGCATCGCCATGGGTGGAGTCTTTCATCGGCCGCATGTGGCATTTCAAGATCAGTTGCGGGCGCTGGGCGAAAACCCTCCGGATATTTCCCCTCATGACTTCCCTCTGAGCGAAGACACCATTGCGGCGGTGAAGTCCGGCATGTGGGCCGTGGTGAATGAGGGCGGGGGGACGGGCGCTCGCGCGCGCTGCCCGGGAATCGATATTTCCGGCAAGACCGGCACGGCGCAGGTGGTCAGCCAGGCATTGAGAGACTCGGCCAAGAGTTCCGAATTCAAGAACACGGCTTGGTTTGTGGGGTATGCGCCGTCAGACAAACCGGAAATTGTGGTGGCCGCGCTGGTGATACGAGGCGAGGAATCGTACGTCGCCGTGCCTATCGCCCGTGATGTTATCAAGGCGTATTTTGACAAAAAACTCGGCCCCAACAAGCCCGCTGACAAACAGATGGAAACCCAGGTGAGGGTGCTGAGTCAATTACAACCGGCTATTCCGCCAGCGCCGGCAAAATCAGTTTCGAAGCAATAGCAAAGGTATAAAAAGTGGGTAGAGGATTTCGAACAAGCGACATCGACTGGTTCCTTTTGGGACTGGCATTGGCGGTTGCCGCCATCGGAGTGGTGGAAATCTACAGCACAACTCTGCACTCCCCCCTCGCGGGTCAATACAAGAAACAGATTTACTGGATCGTGCTTAGCTGCATTTTGGCCCTGATCGCCAGCCGGATTGATTACCATATGATCCTGGAGCAAACCCTCTGGCTGTATGGGGGTTCTGTGCTGCTCCTGGCGGGGCTTCTGGTGGCTGGACACTCCATCGCCGGCACGCGCCGGTGGCTGCAATTTGGGCCTATGAGTTTCCAAGTGTCAGAAATCGTCAAGTTGATTATAATACTGGTTGTGGCAGCCTACTTCGCCGACCGGCGGATCAAGGCAGTCACTTGGGGGGACTTGGCAAAGCTAGGGATCGTTGCCGGAATACCGGCAGTCCTGGTGGCCTTGGAGCCCGACTTGGGCACTGCATTGACATTTATTCCGATTGTCGCGGCCGGTGTGCTCTTCGCCGGAATCCGTGTGCAGCACATTGCCGTTTTGTGCCTGGTCGGAATACTCGCGTTACCCGTGGGCTGGCATTTTCTCAGACCCTACCAGCGCGAGAGATTGATGACCTTCGTGCATCCTACACAGAACACTCAAAGCTCCAGTTATCAAGTCACTCAAACCAAGATTGCCATCGGATCGGGCGGCTTTTGGGGGAAGGGTCTGGGTAAGGGTACTCAGAGCAGGCTGGGATTTATCCCTGTGTCCCACGCTGATTCCATTTTCGCCGCCTACGCCGAAGAACAGGGGTTTGTCGGTACGTTGCTCGTTTTGCTGTTGTACTTTGCGATGCTCCTGCGTTTGCTCGATGGAGCACAAATGGCTCCGGATCGTGCTGGGGCCTTCCTTTTAGTCGGCTTAGCCGCAGTGCTGTTTTTTCAGGTTGTTATCAACACGGGGATGATGATTGGGGTATTCCCCATCACCGGAATCCCCTTGCCGCTCATGAGTCAGGGCGGATCCTCCCTGCTTTTCACGTTCCTTGGCCTAGGGCTGGCGATGAGCGTGAGGGCCAGGCGATATGTGAATTAAACGCAGCCCTTCACCCGCCAGGTTGGGTTTGAAGTATTCCCACCGGGCGGCTCAGTAATTCCAGCGATTCGACGGGCAGTTTGAACCGCGGGTCGCAAGCTGGATGTATCCGGTAAATTCCGCATGAGTGTGCGGGCCGTGGAAATCATCCAGTACCGAAATTTTTTCCGGTCGAGGTCAGTGCAATCAGTCCCTGCAAGTTGGGACGCCCGGCCGGCAAGGAACGTTGTTGGTCGATCTCCGCCCATGGTGGATTGATTCCCCGGCGTTCCGGAAAAAGGAGTTTTCATGTCTAAGGAGATGTACATTGCCTCGTCTCCTCACGAGACGAAGGTCGCAGTGTTGGAAGACGACCAACTGGTGGAAGTTTATTTTGAACGTGATACCGACGTTGGTTTAGTGGGTGGTATCTACAAGGGTCGCGTCAGTCGTGTTCTGCCAGGAATGCAGTCGGCTTTTGTGGATATCGGCCTTGATCGTGATGCCTTCCTCTATGTTTCCGACTTCTTCTATGAGGACCAGGAAGAATACGACAAGGTCTTTGAGGAAGCGGAAGCGCGTGCCACCAAGTTCACTGGTCAGCAGCCTGGCGCCACCGCAGCGCCCACAGCGCCAGTCGCACCCACGGTAACCGCGCCGCCACCGGTGGTTGCGGAAGTTGCTCCGGCGCCGGTAGTAGAGGCCCCGGTTGTGCCACCGCCGGTTGAGCCGCCTCCTGCTGCTTTTGTGCCTCCGGTTCCTGCCAGCGAGCCATCATCCTCCAGAGATTCGCATGACCGTCGACCGTTTGATATGCGACGTGGTCGCCGCCGTCGCCATCGTGGCCGGCCCGAATTCGGTGAGGGTCGCCACGGGGATCGGCACCTAACGCCACCCACTCGTCCCGCGGAAGAAGCGCCGGCAGAATCCCACACCTTTGAAATCCTGCCGGGCGAGTCCCTGGCTAAGTACCGAAATGCCGTAACGGCGTCGACCGTCGAAACCGAGCACGAAATATCGGACGGCACTCTGACGGAAGTGGGACAAGCTACGGCAACGGCCCCATCCTCGGGTACCCTGCAGGATAAGATGACCGGAGCAGACGACGACTCCGCCTCAATCAATAGCCCTATCGTCCAGGCATTCGAGATGTCCGAAGCAGCCTCATCTGATCATGCTGTCGAGGCTGCCGAAGTCGAGCCCGAAGTAGTCGCTGAGGCGCCACTTGAACCGACACCCTTGGCCGAGTCCGTTCTTGTCGATACCACATTGTCGTTTGTGCCTGGTGCGATACGAGACATTATTGCTTCGGGAGCCGCGGAAAGTTCCCCGGCTGAAGTTGCCGAACCCATTGCGACGGCCGCGCCTGTGCCAACTCTGTTGGAGGAACCCGCGCCAGTCGCAAGCGCACAAGTCACGCCTGGCGCTGAGCCGGAACCTGTGCCAACAGCGCCCGCGCCTCCTTCTTCGCTGGATGCGGAAGTTGCCGCGCCGGATTCAGTGGAGGGAATTGCCGCGCCGTCTTCTGGAGAACCTGAGCCGAAGCAGGCGGTAGAATCCATTGTTACAGAAGCATCCCCTGAATCATCATCGACCCCCATCGAGCCCGCGGAAGCCGCCACCGAATCCGCCTCTGAGCGCGCTGAGAACAGCGAATTGGAGGAAGACGTCGAGGAAGGCGAAGGGGACGAAGGATTGGAAGCGGACGAGAGGCTTGCAGAGGCCTCCGAGGGTCAACTTGACGACGAGGGTGAACTGCCTGCGGAGGGCGCCGCAGATGTTGAGGGTGAAAGTGAAGCCGTCGCGCAGGAAGCCGCTTCGGGTGAAGCTCCCGCAACTGGAGCGCCGGGCGACCGCACCTACACTTTGCGCGAGCCCAACCAGCGCCCGCGATTTGCTCCGCGCCGCCGCCGGGGCCGCCGAGGCCCAGGTGGAGGTGGTGATCGCGACCGCGGACCGCGCCGTTTTGACAAGCCGCGCGAGTCATCCCGCCCGGGCAATCATTCGCCCGTGCAGATTTCCGAAGTGTTGAAGGAAGGCCAGGAAATCCTGGTGCAAATCGCCAAGGAACCTTTGGGAACCAAGGGTGCGCGCATCACTTCGCACATTGCTTTGCCGGGGCGATATCTGGTCTACATGCCCACCATCGATCACATTGGCGTCTCGCGCAAGATTTCCTCGGAAGAGGAGCGACTGCGTTTGCGCAACATTATTCAGGAGAACAAAGGCTCGCTCACCGGAGGCTTCATCGTCCGCACCGCCAGCCAGGGCCGCTCGGAAGAAGAGTTCAAGGCCGACCTGAAGTTTCTCTCCACGCTCTGGGCAGAGATCCGTTCCAAGTATGAACGCATGAAGGCGCCGGCGCTGATCCATCGCGACCTTGATCTGGTGCAGCGCCTGCTGCGCGATCTATTGACGCCCGACTTCAAGTGCGTGCGCGTTGACAGCGAAATCGATTACGAGCGCGTGCTGGATTTTGTGAGCCGCTGCCAGCCTGCATTGGTGGGCAAGGTAAAACTCTACAGCCGCGACACGCCGCTCTACGAGGAGTTCGGCATTCAGCAGGAGGTCGAGAAGGCGCTGAAGCCCAAGGTCTGGCTGAAGTCGGGCGGTTATATTGTGATCAATCAAACCGAGGCGTTGGTGGCCATTGACGTCAACACCGGCAAGTACGTGGGCAAGACCAACCGGCTGGAAGACACCATCGTCAAGACCAACGTTGATGCGGTCAATGAGATTGTGCGCCAGGTGCGACTGCGCGACCTGGGCGGCATCATCGTTATCGACTTCATCGACATGGACGAGCGCAAGAATCGCGCCAAGGTGGTGCAAGCGCTGGAAGAAGCCTTGCGATCCGACCGCGCCCCCACCAAGGTGATCTCCTTCAACGATTTTGGATTGGTGGCCGTCACTCGCAAGCGCGTCAAGCAGTCGCTGGAGCGAACCCTCTGCCAGCCGTGCGAGTATTGCACGGGGGCCGGATGGGTGAAGTCCGTCAACACCGTCTGCAATGAGATTTTTGCGGAAGCCCGCAAGATGGCCAAGGGAATCGACGGCAATGTCATGACGCTGCGAGTCAACCCGGAAGTCGCCAAAGCCCTGAAGTCGCGCGAAGGCAGCCTGGTTTCCGAACTCGAAGCACTGGTTAAGAAGGACGTCATCATCAAAGGCGATCTAACAGTTCACCAGGAACGATTCGAGATTTACTGATTTTGGATTTTCGATTTTGGATTTTGGATTACGAGTTGGATTTCTAGTTTCAATTTTCCAACTTCGATTTTCGAGTTTCCAGTTTCGAGTTTCGAGTATTCAGTTTCCAGTTTTGATTTTCGATTGCCGATTTTGAATCTTGGATTTTTGATTTAGGATTTTCGACTTGATTTTTCCATTTTGAATTTCGAATTGAACTTTGGCTCTTGAATTTTGAATCTTTAATTTTGAATCACAGGGCCGGCCCGGCTGGCCCTGTTTTTATTATGGACAACGTACTATTGACCCGGCCCTGAAGGAATGCTACGCGGCGGCATAGCTCACATCCTTA
>CAYTMD010000082.1:0-14062 GCA_964438685.1 uncultured Acidobacteriota bacterium
TCTGTCACTGGCAATGAAATGCGGGAGCTGCCGCTGGTGGGACGTGATGCAACGCAGCTGATCGCGCTCGCACCCGGAATCGCTCCGGCCCCCGGTTCAAGTGCCGGCAGCGACAATGGAATGAATTTTGATCCCAATGGCGGGCGGTATGATCTTACGGATGTTACGCTTGATGGCGTCACGCAGACCGGTCCAGACTTTGAGGAACGGGGTATTGTGTATGTTCCTTCGATTGACGCCATCCAGGAGTTCAAGGTCGAAGAAAACAACTTCAGCGCTGACACAGGTTTCACTGGGTCCACGATTGTAAAGATGGTTATGCGTTCGGGTACCAACCAGTTCCACGGGAGCGCTTATGAATTTGACCGCAACAACAAACTCGACGCCAACAACACCTTCAGCAATGCGGCCGGCGTTGCCCTTCCCGCATTGCATTGGAACGATTTCGGCGGCACATTCGGCGGACCCATCAAAAAGGACAAAGCGTTTTTCTTCGGCGACTACGAAGGGACTCGGGAATCCACGTTGAGCGCGTATAACGCCGGTCTTCCCAGCGCGGCGGAACGGACCGGGAATTTCGGCGAGATCTGCGGCGGGGATGGAATCAACGGTCCGGCGCCAGGTGCCACCTTCAACGCCCAAGGCATGTGCTCTAATCCAAACGGACAGCTCTGGGACCCTTATAGCGGCGTTTATGTCCCGGGGTCCGGTGCGGTCCGCAGCGCCTATATCCCGTTCAATAACCTGACAACCTACATGAGCCCCGGCAGCCCGGCTCTTAACGGCACGCCCTACCAGCTCCCGGCAGCCGCGGGCAACCTGATCAACCCCATGTCCCAGAAGATTATGTCCTATTTCCCATTGCCCACGGCCAATCTGACGTCGCCCGGCTATAACCCGTATAACAACTGGGCGGGCGGCGGGTCGAATCCTAGTGCTAACAATGCCGTGGATGCCAAAGTCGATTATCGCTTTAGCCAGAGCACCACGCTTACCGGGCGCTTTGCCCACTCCTGGGGAAATAATAACAGCGCTCCATGCTGGGACAACCCCTGGGACCCCTGCAGTGGGTTCCCGGGCCATAGCTGGGCTTGGAACGGCCAGTTGAGCCTGACTCACAATTTTGGTTCGAACAAAGTGCTCAGCCTAACCTACGGTTTTGCGCGCGGCGGGTTCGTTGATTCAGGGTTTTCCAGCAAATTTCCCAGCTACAATCTGGTTTCAGACGTTGGGTTTCCGGCCTCCCTCTATCAGCTGGCTCAGATCCAGGGGGTGGCGACTCCCACGATCGACCTCAACGGTGCCTACAATTCCCTTTCGAACTACAATGGCAGCAGCATCGGCTCGGCGAACTCCTTGTTTTATGATAGACGTCAATCGCACGATATCCTGGCCAGCCTGGATTGGATTAGAGGCCACCACGATATCAAGTTCGGCGGAGAGATCCGCATTGCGCAGCAGAATACCTTGGACGTCAACGACCCTGTGGGGGCCTTTACCTTTAACACTTTGGGAACATCACAAAACTCGACCAACGTGAGTGGCGGTGACGTCATGGCCACCTTCCTCACCGGCGTCAGCGTGGGTGGCAGCGGGGGCAACTGGAACATTATTCAGGCTCCGTCCTGGACCGCGAAGACCTGGAGCCTTTACGTGGAGGATTCCTGGCGAGCGACGAATAAGCTGACGGTCAATGCCGGCCTACGCTATGACATGCAATACCCGGGCACGGAGCGGCATAACCGGCTGGAATATTTCGATCCCACGCTTGCCTCGCCATTGAAGGTCGCGGGGCTGCCCAGTCTGGTGGGGGGTGATGTTTTTGCTACCTCCTCGAGCCGGGGAATGTATCCGAATCGCTTCTACGGAGCCATCCAGCCTCGCTTGGGGCTTGCTTATCAGTTGAACAGCAAGACGGTGGTGCGGAGCGGCTTCGGGATCTTCTATGAGTATTACCAGTATGGAGCGGCCGTGCAGGATACCGCCGGCAGCGCTGATGGCTACATGCCGAGCACACCTTGGATCACCACCTATCAGAACGATGGCGCCACGCCTTTCGGGCCTATCAACAATCCCTTCCCCCTCGGTGTGACGCTTCCCACCGGGAATTCGCTCGGGGCATTGACCAATGTCGGCTTAACACCCACCGGTGGAGTGACCTATCCGGGATGGGGGAAGGACCCCGCGGAATATTCCTGGAATTTTAGCGTTCAGCGTCAACTTCCGGGGAACATCGTGGTGGAGGGCAGCTACGTGGGGCAGAAGGGGACCCATTTGCTGTTTGGGGGCTACTCCAACATCGACCACCTGGGTCCTTCGGTTGAGAGCCTCTCGACGGCGCAAATGACCGCACTTGACACGCTCGTGACCAACCCGTTTTATGGGACGATTACGAATCCGAACAGTTGCCTGTCAGGGCCCACCGTTCCCGCTTCGCAGCTCGCGCTGCCTTTCCCGCAATTTTGCGGCACTAACAATATCGAGCCGCCCTTTGCGAACTCGATCTATCACGCGTTGCAGTTGCGGGCGGAGAAGCGCCTTTCGAGCGGCCTGGAGTTCACGGCCAACTACACGTGGTCAAAGGTGATCACCGATACGCCCTGCAACGGTCAAAACGTTTGCTGGAGGGGCGGCGGCACGCCGGGGATCCAGGATCCGAACCGTCTGTTCGTGGAGCGCAGCGTTGCCACCTACAACGACCCGAATTTGCTGAACCTCGCCTACACCTATAAGCTGCCCTTCGGGCAGAAAATGCACTGGGGCTCGAACTGGAAGGGCGTAACCGAGGTGCTTCTCGGCGGCTGGGAGACCACCGGCATCTGGACCTTTGACACCGGCCAGCCACTCCCGATTACCTGGAACTCTTGCGGGACACCGATTCCAAGCTACGGCTGCCAGCATCTCGATCTGGTAGGGAAGCTGCAGAAAAATCCGGGCGTGAATATCAACCAATACTTCGCCAATGCAAATTCGGTGCTTCAAGCACCCGCTCAGTTCACCCTTGGGACCGCTCCCCAGCTAACCCAAGTTTACTCACCGGGCGCACGGAATGCCAACCTCGCCATTTACAAGAACTTCAACTTAAGGCGGCTCCGCGAAGGCAGCTCCTTGCAGTTTCGGGCTGAAAGCATTAACGCTTTCAACCACGTCCAATATGGCGCCCCCAATACGACGTTTGGGACCCCTGACTCTCCGAACCCTCAGTTCGGGGTGATCAGCTCGCAGTTGAACTCGCCCCGGCAGATCCAGCTCGGGTTGAAACTATACTTTTAATCCCTGTAGGACTTCAGGGGCGGCACAATTCTCGCGCCGCCCCTGCGATTCCTGCCTCTCACCCCCCGTTTGCGTACGGATTTATGCTTGGCGACAGAAGTGTTTGCGCATTCCTTTGTAGCGGCGGCCTCCGACCGCAGTCCGGAGTCTCTACATTCTGTCGTGCGCTACCTCGCGCGCCGGAAACCACCCCCGGCGCGAGCGCGCCGCCCCTCCTGATTCAGGAGGGGAGTTTTAACGGCTCCCCTCCTCAGATGAGGAGGGGTGGCGCCCCGGGCGACGGGGTGGTGCTGAGCGGGAAATGTAGAAACTTGAGGCGGCGGCCTCCGACCGCCGTCGCCGATCGGAAATCGACGTTACAATTTATGGCGCGCTGTATTGATAGATGTGTTGATATTTCCAGGGTATGTCCCAAGCACGACGCCGAGCAAAAAATCCTGGAGCTACGCCAGCCGCCGAACCGGGTGTGGTAAAGTCCGAATCGGCGCCATCGACGCCATGGCAGGCCTAAAGTGAATTTCAGGAGAAACACTTCCATGATTAATCGCAGACGTTTCTTAAGAAACAGCGCGCTTGGTATAACCACAGCCGCGACCGCGGCCGGAATGGGCGGCAAGCTTTCGGCAAGCGGCGCGTCCACTGACGGAGTCCATTTTCATCAGACGAGCTTCGACGCCAACCCCGCGGGTTGGACCGCCTGGAGCGTCCGGGCGGAAACTACGCCTCGGACCTTTGTTGATCCGGCCGTCTCCCGTGGCGGCTCCGGCTCGCTCGTAGTCTCCGGAGACGGAAATATTGCCGCCTTCGGTGGTTGGCAGCGGACCCTCACCGGCATCAAGGAAGGCGCGTGGTACAGGTTTGTGGCCCACTACCGGGCCGTCGGCGTGACCAGCGAAAATTGGCAGATCGTTCCGGACCTTTACTGGCAAAAGCCTGGCGGCACCGAGATCGGAAATGACGACCGCGTGGATTATGCCGCCCGTTCCGTGCGTAAAGGCGAATGGACCGAGGTGAGTCTCGAAGTCCCGGCGCCGGCTGGGGCAACCTACGTTGTTGTGGAACTTTTCCTGGCCCACGCGGCATTGGGCATCGTCTGGTGGGGCGACATTTCCTTTGATGAGATCCCTGCGCCACAACCGCGCAAGGTGACAATCGCCACGATCAACCTGAAGCCGTCGAATACGGGCACGGTCACTGAAAGTGTGCGGCAGTTCGTCGAGACGGCGAAGCGCCTGGCTCCCGCTCACACTGACCTTATTGTGCTGCCCGAGGGCATTAGCGTGGTGGGTGTGGACCCGAGTGGCCTCATCTGCGGGCAGGTTGCCGAACCGGTGCCGGGCCCCACCACCGCCCAACTGGGGGAATTGGCCCGGGCCAAGCACTCCTACGTTGCCGCCGGCCTGTATGAGCGGGAACGCGGCGCCTCATACAACACTGCCGTGCTCATTGACCGCGAGGGCAAGCTGGTAGGCAAGTATCGCAAGGTGTTCCTTCCGCGGGGGGAGATGGTGCAATTGACTCCGGGAAATGAGTTCCCAGTTTTCACCACGGATTTTGGCACGGTCGGCATGATGATCTGTTATGACGTTTATTACACGGAGCCGGCACGCCAACTCGCTCAGCGAGGGGCGGAAATCATCCTGCTGCCGATCTGGGGCGGGGACCAGACGCTGGGGGCCGCGCGCGCCATCGAGAACCAGGTATTCCTTGTCAGTTCCGGCTACGATTACCCCACCTACATCATGGACAATAATGGGAAGCGGATCGCCGAAGCGCGCGAGCGCGGAACCGCAGCGGTGGCTACCATCGATTTGAACGGGCCCAATTTCTATCCGGATGGGGCAAGTGACTGGAAGGACCGCCGTATGCGCGAGCTCAGGCCGGAAGTGGTGAGGAATTTCCTGTATTCCGGCGGGAAGACGAAATAAGGAACACTGATTTTACCTCAGAGCAGCGAATTCGTAACTTCGAGCCAGATAGCTCCGTTCAGATAGTTCCGCCGCTGCGAATAATTCAGCTTGCAGCGGCGCTGGCCCTTGGCCGAATGGCATTCGCCCCCACGCCGGCCCCCGAATCCCTAACCACGAATCCCGATTTCCGGCCTGTACGGGACAAATGCTATCGGGTAAGATAGGCGTTTCTATCAAAATTGTACTGGGAGATGAACGCCGACATGCGCAATGTAGTGATTATTGGTTCTGGATGCGCGGGCCTGACCGCCGCCATCTATGCGGCGCGGGCCAATTTGAAGCCGCTGCTGATTCGTGGAGTGGAAGCCGGCGGGCAATTAACCCTGACCACGCTGGTGGAGAACTTTCCGGGGTTCCCCAAAGGTATCCAGGGGCCGGAATTGATCGATCTGATGCAGAAGCAAGCCACCGAGTTCGGCACGGAATTCCTGGAAGGTAACGTGGAAAAAGTGGACCTTTCCAAGCGACCCTTCGTGCTTGACGTGGGCCATGAGCGGTTGGAAACCATGACGCTCATCATTGCCTCGGGAGCGTCGGCCAAGCTCCTGGGTCTGGAATCCGAACGCAAGTTGCTGGGGCACGGAGTCTCCACTTGCGCCACTTGTGACGGCTACTTCTTTCGCGGAAAGGAAGTTGTGGTGGTGGGTGGCGGCGACACGGCAGCGGAAGATGCGCTGTTCCTTACGCGCTATGCCACCACGGTTAACATTGTTCATCGCCGCGACCAGTTGCGCGCCTCCAAAATCATGCAGGACCGCCTTCGCCGGAACGACAAGATCAAGTTTATCTGGAATTCCACCGTGGAGGATATTCTGGATGCCGACAAGCGCGAGGTTTCGGGGATAAAGCTCCGTAATCTCAAGACGCAGGAAGAAGCCCTCAAGCCGGTGGACGGAGTCTTTATCGGGATCGGGCATGAGCCCAACACCAGCTTGTTCCGCGGGCAATTGGAAGTCGACGACCTCGGATATCTTGTTACCCGGGAAGGGTCGAAAACCAACATCCCGGGCGTTTTTGCCGCTGGCGATGTGAAAGACCGTGTTTACCGGCAAGCGATCACCGCGGCGGGATCAGGTTGCATGGCGGCGATTGAGGCCGAGAGGTTTTTGGAAGCAGAGAGCTGAGAGAGAAACTCCATTCTTGGGAGCAGGCGTAGGCACAAATGCGCACCGATTTTGAGCCCAGGGAGGCATGGGTGATAAAAATCAGCATCCTATATCCAAACAACAAGAACGTCCGATTCGATATGGGCTATTACATTGAGAAGCACATGCCACTGGCAATTAAGCTCCTAAGTGTGCATCCCGGCTTCAAAGGTGTTTCAGTCGAGCGCGGGCTTGGGGGCGCTGCCCCCGGCACAGACGCTGCATACGTAGCAATGTGCCACTTTCTATTCGACTCGGTCGAGAACTTTGGGGCTGCCTTTGAGCCCAACGCGAGTGTACTTCAAGGTGATATACCGAACTACACAGACGCAGCACCAGTTATTCAGCTCAGCGAAGTTCTCATGTACTCGATAGGTGGAACCTGCGAATGATTCTCGCGGCTGTCTAGTGGCTATGGACAAGTGAGTTCTTTCTTGCAGCCGATGTTTCACAACGGGTCTCAATCCAGACGAGACCACTAGTCCCAGAACCCTTTGCTTGTATTCCGCTTCAACAAATTGTAAGGTTCCATTCTTAAACCATGTTGCGTTCTCTCCTGCTCTATCTTTCCGAACTCGACAGTCCAAAGAAACTCCTAACGGGCAACCCGCTTGGACGCCGCTTGGCCTCGCGATTCATTGCCGGCGAGGAGTTGGATGATGCCCTCCGGGTGGTCCGCCGGCTCAATAGCGAAGGGTTTAAGGTGACGCTTGATTGCCTGGGCGAGAGCGTCCACGAAGCTGCTGCCGCCGACGCGGCTTGCCAGACTTACCTGCAGCTTCTTGACCGGCTCGCGGCAGAGAAGCTTGACTCGCACGTCTCCGTGAAGCTCACTCAACTGGGCTTGGCCATTGACGAAGGGTTGGCGCGGCGCAACCTCGCCCGCCTTGCGGAGAGCGCGGCCCGGCACAACAATTTCGTGCGGGTTGATATGGAAGGCTCGGCATTTACCGACTCCACACTGCGGGTGTTCAGTTCCGTGGACGCACCGCGCGAGGTCATGGGAATCGCCATTCAGTCATACCTCCGCCGCACCGGTACCGACGTGGACGAGTTGCTCAAGCGCGGGGTGCAAATTCGGTTGGTAAAAGGCGCCTACAAGGAACCCCCGGAAATCGCTTTTGCCAGCAAGCGCGACGTGGACCTGAGCTACCAAAAGCTTACGGAAAGACTTCTCACCAGCGGAATTTATCATGCCATTGCCACTCACGACGAACGGATCATTGAATCTACGGAACAATTCGCGCGCACGCATGCAATCTTGCCGGAGAAATTTGAATTCCAATTGCTGTACGGCATCCGGCGGCAGCTCCAGCGGGCACTGATCAAGGAAGGCTGGCGTGTGCGTCTGTACGTTCCTTACGGGCAGGAGTGGTATGCTTACTTTATGCGCCGGCTCGCGGAAAGGCCGGCCAACGTGCTATTTCTGATGCGCAACCTCTTCCGGGCTTGAAAAGGCAGAGACAAGCGACGAACTGATCTGTCAAGAGCTTTGATAGCAGGTCTGCACGACTTGCCTGCTCGTGACTTGTCATTTGTCACTGAACTTATGAATTATCCTGAGGCTGTTCGTGAATTCGCGCGGTATGTGGCGCTCCCGGTGGAGCAGATCCGCCTGGACGTGGCGGCCCTGCTACTGGCTCGTACCGAGTACCCGGCGCTCGACCTCGCCGCACAACTGAAGCGCCTGGACACATTGGCGGCTCGCGCGGAGTGCGACCCGGGCCTGTCACCCCAAGTCAACATCGCCAGCCTGAATCAACTCCTCTATGACGAGGAAAAGTTCGCCGGCAACGATGAAGATTACGATGACCCTCGCAACAGCTACTTGAACGATGTTTTGGATCGCAAGGTAGGCATTCCCATTACCCTGTCGCTCGTTTACCAGGAGGTCGCGCGCCGATGCGGCCTGCCCGTTGTGGGTGTGGGATTCCCCGGCCATTTCCTCGCGAAGTACATCACCGCGTCAGGTGAGATCCTGTTGGACCCTTACCACCGCGGCGTTACTGTGAGCGTTCAGGAGTGCGAAGAGAAGCTGAAAGCCCAATTCGGGGAGGAGGCGGAGTTCCGGCCGACTTATCTTCAGGAGTCGTCAACCAAGCAGATCCTGACCCGCATGTTGAACAACCTGAAGGGTGCGTTCTTCCGCCGCAAGGACTTCGCCAGGGTTCTGATGATGATCGAAATGGCTCTGGCGGTTGATCCTGCCTCGCGCCAGGAGATCCATGATCGCGCCATGATTTACTTTCTCATCAGGCGCTATGGGGATGCGATGGCCGATCTTCGCTACTATCTCAGCATTTCCCCGCCTGACGATCCCCAGATCCGGAGCGTGCGGACCATGATGCACCGGATTCAGGCAATGCATAACTGAGAAGCAATCCCTTGAGAAGCAATCCCCCCGACGAACAAAATCATTTCTCCATACCAGGCCCTTGAAAAGCTCGGCGGGGCGTAACCGCTGCTTGCATTTTGTTGAGGGAGTCACCGCGGAATTTGCACTTTGGAAGAATGGCGGAGAGGGTGGGATTCGAACCCTGGCGCGTTCATGCCTCCCTGCAATTTACAGGTTCCACGTTGCCACGCTTGCCATAATTGCCACGCTCGCCGTACACGGTTGCATGCTATTGCACGCTTGGCAGACCACTATTGGGCAACCGTTCTCCGGGAGTGTGCCAAGTGTCCCGCAGACGTTTCCGAAGCCGACAGCCAGGAACTTAGCATTACTTGCGGCCCGCGACGAGATCGAGCGAAGGAAGGCCAAAGGCGTCCGCCCAATACAATAACCAGCTACGGAAAATTAGCCTGCCGCAGCGTTCGCCGCACGGCACGGAACACCTCGTCGAACTGTGGCAGCGCCGCCATCTGATATGCCAGGCGACTTGACCACAGCGCTCTGAGACGAGGCTCCTTGTTACGGATGGCTGCGGCGGTACCTTTAAATGGCTTTCCACGAAATTCCAGTTTCTGCCTTACGGCATCAGGGAGCGTGTCAAGCTTGACGCCCTCATTCGTGGTGAGATGCCACAAATCGTAAAGGTCGCGGGGTTCATTGCGCGCCCGGTCCGCAAGGGCAATTGTCTTTTCACTGGCGATTTCCGCGAGCGAATAGACCCGGATTCTCCTGTTTTCCGGCAAGTCCGTGAATTCCTCATAGCCCCGAAGAATGGTGCGCTCTTCGAGCGGAAAGACCAGGTGTTCACGTAGTGTGACGTCCACCTTGACATCATTGCCGGAGGGTAACGGTCCGATATACCGAAGATAGAATGTGTAGCTGTTTGCGTGCGCCTCGCGATCTTCCCGGTCGAACGTGAAGGCAATACCCGAGGCTTCCCGCACGGCTGCATAAACCGGAACCAGGCGATCTCTCAACTCCTCAAACGGCATGGGTTCGAGCAGAGTGAAATCGAGGTCCTCCGAAAAACGGTAATCGCTGAAGTAGCACTGCTTCAGTGCGGTTCCGCCCTTGAATGCAAGGACAGCCTTGGTCTCCGATTCCGCGATGCCGGCCAAAAGCCATGCGAGGCAATAATCTCGTTCGAGCACGTCCTCGCGGAGCCGCCTTTCGCCGTTCCTGGCGAGTCGATTTGACAGACGAGAGATATTGCGTTGAGGAATCATGTCAGGTGGCCCGCACGGTATCGAGTTCCTGGGCAGTAATATTGAGTTCAAGCCGCCAGCGCTTCAGATGAGGTCCTTCCTTCGGGAGTGTGGGGTCCAGGGGGGCGTAGGTCGCAGTAAGAGATGCCCGTAGTCTTGCCAGGTCAGTTTCCGGCGCGATCGCATACAACTCAAGCAGGTAGCCCAGTCGCCGGGACACGGCCCCTACTTGAAGCCGGAGAGCATAGTCCACCAGTTTCGCGGCGCGCACATCCTTGTGACGCATCCATAGGCCTTTGGCTACTTCCGTCACTCCACCACAATACTCCGGCTGGCGGAGTCCGTCGATGATCGTTCGTTCCGGGTCGCTGACGTTGATGGTCTCTTGCTTCGTGGCCCAGTGCTTCACAACCCCAAAATACTGCTCGGGTTTAATGAAGACAAATCGGAACTCGGTTCCATGGAGCTTGCGCCTTAGGATTCGCCTGGAGCTTGAGGCGAACACCACAAACTGAGGCTGAGTCACCATGCGATGTATTTCCATCGCCGAAGCATGGGAAATAAAACAAGGAGCTTTGCCTGCCAGCCTCACGGCGGTCAGGTACGGATCCCCCGCGTATTCGGCGCTACTCCCAAGCTCGGGAGGAACGATGACGAACAGCCCCGGCTTCAATCGCGACACGAGGCCCCGGCTGACGGCTTTATGAAGCAGACTGCTGGCAAGACTGGCGTTAAGGCCCGTGATTTTCTCAGCGTCTCGAAGCGTGAACGTCGATTGCTGCCGGTCATAGAGCGCAGTCAGAAGGCGGGCGGTTTGGCGTCCGACCGTCTTCAGTACTGAGTTATGCTTTATGCTATGCAATTTGCCCATAGAGCCATTTCGTCAACACGAAATGTAACAACTGTTATATTTTATGTCAAGCAGAATGTCTATGAGGCAATTCATCGCACACAAATACTAATCAGGATGTGAGGTAACCATTTTGGCGGCTTTAAGAGCCTTAGACTTGAAAGCACAAGTTGAGCATCTTCTCCACAAGTGGCGCAACCAGAAACTGGCAGAAGGCGCCCAAAGATATGCTCAAGGAAGAGGGAATTCCCGATGGTCACGCCCACCGCGGCCGCGACACGCTCCCTTGCAGGAAGGAATACCGATGGAGCGCGTTTCAATGGTACTTGGTTACAGCAGCATCAAGGTGACTGAGAAGCACTATTCACCTCAGGTTTAGTCCTGACAGGAACAATTGGAAGCGGACGTAATGCGGGTTTGGGAACGAGCCACGGCACAGACTAAGCTACGCCTCAACTACACGGGAAAATCCACCTCGTCAACTCATTGATTCAAAACAAGAAGAAATGGCGGAGAGGGTGGGATTCGAACCCACGTGCCCGCTTTTGGCAGGCAAGACGCTTTCGAGGCGCCCCCGTTATGACCGCTTCGGTACCTCTCCGCGAGAAAAAAGAATCATTGAACTATTGGGTCATCGGGCCATTGACTTAATCCCTCAGACTTACCGCTTGGTGCGATTCACTGTTGACGGGTTCCGCTTCCTCCTTGTTCGGAAGAAATCTTGAATTACTGAAGCACATTCGGCGGCCAGGATCCCTTTCGCTACCTCGACCCGATGATTCAGCTTACCGTGATTCAGGACCCGTAGCGCTGATCCGCAGGCACCCGCCTTGGGATCGCGGGCCCCGAAAATCAGGCGCCGCATTCGGGCGTGGACGATGGCTCCGGCGCACATCGCACAAGGTTCAATTGTAACATACAGGTCGCAACCTTCCAGCCGGTAGTTGAGCAACTTTCGCGCGGCACGCCTCAGCACCATAATCTCCGCGTGCGCAGAAGGGTCGTGCAGATGGATGGGACGATTGTGCGCACGCGCCAGCACCCGTCCTTCATTGACCACGACCGCCCCCACCGGGACTTCCCCTTCCATGGCGCCTCGTGCCGCTTCGCGCAACGCCATGCGCATGAACCGCTCATCAATGGGAGGCGACAGGGCCTTCACCGCAACCTTGGACATGCGCCTATCGTAGCATGTCCGGATGCCCGTTCTCATCTTCCTCCGCGAGGTGTCCCCGCGCCGGCTGAAATGTCATGGCGGAGGGTTTTATGTTGCACCCTCGCGCTGAGTGGTGTAGTAATGGCATTCTTACTTTTGGATAAGGAGAGAGATAACGGCAATGATGAACCGAAGAAATTTCATATCGAAAAGCGCTCTGGGAATGGCAGCACTGGCAACGACGCAAGTACCGGCAGGGCTCCTTGCCAATCCGTACGGCAAGCCCGTCGGGATCCAGCTCTACACTTTGCGCGATGAGCTGCAGAAGGACATGGCAGGTACGCTCAAGAAGGTCGCTGCGATCGGCATCAAGGAAGTGGAGCTCTACGACCTGTATGGAAAGACAGCGGCGGAATTCGCCAAAATCCTGAAGGATGACGGCCTCACCGCCCCCAGCGGACATTACATGACCCGCCACCTGCACGGGAACTGGGAAAAGGAAATCGAGAACGCCAGGACCCTGGGCATGAAATTTATGGTGAACGCCATCCTGGATCCGGAAGAACGAAAAAGCTTTGATGATTACAAGCGCTTGGCGGAGCTCTTCAACAAGGCTGGCGAGCAAACCCAGAAGGCCGGTATCCAATACTGCTACCACAATCACAACTTCGAATTCCAAAAGTATGGCAACACTACGGCCTACGATTACCTGCTCAAGGCGCTCGATCCGAAACTCGTGAAATTTGAGATGGATTGCTTCTGGGTGACGCACGCCGGCCAGGATCCGGTGGCCTATTTCAAGAAATACCCCGGGCGCTTCCCGCTTCTCCACATCAAGGACTTGAAGGACCATCCTGCCGCCACGGTTGAAAAGGATGACAAGGTGGGCATGTTCGCGCCTGTGGGAAAAGGCACCATCGATTGGAAGCGCATCTTCGCCGCCGCGCCCATCGGGGGAATGAAGCACTATTTCATTGAACAGGACTGGTGCGAGCAGCCACCGCTGGAAGCAGTGAAGATGAGCTACATCTACCTGCATGGCTTGACATAAGGCGCACCGGGTTTCTCATCGCACCCGCGAACGCTGATCTACCATGGCGCTGAGCCCTCACCCTTAGTGCCAGGGTGCATCAACAGGCGAAGTTATCCATGGTCCTCGGAAGGGCGGGTCTGAATCCCGCCCTTCTATCCCCGCTAAATCAGTCCGGAATTACCCCGCGCCGGCGTCCTTGATTCCACGCTGTGCCGTTTCCTCACGTGGAGTAGAATAGGACCGATTGCAACCCGACTTTAGCTTCTGGATGAAACCACTGCCTCAGTGGCGCGGGCAGGCACGGTTTCGCCGCCACGGCACGACTGTTAACGCTTGCCCAATTCAAAAGTGTAGGGAGGAGAAACATGACGCGACGCCAATTCATGCGGAAGTCCCTGGTTACGACGGCGGCAGGAGTTACAACTTTACGGCAAGGGAAATTGGAGGCATGTGCCAATTCAGAGTCTGCCACGAAGACGTTGTTTGAGGACATTGTTGTAATCCCGCTGCCGACAGACCGCACTCACCGCGGCATGAGCGGCAGCATCATTGAACTCCGGGACGGCTCGCTGCTCTATGCTACCGGGAATCCCCGCAATGAGATCCAACAGTCGGGGGTCATCGGCCGCATGTCTCGTGATGGCGGGCGGACTTGGGGCGATCCATTCTCGATGCAGCGCAATTTTGCCCGGCTGGGAACGCTGCAACCAAGCTTGTTGCGGCTCAAGGATAACCGGATTCTGTTTGGGTACAACACACTCAATAATTATCAGGGTCAGGATCTTCGCTCTTACGACGCGCACTTCTACGTTCGTTACTCGGGGGACGAAGCGAGGACGTGGAGTGATCCTTTCTGCGCCACCCTTTACCCCGGCTTCCATACGGTTAATCCGGACCATGTCATCCAGCTCTCGTCGGGGCGCATTGTGGTTCCCTCGGAATGGACACGAGAAGTGAGTGGAGGTGAAGCGGGGCACATGGTATGCCTCTGTTATTACACCGACGACGGTTACACCTGGGTTCGCAGCCGCAACT
>CAYTMD010000082.1:14072-17062 GCA_964438685.1 uncultured Acidobacteriota bacterium
TTGTGGATACCGGAAAGACCACCGAGGAACCCAGCATCGTAGGCCTTAAAGATGGCCGTCTGCTGATGGTATTTCGCAACCGGATGGGCTATGTGGGGAGGGCCTATTCACCCGACCAGGGCGAAAGCTGGACGGAGCCCGGGTTCTACGAATTGCCTTCTCCCCTGTCGCCGCAATCAATCACAAGGATTCCCAAGACGGGGGATTTGCTGTTGCTGTGGTTGAACAACCCGCTTGCGGTCGGATTCGCCCGAGGCGAAAAGCAGACCATGGTGAGAATTGGGGAGATTACCCGGTCCCTGGGACAACTGCGGGCGCCACTCTCCTCGGCGATCTCGCGCGACGAGGGGCAAACCTGGGAGAATATCCGCAACATCACTACCGACCCCCAGGGTGACTACGGTTACCAGGGTGTGACCTTTGTTGGAGACGTCGCGCTGGTGAACTACCACGCATTGGATGGCATTCATGTAACGCGCATTGGCGTCGATTGGTTCTACGGGAAATTACAAGACTGAATTTGGATCTAGACCGGTCGGGCGCGCTCCTTGTGGGGTAGAATAGAAATCTATGGCTGCCAAACTTAAGCTGTTGGCTGAAACCACCGCCTCCGTTGAGGAGATCGCGCAGATTTTGCGCGCCGAACATTCCGACCCCTTCCACATTTTGGGCATGCACCTGGTGGAGGTTCAGGGCAGGGCGGCGGTGGCAATTCGAGCATTCCTTCCCCGCACGCACGACGCCTGGGTGGTTCGCGGCCCAAACATGGACAGCATCGTGCCGCTGCAACGCATCCATGCAGACGGATTTTTCGAAGCGGTCTTTCCCGGCGAGCAGGCAATGTTCCCCTATCGCCTGCGCACGGACTATGCCGGGCAGACTGAGTTTGAAGATCCTTACCGTTTCCCTGTCGTCCTATCCGACTTCGATCTCTATCTGCTGGGAGAAGGCACCTATTACAAAACTTACGAAAAGCTCGGCGCGCACATCGTGGAAATCGCTGGAGTGCGCGGCGTCTCCTTTGCCGTGTGGGCACCCAATGCCAAGCGCGTAAGCGTGGTGGGCAACTTCAACTATTGGGATGGTCGGCGCCACCCTATGCGCATACGGGGGGCCACCGGCGTGTGGGAAATTTTCATTCCCGGCCTGCGCGAAGGCGAGATTTACAAATTTGAAATCAAAGGCAGGTATCGCAGCTACCTGGGATTGAAGGCCGACCCCTATGGCTTCTATTCCGAACACCGGCCCAAAACGGCTTCCATTGTTTACGACCTGGACCGCTATCCCTGGAACGATCTGACGTGGATGGCGGAGCGCGCGGCACGCCAGGGGCTGCGCACACCCATGTCGGTTTACGAAGTCCACCTGGGTTCGTGGCGGCGCTCGCCGGAAGAAGGTCATGGCGTCCTTTGCTATCGCGAACTCGCGGTGCAGTTGGCGGAATACGTGGGCAAAATGGGATTTACGCACGTGGAATTGATGCCGGTGACAGAGCATCCGCTGGATGAATCATGGGGATATCAGACCACCGGATATTTCGCGGCCACCAGCCGGTACGGTACGCCCGACGATTTCATGTACTTTGTCGATTACATGCACCAGCACGGGATTGGGGTGATTCTGGACTGGGTTCCGGCGCATTTCCCCTCCGACGCGCACGGCTTGGCGTTTTTTGACGGCACCTACCTTTACGAGCATGCGGATCCCCGCATGCGCGAGCACCCGGACTGGCATACACGCATCTTCAATTACGGCCGCACGGAGGTTCGCAGTTTCCTTTGGGCCAGCGGGCTGTTCTGGCTGGAGAAATACCACATCGACGGCCTGCGCGTTGACGCGGTTGCCTCTATGCTCTACCTCGACTACTCGCGCAAGGCCGGCGAATGGGTGCCTAACGCATTTGGTGGCAATGAGAATCTGGCTGCCATTAGCTTCATTAAACGCTTCAACGAGCTCACCCACGAACATCATCCCGGCACGCTGACCATCGCCGAGGAATCAACTTCCTGGCCCATGGTTTCGCGGCCGACTTACGTGGGCGGGCTTGGTTTCAGCTTGAAATGGAACCTGGGATGGATGCACGACATGCTGCAATACTTTTCCGTCGATCCCATCTTCCGCCGCTACCATCATTCCAATCTGACGTTTTCATTGCTCTATGCCTTTAATGAAAACTTCATGCTGGTGCTCTCGCATGATGAAGTGGTACACGGCAAGCGCTCGCTGCTCGCAAAGATGCCGGGGGATTATTGGCAGCAGTTCGCCAACCTGCGAGCGCTCTACGCATTTCTCTATGCCCATCCCGGGAAGAAAATGCTCTTCATGGGCGCGGAACTGGGCCAGTGGATTGAGTGGGACTCCGCCCGGAGCCTGGATTGGAATCTGCTCGACTACGAGCCCCACCGCAAGCTAAACGATTTGGTCGTGCAACTCAACCAAATGCAGCGGGCGGAGCGGGCTCTGTATGAAATCGATTTCGAGTATACCGGTTTCGAATGGATCGATTTCCATGACGCCGACCACTCCGTTATTGCCTTCCTGCGAAAAGGCCAAACCCCAGGCGATCACATCGTCGTGGTGTGTAACTTCACTCCCGAGCCTCACTATGGCTATCGTGTCGGGGTTCCGGAAAGCCGCTTCTATCGCGAAATTCTGAATACCGATGACGTGAAGTTCGGCGGAAGCGGCGTGACCAACGCCACTGGCCGCCAGGCCATCCCCATGGCGTGGCAAAACCAGCCTTGCCACGTGGAGTTGACCCTGCCGCCCCTTGGAGTTGTCTATTTGAAACCGGAAGGGTAAACCGGGGCATCACGCGAAACATGACACCGTTCACGGCATGAGAATCGAACCCCCATAATTGAACCTGTTTGCAGGATATTGTCCAAAGGGATAAGCACCGAACCGCCCCATGCACAGTGATTCCGTAAGGTAGGGACTCCGTCGGCTTCAGTTCGTTTGTTTACGGGGTTTCCGTTCGCAGTTCAGTT
>CAYTMD010000083.1:0-16954 GCA_964438685.1 uncultured Acidobacteriota bacterium
ACCGCCGTGTTGACATCGGCTACCCGTAGGTGCTAGTTCTTTAAGGAAAACCAGAAGTCCGGAGACAGAATCAGAATTGTGGCGTGTTTATTCTGACTCCTGACTCCTAGCTCCTGACTCCTTCAGGGAGGTTGCTCGATGGCGGAAGCACACGCGGAAGCAATTCACCGGCACGAGGCACCGAAGGGCTTTGTATGGAAATACATCTTCAGCCTCGACCACAAGGTGATTGGCATTCAGTATTACTTCCTGGCACTGTTCAGTGTATTCGTGGGTCTCACGCTTAGCATCCTGATGCGTTTGCACCTGGTGTGGCCGCACGCCGCTGTGCCCTTGCTGGATAAGCTCTCGCCTGTCGGCGCGCCCGGCGGAGTCATCAGTCCTGAGTATTATCTCTCTCTGCTCACCTTGCATGGCACGCTGATGGTTTTCTTTGTCCTCACCACGGCGCCCCAAAGCGGCTTCGGGAATTATTTTCTGCCCATCCAAATCGGCGCGGAGGATATGGCTTTCCCACGCCTCAACATGATGTCGTTTTGGGTGACGCTTCTGGGCCTGATCGTTCTGATGGCCACGTTCTTTATCCCCGACGGCCCACCCATTGGCGGTTGGACCTCCTACCCCCCGCTCTCCGCCGTCGGCGGCGTGGCCGGTCCGGGAATGGCCGTGGGTGAAACACTTTGGATAATCTCCATCGCGATTTTTTGTGTAGCGTCCATGCTCGGGGCCATCAATTTCATCGCCACCTTGCTTGACCTTCGCACGCGCGGGATGTCACTGATGAAGCTGCCCCTGACCTGCTGGGCGTGGTTTGTAACCGCCATCCTGGGCTTGTTGTCGTTCGCGGTGTTGCTGGCTGCGGGAGCGTTGCTGCTGCTGGATCGCCTGGGGGGCACAAGCTTCTTCATTCCCGCGAACCTGATTGTGAGCGACAAGATCCTGTCGAATCACAGTGGGGGCTCGCCGCTGCTTTGGCAGCACCTTTTCTGGTTCTTTGGCCACCCGGAAGTCTATATCGCCATTCTGCCGGGTATGGGCGTGACCTCGCACATTCTCTCCACCTTCGCGCGCAAACCAATATTTGGTTATCGCGCCATGGTTTACGCCATGGCGGCCATCGGGGTTCTGGGCTTCGGCGTATGGGGCCACCACATGTTTGTAAGCGGCATGAGCCCGACTTCCGGATTCGCGTTCTCGCTTCTCACCATGGCCATCGGGGTACCGTCCGCCATCAAGACGTTTAATTGGATTGGCACGCTCCTGGGCGGCAAGATTCGCTTTGCCACCCCCATGCTCTACGCCATCGGCTTCGTTTCCATCTTCGTCAGCGGCGGACTGTCGGGGATCTTTCTCGGCCAACCGCCCATCGACATCTACTTTCACGACACTTACTTTGTGCTCGCCCACTTCCACCTGATTATGGGTGTCGCGGCCATCTTCGGCATGTTTGCCGGAACCTATTTCTGGTTCCCCAAAATGTTCGGCCGCATGATGAACGAGACGCTGGGCAAGATTCATTTCTGGATTACCTTCGTGGGCGTCTACGCCATTTTCATGCCCATGCACTACCTGGGCCTGGAAGGGAATCCCCGGCGCTACTCGGAGTTCATTGACAACTTCCTGCTGCCATTGATGAGCGTGCACAGGTTCATTTCCATTGCAGCGTTCATCACGGGAGCGGCGCAACTGATTTTCTTCGCCAACCTCTTCTGGAGCATGTTCTGGGGCAAAAAGGCATCCGAAAATCCCTGGGAGGCCACCACGCTGGAGTGGACCATTCCTTCGCCTCCACCTTTCGACAACTTTGCCGGTTTGCATCCGGTAGTCCACCATGGCCCCTACGAGTTTGCCGTGCCCGGTGCGGAGAAGGATTTCATTATGCAGGATTCAACAGAGGCCGTTAAGGCGGCGGGGTAGCAGGGTGTGGTGTTATGAGTTTGCGATCGGTCATTGGTCCCTTGTCCCTTGTCATTTGTCGGTTGCAACTGACGAGGGACTCGCAATCATGGGTGGCGCATACATCGCCTTTTATGTATGCGCTCCACCGGGACTGCGACCGTCAAGGGTTGGGTCGCATACATCAAAAGCAATGTATGCGCCACCCATGAAATCAGTTTGTGCGTCGAGTTTCCAGTTTCGAATTTCGAGGAAGTATGGCTACAACAACTTTAACACCGGCAAAGCCTGAATCACCGAAGGGCCTTGGCGGACGCGGTCCGGGCAACGATGGTTTTGACAGTGGTGGCGGTGACTCCGGCTTACCCGAGTATCGGGTTCCGGGGCACACGTACCAAATTGGGATGTGGTTCGCGCTCACCGGCATCGTGATGCTGTTCGCGGGCTTTACCAGTGCCATGGTAGTGCGGCGGGGATCGTCGATGGATTGGGTTTCCATCGCCATGCCGCGCTTGCTGGGGGTGAACACCGGCATTCTGCTGCTCAGCAGTCTGACCCTGGAGTTTTCACGCCGCGCCCTGAAGGAGCACGCCATCGTGAACTTCATTCGCTGGCTGGCAGCAACCGTGGTGCTTGGCGTCGCCTTCCTTGCCGGGCAAATTGTGGTTTGGCGCGAACTCGCGGCGCGCGGCGTCTATCTGGCCACGAATCCCAGCAGTTCGTTTTTCTACGTGCTGACTGCCGCGCATGGCCTGCACTTGCTGGGCGGAGTTTTGGCGCTGGGGTACGTGGTGATTCATGCGGTCCCAATGGCGCGTGGACGGGAGCGCCACACGGCGCTCGAAGTGACGGCAATCTACTGGCACTTTATGGACGCGCTCTGGATTTACATTTTCTTATTACTGACGAGATGGGCGTAGGAATCGGGTGATCCGATGATCGGGCGATCGGGTGAACAAAGAACAGAAACCTCCGATTTGAGTTTTTCTCATCTGATGCTTTGTCGCCGAGGTCCGACAATCAGGTGAGCAGGATACAAATCCGAAGTAAGTTGCTTTTTGCTCACCCGATCACCCGATCATCGGATCACCCGATTCTTAGACACAGATTACAAACAGGGGTGAACGGCATGGCAAGCCACGAAGCAATCAACACGGGCCTGGAACACATCCAGACATCGGCGTGGGACGGGGGCGTTTCGCCCTTTGCCACCGGGTCAAAAAAGCTCGGCATGTGGCTCTTCATTATGTCCGACGCCATTACGTTCGCCGCTCTGCTCATGGCCTACTGCTACGTGCGCGTCGCGAGCGAGAACTGGCCCACGCCGTTCGAATTCTATCCCGCTCTGATCAAAGCTACGGTAATGACCTTCATCCTGCTTTCGAGCTCAGTCACCATGGTGATGGCCGTCCGCGCCGCAAAGCTGGAGCAGCGCGCCTCGACGGTCAAGTGGATGCTGGCAACCATGCTCGGCGGGCTGCTGTTTGTCGTCATACACGCCACGGAATGGGTGGGACTGTTCGGCGAAGGCGCGCGGTTGTTCCATAACCCTTGGGGATCGCCCCTCTTTGGCGCGGCATTCTTCACGCTGACCGGATTGCACATGACTCACGTCTTCTGCGGCGTCATCTACCTGGGGATCGTCGCGGGCTGGTTCGGCAAGGGTAAACTCAGCGCGGAGGATGTGGAAGTGGCCGGGCTGTACTGGCACTTCGTGGACTTGGTTTGGATGTTCATCTTTCCATTGGTGTACGTCTTATCTATTAAGGGATGACGAGATGGGTTGTGGTAAGGGGTAGTAGTTTATATTCAGTTGTCCGTTTGTAGGATCGGGAGACCAGAAGATCGGGCGATCGGGTGAACAGAAAACAGATGCGCAACGATTGGGTTTTTGTTCACCCGATCACCCGATCTTCTACTACGGACATAGGAGGTCTGATGAGCGCATCGACTCATGCCGAAGGCACCGTACGAGTCTTCATGATCGTCTGGTTCTGGCTTCTGGCGCTGACCGCGGTGGAAGTCTTTCTCGGCTACAAGCAACTGGAGTTGAAACTGATGCTCGCCCTCCTGCTGGGTCTGTCGGTGGTCAAGGCAGCGCTGATCATCGCCTACTTCATGCACCTCCGCTACGAGCGCGCCAGCATGGCGGCGATCTTAATGCCCGCCCTCATCATGGTTATTGTATTGATGAATATCTTTCTCCCGGACAGCCTGCGGCTGCTGCACATGAGGCCGCATTAGGGCAGAAGGCAGTGGGCAGAAGGCGGTAGGCAAAGGCAAAAGTCAAAATGCAAAAGGCAAAAGTCAAAACCGAGAATGCTCCAGAGGCCAGAGGCTACAAGGGTGGCGCAAGTCCGGCGCGGTGCCCCATGGCAGTCCGAAAAGCACAACGATCGATGCTCTGGAGGTTTACATTTTTGCCTTTTGCCCTTTGCGTTTTGACATTTGCCCTCTTTGTACCTCTTTTGCCCACTATCCTGAATGCCCAGGGATGCGCCATGTGTTACAACAGCGCTTCCGCGGCGAAGGCCGGGGCTAAAGAGGCATTGGCCAACGGCGTCTTAATTCTTTTGGTCCCGCCAATGGTGTTTTTTGGCCTTATCAGTGTGGTAGTCTATAAGTACCGGAACAAGTTTCGCGATCCCGTCAATTGGCGGCCTGAGCATGACCGCGAATTGCAGGAGTTGCTGGCGGACCTTGCGCCGGTAAACGGGATTCAACAAATTGGGAGATCGGATGATCGGGTGAGCAGGTGAGCAAGAACCCAAGCCGGAGGTTTCTGCTCTTTGTTCATCCGATCACCCGATCTCTCAATCACCCGATTTCCCAATTCGATCAAGGGGCAAAGTAATGAACGACAACCATCCTTGGCTTCATCGTTACGCGGCGTTCGTCGCGTTTTGCACCTTTCTTCTGATTATTGCCGGCGCACTGGTAACCGGCAACGACGCGGGCCTTTCAGTGCCCGACTGGCCCACTTCCTTCGGCACCTTCCGCATGCCACGCATGGTGGGCGGAATAAAATTTGAGCATGGCCACCGCATGATTGCTGGAACTGTTGGCATACTTACCATCCTCCTGGCGATATGGATCTGGCGCCAGGATTCGCGGCGGTGGGTTCGTTGGGTGGGTTTTGCGGCCGTAATGGCAGTGCTGGCGCAAGCGTTATTGGGAGGAATCACCGTGCTGTTTTTCCTGCCCGTGGCGATTTCCACGGCCCACGCTACACTGGGACAGATTTTCTTCTGCACCGCGACCAGCCTCGCCTTTTTCACTCGTGCCGATTGGAATTGGAACGAGCCCAAAGTGGAAGATACTACCAGTCCGTCTCTCCAGCATCTCACCACGATTACCACCGGCGTAATCCTTATTCAGTTGATCCTGGGCGCCGTGTATCGTCATTCCAAAGAGGGGATCATTACCCTCCATGTGGTGGGCGCCTGCGTGGTCACTCTGCTGGTGGGCTGGGTAGTGTCAACCGTCCTCATGCGATTCGCCAAGCAGCCGGAGTTGCTGCATCCCGCCCTGTTGCTCGGCGGATTATTGGTGGCACAGCTCTTTCTCGGCATTGGTTCTTATTTTATGAAGATGGCCGCACGGACCGCGCCACAACCGCTGCCGCCCGTCGTGGACATTACCACCGCGCATGTAACCGTGGGAGCGCTGGTGTTGGTAACAAGCTTGTACCTCACTTACCAGGCACGCCGATTTCTGGCTACTCCCAAACAGGAGATGAGGGTCTCTTCAACCCCGCATCAGGCAACGACATGATGTGGCGGGTTCGGCTGTAGCGGCGGTCCCCGACGGTCGTCATTGATCGGAGATCGAAGCTACAACGAGGCACTAGGCAACGACATGAAGCAAGGCACGCAAAACTCGGCTCTCGCGGCGGCTTCCGGGCGACTTCCGCGGCCGGCGTGGCTCGTCCACTTGGCTGACTACTGGACGTTGACCAAGCCGGAAGTCAACTTTCTGGTGCTGGTCAGCACCTTGGTGGGGTTCTACCTCGCCTCCCCCGGGACTGTGCATGGATGGCTGTTGTTCCACACGCTGATGGGGACTTTGCTGGTTGCTAGCGGCACCGGCACGCTGAATCAGTACCTAGAACGCCGCACCGATGCCTTTATGCGTCGAACGGCGTCCCGACCCTTGCCGGCGGGCCGCTTATCCCACTCTGAAGCCTTGTGGTTCGGGATTTTCCTTTCCATCGCCGGCGGAGCGGAACTCTGGATTGCCGCCAATCCGCTCACGAGCGCGCTGGCGCTAGCGACGCTTGGCACCTATCTGATCTTCTACACGCCGCTAAAACGCCAAACGCCGCTTTGCACATTGGTGGGGGCGTTTCCAGGTGCCATGCCACCACTCATCGGTTGGACAGCGGTCCGCAACGGATTGAGCGCTCAGGCCTGGGTGCTTTACGCCATCCTGTTCTTATGGCAGTTCCCCCACCTGTTGGCGATCGCGTGGATGTACCGGGAGGATTATTCCCGCGCGGGATTGCAGATGCTGCCGCGGAACGACCATGACGGCAGGGCCACCGTGCGGCAGATCATCGGCTGCACGCTTGCGCTATTGCCTGTCAGCCTGATTCCGGCATTCACCGGACACGCCGGATCGGTTTATCTGGTAGGCGCAGGGATTCTGGGTGCGGGATTCTTGTATTACGGCGTGCGCATGGCGGCCCAGCGGACCAATGTCTTCGCCAAGCAATTGCTGATGGCGTCGATTGTGTATTTGCCCTTGGTTTTTGCCCTATTGATGCTAGACCGTAGACGGTAGGCGGCATACGGCAGACGGGGGCGTATGCCTTGAGGGTGCGATCCAGTATTCCGTCTACTGAGTACCGACGGCTGACTTGGCAACCTTCTCTTCCAGGCGCTGAATCGTGGAATCTAACCAGACCAGCAACGCCTGCTCAGCTTCTTCACGTTTCCCGGCTTCTTCCAGTTCCGCGATGCTGTTGCCTTGCTCGTCAAGCGGGATGAATTGGCAGGGGATGTCCTCGTCCTTATGCTCCTCGGGGACCCAATCCCATAGCAGGCATTCGTTGCAAGGATGCTTTTTGACCTGCTCAGTGACGTTCAAACAGGTAATGGAATCGCGGAAGAGGCGTTCCTCTTTCCAAGGTGTGCGCACGGATCGGCCATAACCACCGTCTTTCACGATGCTTCTTTGCAATTTGAGTTGCTCTATGATCTCTTTGAGGTTGGCCGACATGGTTTCCGCCTCCTTCCAGCGCGCCGAGTGGATTGTCTCAGGCATGGCGCTGGTAGCAACTCCGACCACTGCAATTGAGTTGCCATAGAAAATCAATTGATTTTGAGCAACTTAAGTGGAACACAAAACCAGTTCAGATGGAAGATTGTGGGTCAAAATGCCCATATTGGGTAGCCATACCGCGGCTTTTCCCGGTTTTAGTGCTTTTTGGGGTAGCTTCGCTTGAACCTTGGCCGAAGCCGCTTTTGAGGGGGTACGTTGCACCATGATTGAGGACATCGCATTGCTGGTCTTCTGTTTCGTCCTGGCCGTCGGTGGATTGGCCACGGTCGTTTGGGGGCTGGTGACCGGCCGGTTCTTTACCATCGACGGACTATGGTTAGCCTTGATTAGTCTGACTCTATCTGCAGTCTTCGGGGGGAATATCGCCTGGATGGTTTATACTGGTGACTTGCAGCGCATCCTGAGTGCGTTTCGAAAAGGATCTTCCCCCGGAAGCGCGGCAAATGAAGAGGCCGCAGGTCACAAATGATCCATTATCTCCCGCTGGTTGATGCCACACTGAACGCTGCCAGTGCTTTACTGCTGATGGGCGGTTATTACTTCATTCTCAAGAAGAACATCCCCGCGCACCGGGCTTGCATGCTCTCGGCGTTCGCAACATCCATCATTTTTCTTGTTTGCTACCTGACCTACCACTATTTTCACGGGGTTACGCGTTTCACCGGGCAAGGGCCTGTCCGCACATTTTACCTGTCACTGCTTGGCTCGCACACCATTCTGGCCGTCGTGATCGTTCCCCTGGTGCTTACCACCTTATACCGGGCATGGCGTCGGCGTTTTGACCGGCATCGCAGCATCGCTGTCTGGACCCTGCCTTTGTGGATCTATGTTTCCATCACTGGCGTCGTGGTGTACTGGATGCTCTACCACATGAAATTCAGTTGAGAGTGGCAGGTCCATACGTAAACAATAAATGCCTCCCCCACCTATTTACCCCTTTCCAACTTGAACCCTTACAAGCGCTGTGCTAGCCTTAAGCCGCTGGCAAGATTTCCTGAAGTGGAGGTGACCTGCCCATGAGCACCACTACCGAGGCCGTCCGGGATCAATTGATGGTCGGCAACGAAGAATATCGGCGGCTCCGCGAGGAACACGCCCGTTACAAGACTCAGCTCAACGAACTTTCCGCCAAATCCCATCTGTCTGTTGAGGAACAGGCGGAAGAGTTGCGTCTTAAGAAGCTGAAGCTTCGGGCGAAGGACCAGATGGAATTGCTGGTCCGTCAGGCTCAGTCCGTCCACTAGGAAATGCGGATCGGAACGAGCTAGTGCTCAGGAACTCGGGTGAAGCGGCCTTGCCATCAAAGCGGTCACTGCTGAAGTGTAGATAATAGAAGCAGGCCTGCGGTTGGTACGGGAATGGCTAAAGGTCGGCGCGTAACAGTATAATAGAGGTCCATGGTAAAGGACGGCTACTGGTATGGGTTGCCGCTGGTGTTGATCGCCGGCGGCCTGTTGGGCTTCTGGCTTCGCCACCGAAGCCTTTTCCTTCTGCTTGTCACTATCTTCTTTGCTGTCCTGGCCTGCCTGGTTCTCAACTTCTTTCTTGACCCTGAGCGCCCGGTTCCTGATGAACCCAACGCCCTCATCTCGCCCGCCGACGGCCTGGTGGTCCAGCTTGTCGACGAAGAGTATGAAGGCCGGCCTGTTCGCCGGCTCAGTATCTTTATGTCGCCCCTTGACGTCCACGTGAACCGGACGCCCATCGCCGGCAGCATTACGGCCATCACGTACAAGAAAGGCTCGTTCCGGGTGGCCTCACAGGATATGGCCTCCATTGAAAATGAGCAGAACATATTCACCGTCGAGGGCGAGCAGGGCGTAGTGGTGGTGAAGCAAATCGCTGGCTTGTTGGCTCGCCGCATCGTATTCTGGAAACGAATAGGCGATTCGCTCGCGCGTGGCGAGCGTGTGGGAATGATCAAGTTCGGATCGCGCGTGGACGTGCTCGTTGCCCCCACTGTCGAGTGGCGGGTTAAAGTGGGCGACCGCGTGCGGGCAGGGAGCAGCATCCTTGGAACCACAACCTCCTAAACCGGTTGAACGCCACGGCATCCGCCGTGGAATTTATATTCTCCCCAGTCTTTTTACTGTAGGCTCGCTGGTCTGCGGCTATTACGCCATCCTCTCCACGCTGCGCGCCGGGCAATTCCTGGCCGCGGCGGACACGATCATGCGCGGCATTGCGCCGGACGCGTCCTCCTACTATGCTCAGGCTGCGCAGGCGCTTGACAATGCCGCCCGGGCCATAGGCTGGGCTATCGTTTTTGATGGCCTTGATGGCCGCATCGCCCGCATGACAAACACCGCCTCTCCTTTTGGCCGGGAGTTGGATTCTCTGGCCGACGTCATCGCCTTTGGTATGGCCCCGGCGATATTGGCTTATGTTTGGGGCGTGCGCGCCCTGGGGGACCTCTCAAACGCACGCTTCATCCAGCACCTTCCCGATCTTGCCTGGATCCTCACCTTCGCTTACGTTATTTGCGGCGCGGCACGCTTGGCGCGCTTCAACGTCGATACGGTCAAACCGACGTCCGACCGGCGGTTCTTTGTGGGTATGCCCATACCGGCTGGGGCGGGGTTTGTCGCCGCTGTCGTCCACTTCTATAAGCAGCCCTTGACTACCTGGCAGTTCTCCCTGGCCTGGCTAGTGATTGTCGGGATTCTGGGCTTTCTTATGGTCAGCCGCATGCGCTACTGGAGCTTCAAAACTCTCAACCTTCGCAAGCGCCGGTCTTACCTGGGCATCATCGCCATCGGCCTGATCATTGTGGGCATTTGGCGATTCTCTGAGCCCGTCCTGCTCGCTCTGGGCGTCACTTATGCGCTTTCCGGCATCATCCTGCGAATGATTCCCAGGTTCCGGCCGCGCCCACCTGCCCCGGAAGAGGTCCATGCCGCATGAAACCGGCCAAGGAAGGTTACCGGATTGCGGTGGTGGGAGCTTCCTCTTTGCTCGGCAAGGAGCTGGTTTCCATTCTGGAACAGGGCAAGTTCCCTGTCTCGCGTTTGCTCACCTTTGAATCAGATGATGCAGAACCCGAGCTTCCCATCATTGACCTCAGCCAGGCTTCCGCAACTACGGTGGAAGACGGTCAAGTCGACGAAGGGGAGTTGGACTTCGCGTTCATTACCGCCCGCCTGGGAGAGTTGCCGGCTTTCCTGAGATCCCAGCAGCAGGAGGGTGCAGCGCGTTGCCTGGTTATTGATCTGGTGGGTGAAGGATTGGGGGCCGAAGCGGGCGGCGATTCCCCTGTCCCGGCAGGCGGCGCCGAAAATCTGGTGGGTATACCGTTTCTCGACCGCCTTTTCCCCATCCCGGGAGTGCATTCCGCTGACGCGCGCGTTCACGTGTCCCCGCATCCTGCGGTTATCGTTATCAGCAGCCTTCTGCTCCGCCTCGCGGCGCGATTTCCACTAAAGTCTGCCGTGGCGCAGGTCTTCATTTCCGCGTCAGAGTCCGGCTCGCGGGGCGTGGAAGAGCTTCAGAGGCAAACCGTAAACATCCTGAGCTTCCAGAAATCTCCCGAGAACATCTTTGGCGCACAACTCTCCTTTAATTTGCTTTCGCGCCTGGGAAGGTCGGCGAAGGGTGAGATGGCAGCACTTGGAACCCTTCTGCGACAGCAGCTAAATCACTATCTCGCGGATCGCGTGCCGCGTCCCGCGCTGCGGCTGATCCAGGCACCGGTCTTCTATTCCCTGGGTGCCTCTCTCTATGTTGAAACCGTGCAGCCGGTAAGCACCGAAGCCGCCACCGCGGCGCTTTCCGGTGAGCGCATTAAAGTTCGGAAGCCAAACCTGGATGCCCCCACACCCGTCGAGGCCACCGGTTCAAGCGATATTTTGGTGGACAGCGTTTCCATTGACGCCGAGCATCCCAATGGGCTGTGGCTCTGGGCGGTAGCGGATAACCTTCACCTCGCGGCTGCCAATGCCGTTGAACTTGCCGCCAGCCTGCGCGAACAAGCCCGCGCTTGACGAACTCATCCCCAGATTACGCAGATTGCACTGATTCGGGAGACTCGAACCTCGAAATTCGAAACTCGAAATCCGTGCGCCTTCCTGCTTTACACCAAGAAAACAACATTGAGGTTGTCTCAGGACGATAAGCCCGCCATCGATCCAATTTGCCCGGTGCCACGGTGAATTGAATTTACTTCCCTCGCCCCTTTGGGGGAGAGGGTGGCTCGCAACCGGCGTCTTCATCAGCCGGGGCGGGACGGGTGAGGGGGGTCACTACCAGGCGGAAGGGTTAATTAATGGCTTTCGATGATCTGAGCGATTTGAGGCCGGGCGTACACCTCCTCTGGGTCCTCGTCTCGATCATTATTGTGATAGTACTCTCCCTCATCAAAAGCCAGATAGACCCTCCAGAACAAGCCCGGCCGCTCTTCATTCGCATCGATTATGACTTGGTGAATGTCGGTTACGATGGCATCACAAAAAGTGAAAGTCATATCCGAATTGTGAAAGCCACGGGCCAAATGAATTGCTATTTGATCGTACAAGGCTGCTCTGGATATGCCCATGCAGGTGCTCCACCTCTGAATGTCGACTTCAGTCAACTGAGAGGTGAAAAATGGTCGCTGGTCCGAACAAATCTGATAAAGCCTTTTCAAATCGGCTAATACGACGTCGAAGGACATACTCACCGCCCTGTAACCTACAACCTACCCCCCGTCTTCTTGCCTCGCGATGCCCACTGGCCGCAACATGCTTGAATTGACCGTATGAATTACCAAGCGCGTCATGGCATTTCAAATGGCCCGATGGCCCGATGATTCAATGGCTCGATGCCTCTATAACCCGATCTTAACTGCCCTTCCTTCGCGTGCGGATTGATAGATCGCCTCCATCACCGCCACGTCGCGCAGGCCTTCTGTGCCGCTGGGCCCGGGCTCCCGATTGCTGCGGACGCACTCCGCGAAGGCGTCAAGCTCCAGCGCCAGTTCGTTCATGATCTTGTATTTCTTCTCGAACCAACGCCCGCCGATGCGGCCGTAGAGGCGTCGCTCGTCATCGTACTGATAGGCAGGATCCAGGGTTGCCCATCCTTTTTCCCCCACAATGGTAAGGAAGGATTGCTTCGCCCCGCCCCAGCTTGCCGTTCCCTACATAACCAAACCGTCAGGAAAATTGAGCCGGAAGGCAATGTTCTCATCGACCTCTTTGAAGACCTGCGGGTCTACAGTCCACTGGTAAGCCTCTGCTTCCACCGGTTTCTTGCCCGTCACCCAGCACGCGGTGTTGACGCAGTACACGCCCACGTCAGGAAGCGCTCCGCCTCCTGACATTCCCTTGTCAAAGTGCCACGTTGGCCTGCCAATATCCGGACGCATATAGATCGAAAAGTTCGAGTGGATGATCTTCAGCCGGCCCAGCTTGCCGCTTTCCACCAGCATTTTCAGATCGAGCGCGGAGGGCTCAAAGTACTTGCGATAAGCGATCATCAAGCGCACGTGATTGGCGCAGCAGGCATCGATCATCTGCTGGCACTCCGCGACGCTGGTGGCCATGGGCTTTTCACAAAGCACGTGTTTGCGGGCCGCCGCCGCTTGCAGGGCAAACTCCGCGTGCGTACCGTTGTTGGTGGCAATGTAAACCGCCTCCACTTGCGGATGATTCAGACACTGTGCGTAGGTGCCGTAGTGATAGACGTCGCAGGGCCCAAATTTCTTCGCAAGTCGCCGCGCTTTGCGTTCGTCGCCGCTCACCAGCGCAACCAATTTTGCCTTCCGGCTCTTGCTGAATCCGGGCAACACCACATGCTCACCAAAGTGGCCCAATCCCACCACTGCATACCCGACTCGACCCGGCGTTCCCATGTTGGTTCTCCTTTCGACTGAGGTGTAGACAAGACTTTCCTTTGGTTGCCAGGCGTTTGTCAAGATGGCATCGAACGAGGCTTGAGAACTGGCGCAGGGTGTAATAATATGCGTTTTGACATTTGCCCGAGAACCCGGCTGGGTTCATGGCAAACCTATGCAGACATGTCCCAAGTGCCATTCCGGTACGCCCGAAGGCATGCGCTTCTGCCTTCAATGCGGATCATCCCTCCTCGTGCCCCCTGCTTCTACCGCGACGCCTGTCGTTGGGACGCATGCCGCAATGCCAGAAGCGCCCGTGGCTCGTCCGGCGCCGCGTGATGCCGGTAACCCGCCATCTGCCCCTCCGCGGGCGCCGGTAATGGCTACCCACACAATTCCGTTGAAGATCGCACCTACTCCGGTAATGTTCCCACGCTCTCCGTCGGCATCGGGCATCCTGCGTCCCAGCCTTGGCGACGCAGCGGACGAAATCGATGACGAGTTGTTGAAGAAAGCATTTGAAAGGCCGCTCACTCATCCGGGGGCGGTGGTTTGCCGTTTTTGCAAAGGACCCTTGGATCTGCTGGGAGATTTCTGTGAGCAATGCGGCGCGCCCGTTGAGGAAGCCGCGCCACCGGGAGCATTACAACCCAAGCCGCAACCGGTCGGCCCCCCTGACCCCGTGCCTGTTGCGTCATATCCCAGCATGGCAGGGCAGGCAGCCCCACCCGCACCTTCATTGGCCTTGAACGCGACGGGCGGTCATTCCAGCGCTACCCCACCCGCATCGGGCAACCCTGCCGCGTATACGGAACCAACGCTTTCCTCGCCACCACCCATCCAACCTGCGGAAGAACACTCATCAGGCTTAATGGGCCGCCTCAAAGGGCTGTTCAAGAAGGGTTAAGGCTTGCCACCCATTCCACAACATTCCCAGAACGTCGGCAATGGCAATGGGCACAGGGTAGTTGAGAGTCAATTGTCGATAGTTAATAGTTGAAGAATGAGCGTGGCGGCCAAAGATGGTTGCCGCCTTTCGCCCTTAACTTTCAACTTTCGACGATCAACTCTCGACTATCGACTGCCCTGTGACAGAAGTCATCGCCCCAATTTCCCCGCTATCATATGCTGTGACTGTACGAACCTGAGAGGAGACGTAACCATGGCAACAATCACACCCGATATGAAGGTTGGAGAAATCGTCAGGAACTGGCCGGAGACGATGAGGGTTTTCCGGAGTCACGGCTTGAATTTGCAGTGCGGCGGAACGCACTCCGTTGCCTTTGCCGCCGGCAAACATGGATTCGATCTGGAAACGTTCCTGGCAGAGTTGAACGCGGCCGTGGTCGACCCGAAGTAAAGGCGCACCTCAGAGCGCACAACGAACCACAGATAAAACCCCGTCCACCAACGTGATTCCTAAACCTCCACAATCGAACGGAGTAAGGATCATTCCTACCTCTGGCACAGGGCGTGCATTAAAAAGGGCGAGGCCGTGTTTGTATAGGCAAATAAGACCAAAATGTCGTATTCTGACCTGAGGCCTCGATGTTTTAACGAGTTTTGCCGCTATTTTCACCGGAGGGGTTCATGAAAGTCTTAGAGAAGCTCTGTGCGCGTGCCCAGAATTGTCCCCAGCATATTGTTCTTTTTGAGGGTGAAGAGGATCGCACCCTGAAAGCCGCCCGCCTGATTGAAAAGGACAAGCTAGCCCGCCTGACCCTGCTGGGGGACGTTAACAAGATGAATTCCCGCATGCATGCGCTGGGAATCAAGCTGGAAACCACTCAGCTTCTTGACCCCTTATCCAGCCCCAAACTGGACGAATATACCGACGTGCTCTATGAGCGCCGCAAGGCCAAAGGCATGTCGGAGGAGCAGGCCAGTAAAGCGGCCCGGCAACCCCGCAATTATGCGGCACTTATGGTGTCGGCGAACGATGCGGATGGTTCCGTAGGCGGCGCGCTGAACACTACGGCAGACACGGTACGCGCAGCACTGTGGGGAATTGGTGTGGCGCCGGGCGTCTCCCTGGTTTCGAGCTTCTTCCTCATGCTTTCCCCGCGCAAGACCTTAGGCACGGAGGGCGCCACGCTGTTTGCTGACAGCGCGGTGGTTCCCCAGCCCACTCCTTCGCAATTGGCGGATATCGCCATTGCCACGGCCGCCAACGCGCGCGCTCTGCTGGAAGTCGAGCCGCGTGTGGCTCTGCTCTCCTTTTCCACCCGCGGCAGCGCCGAACACGCCATGATCGACGCAGTGCGCGAGGCCCTTGAGTTCGTCAAGCAGCGTGCGCCGCAACTTGCCGTTGATGGCGAACTCCAACTTGACGCCGCCCTGATTCCCGAAATTGGCTCGCGCAAGGCTCCTGATTCATCCGTAGCCGGGCATGCCAATGTGCTGATCTTCCCCGACCTGAATGCCGGCAACATCGGTTACAAGCTTGCAGAACGCTTCGGCGGATGCGAGGCCATTGGGCCCATTCTCCAGGGACTGGCCAGACCGGCCAACGACCTATCCCGCGGCTGCAAGGCGGAAGACATCATGCAAGTTGCGGTGATCACCTCGATCCAGGCCCAGAGCCTCAAGCAGGACCAGAAAGCGGCCTGAAGAGTGGGTTGCGGGGCCCGCGAGCGCTGCGACAACGAATCAGTTCTTTCCCGACTGTGCTAAACTCGCCCACTTATGGGCCATGGCCGCCCTTCGCCTCTAAGACTTTTGTGGTTGGCGCTTGTGTGGGTGCAAGCAAGTTTGCTTGGCGCTCAACAGGCACCGCCAACCCCCGCCAACCAGTCGCCCTCTGCGAACATCTCAGCGGACGAACAGTCTGCGCCCGCCGAGGTTCCGGATTTCCGCAAGCAAAGCCATTCGCACATCCGCTTGGAACGCGGCGATCACACGTTTGATGTATACCTGTTTGCCCCGGACGAGAATGTGGATGTTCTGACGTCATCCTTCTGTGGCGGCGACGAAGGGGCTAAACAATTCTCAGGGCATTTTCAACTGCTGAGTGTTGCTGATAACGCCGTTGTCTCCAAGCTTGACCTCGATTCCGATGAAAACTTTGTGGAGAAGAAGCCCCACGATGGCGCGCGACTGATTCGCGACCTCAAATCGGGCCAGGATCTCGTGGCGATTTATCAATACGGAAGCTGCAGCAGTGAGAGCGTGCAATTCTACTCGGCCGATCCTTCCGGGCACCTCTTTCCAATTCCCTTCCTCGACCGCGACGGGCGCACTTGGAAACAGATGTTGACCGGCTCCACTGGCGCCATTCCGCACCTCGCAAACGGCGCCTTGGTATTCTGTTCCTACGACAACAATATTAGATACAACCTCTGTGACGCTTACACCTTCGACGGCGCCAACTTTCTGGAGGGCGCAAAGTGGATGACGCAGGAACTGGAAACCCCCGTCAAGGGGTTGGATGATACGAGCCAGGCGGCAAGAGCACTGTTCGACTTCCTTTCCGTACTGTCGCTAAAAGGCTATTCGGCAGCCGCATACTATATGGATCCGAGCGCCACCGCCGCGGACAAGGGATCAACTACCGCCAACCCTCAACAGAAAGCAACCTACCTGGAAAACTATTGCACCGAGATGCGCGGACAATGTCTGATGCCGGGCGAATTTTGGGGTAAGCCCGGTGCGGACGCACAAGGTAAACTGCTATTTCACGTATCGTTCCAGACCTCCGACTTCGAACCCTTCAAGATTGGAGATCGCTCAAGCTTCGATTTCCGCGTCGCCAAAACCCCCGATGGATTCAAGGTGCTCGACCTGCCGCCGCAAATGCCAGCAGATGACAGTAAGCAGTAAGCAGAAGGCGGTAGGCACCAAGCCGCCCTGCCACCGGCGGTGCCGGATTGAATAGCCCGTGACTTGTGCTAGTCATCGGTCGGCAAGCATTGCGACCCCCTCACCCCCGGCCCCCATAGGCGTTAAAATAAGCGCGGACTGCATGTC
>CAYTMD010000084.1:0-16917 GCA_964438685.1 uncultured Acidobacteriota bacterium
GCGACGCCCAGGTTGACATGTGTCCCCTCGTCCTTCGGGTTCAAGCGTAGCGCTTCACGGAATTCCACTATCGTTCCGTCTAAGTCGCCCTTGTTATAGAGCGCGAAGCCGAGGTAGCCGTGCGCTAAGTCATTATTGGGGTTCAAACGCAGCGCAGCGCGTTCTTCCGCGATCGCGCCGTCCAGGTCGCCCTTGCGCCCGAGCGCGGTGCCGAGGTTGGCGTGCGCTAGGTCATTGTTGGGGTTCAGGCGCAGTGCCTCGCGGTATTCTGTAATCGCGCCATCCAGGTCGCCCTTGTGTCCGAGCGCGACGCCGAGGTTGCTGTGCGCCACGTCATTGTTGGGGTTTAGGCGTAGGGCCTCACGGTATTCTGCGATCGCGCCGTCCAGGTCGCCCTTGTGTCCGAGCGATTCGCCGAGGTTGAAGTGCGCGAAGTCATTATTAGGATTCAAGCGCAGTGCCTCGCGTTCTTCCGCGATCGCGCCGTCCAGGTCGCCCTTGTGGTCGAGCGATTCGCCGAGGTCGGCGCGCGCTAGGTCATTATTGGGGTTCAAGCGCAGTGCCTCGCGAAATTCCGCGATCGCGTCGTCCAGGTCGCCCTTCTCTCCGAGCGCTGCGCCGAGGTTGGCGTGTGCCAGGTCATTATCGGGGTTTAGGCGTAGGGCCTCACGTCCTGCAGACACAGCATCGTCCCACTTCCCCTGCTTACCCAGGACATAGGCCAAACTCACGTAAAGGTCGGCGTTTTGAGAGTCCAGCAGCAATGCCGCGCGATATTCCTGTTCAGCCTCCGCAAACTGCATTTTATGCTTGAGTTCCGCTCCGCGCGCCATGTGTTGCCGGATCTGTGCCTGCCGCATCTGAGCTGTCGGATCAACAGTCACGGGCTTGGTCACCTTGGCGCTCTTGAGCGCGCTAACCAGTTCGTCCTCGCCACCGGCCAAGCGGACTTCCTGAAGGTAATCATCCGTGGGCTTAAAATCGATTCCGCGTTCCTGGACCAGCATGGTGACTCGGTGGCTCGGCACTTGGCTTGCCAGCAGGGCGAAAACCTGCACTTGGTTGATCGGCTTCTTGGCGCTGGCGGGCTCGGGCGGCTTGGCGGCGCGCAGGGCGTTAAGAAATGCTTCGCTCGCGCCTGCGGCCTTGAGGGTTTGGATAAACTCCTCAGACGGGGCAAAATCAATCCCGCGCTGCTCGATCAGCTTCACGCCCGACTCGTCTCCGAATCCGTCCCGCACCATGCTTACGACCTGCTCCTGGGTAAAGGGCCTTGCCGGGTTCGCGACAATGCCCGGACCGGCTCCGGCGGCTGTCGTAGCGCCGACCTTGAGGTCGGCACGCTGTAGCGGCGGCTTTACGCCGCCATGGCGAGGTAAACTCGCCGCTACGTCAGCGGGTGCCGACCTCAAGGTCGGCGCTACAAGTTTCTGTTGTGCCCGCACGGGCAACATGAGAATCATTGCGATGATGAACATGAGGATGGTTACGATCGGACGACGCCACATCGAAACCTCCCGAGAGCGGGAATCACTGCGATGACGTGCGGGCATTCTACCACGGGAAGTTCACGCGTTCTGATTCCTGATGGTGGTACCGTTTGATGTAGAGGCGGCTTTACGCCGCCATTTGGCGAGGTAAACTCGACGCTACAACATCAAACCAAATGGCTGCCGATTCCTGCACTCTGGCCTCGTTAAAGTCCCATGATGTTGAAAAGGACCCCTCACCCGCCCTCCTCCGTCAGGCACGCTCTGCCCTGAGAGGAGGCTGGCATCTTACCCAGCCCACCCCGATTTGCCCACAGTGCCCCATTAAGGTATAATGGATCAATTAATTTTCTTGGGCATCTTGCAGTGAACGAATTTATTGGGTCCGGCATTACACCGCTGACTGCCTATGAATGGGCAAGCTCCTCATGCGGTGGGTTTGGACGAGCGTTCGATCAAGACCTAAAGTAATCGTTATCAAGCACAGAATCAATAGATTACAAGTTTCTGCAGAGCGGAGGGGCTCACCCCTAAGGCCTTCGAGGTGAATTGGATGAGGTTGTTGGTCGGGTCGCAATCCCGAGTTCCCGGATTCTCGCGGCAGCGGAAGCTGATCCAACTTAAGGTCTTTGTCCCGGCTCTGGTCGTGGCGGTTCTTTTCTCGGTACATTGGTGCACGCCTGACGGCATTCCCCCTCAGCCCATTGATTCCTTCGTGCTTGCATTGCATTCCCTGGAGGCGCAACACGCGGGCAAGTTCCGCGTCCTGCACTTTGGCGATTCCCACATTGCCTCCGACAATGAGAGTTCAGTAGTCCGGTCCAGCCTTCAAAACCGGTTTGGCGACGGCGGCGCGGGACTTGTACTGCCGTGGGGCGGGCCTCGCCTATCCACAATAAACTTCACTTATGGTGGCACTTACGGCTGGCAACGCTCTCACCCGTCCTATAACAGCCCCATTGAAGATACCGGCCTTTCCTTGAGCTACATCGAAGCCGAATCCCCCAATCAACGGGTATGGATTGAGGCGAGAGGCGGCGAGTTCCGCGTCGATTACCTGGCTCAGCCCGGAGGAGGCGACGCCGAGTTCCTGCTCGATGGCATGTCCCTGGGGCAGAGAAAGATGAGCGCCAGCTTCCCGCAGGTGGAAACAGCACGCTTCCAGGCGCCCGGACCCGACGCACCCCATCGTTTTGAAATCCGAACCCTCGATTTTGGCCGAATTCGGCTTCTCGGTGTCTCGGTGGAGAAGGCTGCGCCGGGAGTCGTTTACAGCGCGCTGGGACTGGTGGGAGCGCGAGCGGAGTACCTGCTGAAATGCCGCGAGGAATCATTCGAGGCGCAAATATCAGCCGAGCAGCCGGACCTGGTGATTTTGGGTTATGGAACCAATGAAACCAGCGGATCCTATTTTGATCAGAATTCCTACGAAACCGCCCTTACTTCCATCATTTCGCGAATTCGCCGGGCCGCGCCTTCCGCACTCATCATCCTTCTCACGCCGCCTGACCGCAGCGATAACCGATCCGGTCCGGCCCTGAGAATCCAACGAATCCTGGGGGAAGTCATTGCGGCGCAGCGCGTCGTAGCGAGGAGGGATGGAGCCATCCTGATGGACTTGCACACGGCGATGGGCGGCACGGGGGCTGCCGAACGCTGGGCAACCACTTCCCCGCCCTTGGCGCGGTCCGACATGACGCACTTCACCAATGAGGGCTACGACCTGCTGGGCCGTTATATTGCCGGCGGAATCATGAAACTCTATGACGCGGGAGCGGATACTACCGGATTGCCGTCCGGCACATTGGAAGCCAACGGACACCCGGGCGAGATGCTCCCTCCACTTTATCCCGATTCGCGGGGAGGCGCATTCACTCCTGCGGGTTCACGGGAAGAACCAGGATCTTCTTCCACTACCGCGCAAATATTTTATTTCCTTAAGACTGACGGCCAACTTGTTGTAACCAACGACCTTTCCACCATTGACTCCACGCAGGGCAAGGTGATTACGGCGCAGGAAGCAGGATGTATGTTGCGCGGGAAAGCCACCCCTTGCAATAATACAGCTCGATGGTAGTCACAACTCGATCATTTTGGCGTTTTTGCATTACAGGGGTCGCTACCACTCTTTTCCTGGGCCTCGGCTTTCAGTTGCCCATTTCCCGGGCTGCTTACCAGGAAGCATCCTCTACAACCAAGAAGACCTCCAAGTCCAAGACCCGAAAGAAGCACGTCCGGCCCCGGCCAGTCCCCGTGAAGCCCGTTCCCTTAAATGCCCTGAAGCCTGTGCCCATTGAAATGGGAGATGGAAATCCCTTGGGAACTTTCTTCCAGGCGCTGGCTAATGTCGAGGCCCCGCAGGCCGATGCGGTGGGGCCACCAGTGGTACACGTTATCCATTTTGGCGACTCGCACGTGGCCTCGGATTATTGGGCAGGAGTACTACGGGAAAAGCTTCAGTCGCGCTTTGGCGATGCGGGACCCGGATTTGTGCTTCCCGGCCGGCCCTGGCCAACCATCCGCTATGTTGAAGCCAAGTCTCTTGACGGACAGGGCTGGCGAACCGACGGGCTGAAATTCGGGGAGAATGATGGGGTAGTCGGCCTCGGTGGAATGAGTCTGGAGAGCTATCGCGAAGCCAATCCGGCTTCCGCCCTCGCGTCGTTTTCCCAGTTTCAAATCTTCGCCGCCGCCAGTCCCGGCAGCACATGCTTGCAAGTTCAGGTGGATGACCTGGATGTTCACGATCTCACTTCGCATACGGAACCGGTGATCCCCGCACCCGCGCCACCTGCACCTGAAACGCTGGTTCCCGAACCGAGCAGCAAATCCCTGGGCGGGGGTGCGGGATATCCTCCCGATCCTCTTACCCCACCCGTGACCCACAAGCGCAGCAAGAAGCACAAGACACGCCGCAAAACCACGCCGGCGGGGCCACCATGGAAACCCTGGCCTGCCGATTCCCCTCTCGATCTTCTTGAGTTGACCAACTCCGCGCCGCTGGCCGCCGGCCCTCACCGGATTTCCATTCGCAGCGATTGCGGGGCCCACGCCCGTTTGCTGGGCCTGGAACTTTACAATGGCTCAAAAGGGGTAGTTTACGATACGGATGGGGTCAACGGAGCGCGGCTGGTGGATGTAGAGAAGCCTCTACCTGCGTTGCGGAAGGCGCTGCTGCGGCAAACTCACCCTGCGTTGATTATTGTTTCATACGGAACCAACGATATCGGGACAAAGGGATTCACCTCCAGCGAATACGAGGAGAGAGCGTTTCAGATTCTCAGTAAACTCAAGAAAGACGCTGGCGACGCTTCCATACTCGTCACGGGCCCGACCGACCGGGGAAACCCGCGCAAGAGCCGGCGAGCCTCCATTCAGGCGGCGCAAGTATCTCTCCAACCTGCCCTGCGAAAAGCAGCGCTGCGGGCGGGTTGCGCTTATTGGGATCAGCAGGCCGCCATGGGGGGACCCGGCGCCATGACCCGATGGGTACGGGCCGGACTCGCAGCCTACGACTACGTTCATATGTCGGGGTTGGGCTACCAGAAATTGGCGGGCATGCTCTACGATCAGCTTATGGCTGAGTATGGAAATTTCCACAAGTCAGAACCAGCACAGTAGTATTATCTCTACCCTATTCCCGCAGGCTAAGGTTTATGGCTCTCGTTGAACCGGTCTTTCTTCTGTTTGCGCTGATTGCCTGCCTGCTTTATCGATGCACGTCGCGCCACGAAACCCTTCGCCCCTTCGTTTTGGTAGCCCTTTCGCTGTTTTTCTATTCCACCTGGAATCCCCTGTACTGCCTTCCCATCACCATCACGGCGCTTCTGGATTTCAACACCTCGTGGCTGCTGGTTCGCACCTCGAACCCGCGCACCCGCAGCTTGCTGCTTACCACTGACATCCTGCTGAACCTCTGCATTCTGGCCGTGTTTAAGTATTTCAATTTCTTGCACGATGGCGCCACGCAGTTTCTGACGGCCTTTGGACGCACGCTGCCACCCGCGCCTTTCCGCGTGATCTTCATGGTGGGGATTTCCTTCTACACGTTCCAGTCGATGAGCTACGTCATTGACGTCTACCGGGGCGAGCAGAAACCGGCGCGAGGATTTATGGAATACTTCGCGTTCGTCTCCTTCTTCCCTACCCTGCTCGCAGGCCCCATCACCCGTGCTCGCGTGCTTCTGACGCAAATCCAGCAACCGTCGAGTCCCCTTACCGACGAACAGGGCAGCCGGGCCCTGATGATGATTGCGCGGGGATTCATCAAGAAGCTGGTCTTTGCCGATTACCTGTCGGTCAATCTGGTGGACCGAGCCTTCGAACTGCCGCGCATGTTCTCGTCGCTCGAAATCCTGATCTCGGTTTATGCCTTCGCCGTGCAGATTTATTGCGACTTTTCCGGTTACAGCGACATCGCCATCGGCACCGCGCAACTGCTGGGTTTCCAACTGCCCGACAACTTTAACTCTCCCTACCGGGCGGAATCGCTGACGGAATTCTGGCGGCGCTGGCACATCTCGTTCTCCACGTGGCTGCGCGATTACATTTTCTTTTCGCTTCCGAGTAGCAGGCGTTCGAAGTGGCGGCCCTACTGGAACACGTTTATCACTTTCGCCCTGGGTGGGATTTGGCATGGCGCTTCCTGGAGCTTTTTGGGTTGGGGAATGTTGCACGGCTTCGGACTGGCGGTAAATCACGCGACGGAAACTCTATGGCCGCGGCGGGGGAAGCAGCACCCCAAGCACATTCTGATGCGCATAGCGGGTGTGGTGCTGACGTTCCATTTCGTTTGCCTTACGTGGCTTTTCTTCCGGTGTGATTCGACGCAGCAGGTTTTCGAGATTCTTGCCGGCATCGCGCGCGGCACTACGGAGATTGTCAATATTCCCTGGCAGGTGCCCGTAATGATCTGCGTGACCTTGCTGGCGCAGTGGTTGCCGGCTAATTGGTATCAGCGGGCCGAGAATGGATTCGCGAGATGGCCCGCGACAGTGCAGGCCGCAACGCTTGCCAGCGTGGCGTTTTTGATCGCCTGGACAAGTCATACAGCGGTTACCCAGTTTATCTACTTCAAGTTTTGAGCGTTGCGGATGAAATTTCCCAAGACCTGGTTCACGATTGCAGTGTTCTCCATATTTGCGGCGGTTCCCTATATCGTGCCGCAATGGGAGCGCTTCCGCATATTGGAATATCGCCGCATCTCCGCCCCCTTCGACGCCTGGAGGGCGGGCGCCATTGACAGAATATTTCTGAAGCCTCGCGCCGCGGCGTCGGTGAATCCCAACCCGGCAACCGGTGCTGCCGGCGCGGCGAGCGCCACCCTCAACCAACCGCTGCCCCCTTCCTTCCTGACAGGCGAATATGTGGGAAGGAACTGGCCGGTACAGCAGGACGTGCAACAGATTCTGCATGAGTCGCCGGTAAGCATCTCCATTCAGGATTACGGTTGCGGGATGAGTCATTTTTATTCGGCACTGGCGCGCACCGAACAGAAGCAGCCCGGCGCCATAACCCGCATCGACCATTTCGGCGATTCCCCCATTAGCGGCGACTTGATCTCCGGCGAAGCCCGCACCATCTTGCAGCAGAAATTTGGCGACTCCGGGCACGGATTTATCCTCGTCTCCAAGCCCTGGGACTTCTACTACCACGAAAACGTATCGATGGAGGGCAAGGGCTGGAGAGTGAATTCACCGATCCTTCCCGGCGGAGGTGGCGGGGCCGTCGGCCTGGGCGGCGCCAGCTTTACCGCAGGCTCACCGGACGCTTTTTCGCGGGTTCATACCATGAAGAAAGGCGAGGGGTCAGCAGTCAGCCGCTTTGACATTTACTATCGCGCGCAACCACACGGCGGCTCCTTTCTCGCCTACGTGGATAAGAAGGAGCCCCGGGAATTCTCCACGGAAGCAGACGCGAAGGCTTCGGCAGTGGTGTCAATCTCCGTGGATGACGCCAGCCATTCGCTCACCATCACCCCTAAAGGCGATGGCCCGATTACCCTTGATGGCGTCGTTCTGGAGCGTAATGCGCCGGGCGTGGTTTACGACACTCTTGGACTGCTCGGCGGCACGGTTCACCACTTAACCCTGTTCCACGAGGACACCTGGATTGGGGATTTGCAGAACCGCAGGCCCGATCTGGTTATTCTCAACTTTGGGACCAATGAGAGTAATTATGGATACCTGGCGTATCCTGACTATACCCACAACTACTCCGTGGTGATCCAGCGCATCAGGGCAGCGCTACCCGGCACGTCGATCCTCATAATGTCCCCCATGGATCGCGGGGCACGCAATGATGACGGCGACATTGTCACCATCCCCAGCATCCCCATCCTCACTGCCACCCAGCAGCGCGTGGCGCGCGCGGAAGGCGTAGCTTTCTTCAACACCTTTACGGCCATGGGAGGCATGGGAACCATGGCGCGCTGGTACGATGATGAACCCCGCATGGTTACGGGAGACTTTACCCATCCCACTTACACCGGCGCACAGCAAGTGGGGACATTGCTTGTCAACGCATTGTTGAAGGGGTTTGGGGAGTACAAGCGAAACCAGGGGACCACACCGTGCACGCCAGAAAGCGTAGCACCCACCCGCGCGCAGAAAGAAGCAGGCAGTACGCAGTAGGCACTTACGTAAGCCCCAAGGGCCGATCCCAGTCCATTAAAGATAGGAAAAAATAATCAAAGCCGCGGATGAGCGCGGATCAGCGCAGATCAAGCATTTGTTTTGATCAGTGCGAATCCGTATTAATCCGCGGCTAGGTATTCTTTTCAAGGCTTTATCGGCCGGGGTGAAACGACCGGGTTCATTTCGACGCATCAGCCCTGAAGTGGCAATCCACCATTTTCCTCAGAGCCACGCCTGCCAGGCGGCGCGAGCCCGAACCCCATAAGGGGAAGATTTCGGCTTACAACAACTTTCAATTGCATTCCATCGCCGGCCGCGCTAATGTTCGGCCACGCGTAAAAGCGCAAGGGCAATCCAAACAACTCAAAGGGGGCAACCATGGCGAAGTATATGATTCAGGCAACATATACGGCTGAAGGCACCAAAGGGTTACTCGCGGAGGGTGGCACCAAGCGCCGGGAAGCCGCGGCAAAGGCGATCAAGGCGGCAGGCGGCAAAGTGGAGGCGTTCTACTTTGCCTTTGGGAAGTCCGATGCCATTGTCATCGTCGATCTGCCGGACAACGCGAGCGCGGCAGCGGCCTCACTGTCCATCAACACCAGCGGAGTGGTTACCACGAGCACCACGGTTCTTCTGACGCCCGCTGAAATCGATGAAGCCGCAAAGAAGAGCGTTCCCTATCGCGGCCCGGGGCAGTAAGCGGTAGGCAGTGGGCAGTAGGCAGTAGGCAGTGGGCAGTAAAGGCAAGCACGTTTTGCGGGTCACGCCGGCGCGGAAAGCGAGGACTGGCCCGCGCGCGGAGTTCATTTAGTTGTTGAGGCCCAAGAGCGGGCTCACTCGCGGGCCGTCCCTTTGGCAGCAGACGCCTTCGGACCAAACATGATCCGGAGCACTTCCTTGTTGGTGGCATAGTCGGCATGGGCGGCTGCCGGGTTGGCGATGATCCAATGCCATCCCGTGTTTCGAACATAAAGGTTGCTGATCATCAGACCTTGCATCGCCGGGACGTGCCAGGTCAGCAAATCGCTTGGGTCGCTCCACGCGATCACCTGCGGTAGTTTGGCCGTGGACTCTTCCCCGCCACCGCGTCTCCTGGCAAAGGTTTCGCGCAGATTCTTCCATCTCTCCATCAGCATGTTGAAAGCGCCCGTCGCCGCGTCCGGCGTCAAGGTTTCCCCTAGCGGCAGTCCGGCAGCCTTGGGCCCTTGCAGGTTGGCCAACTCCAGGAGAGGAACCTGATTGGCGAAAAAATAGATCAGTGAGGTTCGCTCAAGGATATATTGGGCGGCGGCGTCCTCTGCTGCCGTCCCGCTCTTTGACCGAGCAGGCGCGTTCTGCGGTGCAGCATCCTGCCGGTCCATATTGAGGGTTGAGAAAACCAGATAGCTTCCCAAGCTGTGCGAGACCACAATGAACTCGCGATCAATTCCCCGCGGGTCCCTCAACTGTAGCTCCCAATCATCGGATGCCAGCCCTTCCGCACTGAATCTTACCGATTTGAGAAAGAGCTGCCGCATCCCTTCCCGGAAAAGGTCGCGCATGGAACCCACGGCCATCATGGCGTCGGAGAATCCCCAATCGAGAATGGCGGTTTTCAACCAGCGATTGAAGAGCGCTCCCTGGTGCCGGGCGGTTTCCAGTTTTGCGGCCTGCTGCGGGGTGATCCATGTATAGGCTCTGAACCGGCCCGAATCGGAGGGGTCCATCTGGATGGGCTGCGAGCATAAATCCAGCAGGGGTGCATTGGGCCCTGTCAGCCGCGTATCACCGGTCATAATGGCGCGGCACTTGAGCGGAAACACCAGCGGCCACCAGTTGATCTCGTCCACCACGATGGGGCCGCCGTGGCTGCGCCGCAGCACATAGTGATCCACAAAGGGGTCGGAGGCGCTCCATTCTTCCTTGCTCCTCCAAACCGGCCTCCCCATGTACGCGAAGGCAGGGGGATCCACGCCCTTCGCAAACTCGCCGCTGTCGGCGTAGTCTCTCGCCGCCGCTTTCGCCGGGGTTGTGCAATCCTTCAAAAAGCCGCAAATCGCCTTTTGAAATGTCTGGGAACCCCCGGCGCCGGTGGCCCCAATTCCATGCACATAGAGGATGTGCAACGGCCGCTGCCCCGCGTTGCGCAAGGACTCCCCAATCGAGGAAAGTTGGCTTAGACTCTGTGGTCCATCGTCGATAACCTTACCGCGCGCCCGGCCATTTCCCAGGACACCCACCATCAGCGGTAGGACGAGAAGAACCTTGTACAGGCGAGCCGTCATCATTCCTCCTGGTCGAGTCCTTCCAGACATGTCTTGCCTGCGCTGTGATTGAAAACTGAGATTATACCTCAGGCTCTGGATAATGAATCCGCCGGAGGAGAGACATCTCCCCAAGGTCGGGAAGTCCCGGTTGGCGCTGACATCGCATTCCAAGTCGGCAACCGCTAAGAAGGCAGCGCAGCGCGGCGGAATCGCAACCAAATGTTCGCGGGCGGACGAAGAAACCCCTCACCCGCCTGCGGGTCGAAGCTTCTATCGTTTGCAATTCTTGATCGGCCCTTCAGCGGGCGTAGGCCCGGCGGCGCATGGCCGCCACCCTCTCCCCTCGGAGAGGGCAGTTTGACTACCAACCTTCTCCCCAGGGGAGAAGGTGCTGAGGTACGAAGCGGATGAGGGGTCTCTTTTCTCGACCTTCCACTTTCAAGATATACGCAAAAGTGTTTGCAAGAAATAGATTATGCGCTATTGCAATTCAGCAGAGCCGCAACTAAGCATGTCATCCGAAGTCATAGAGACGCGTTGGGGGGAATAGGCACCTCATGCAAGCTGAGTGCGCGAAGCGCCTTGGAGTGCGGCGGCTCGACGCCGCCTTTCTCGCTGGCTATACCAATCAAGATTGAATTCTGATCCCATTGAAATCGATTCCCATTCCAAGGCGGCGTCGAGCCGCCGCACTCCAAGGCGCTTCGCGCAGGCCAAAACGATGACTCGTCTTAGCCCGGCAGGAGATGTCGTACCGCCGCCCGCGGGAAATCATAGATCCCAAAGAACGGGCGTCGGCCCAAACCAGCGAGCATCAATGGTTCAGGCTCAGGGATGCCTTGCTTCTGTCAAATTTTGCTTTGCTGCGCCACACTTCGATCAAGATGTTCGAGCAATTGTCTCTTCATGAGCAATTCACGCTCATTCTGGGATGCCATTTTAGTGTTCGGGGTAAAACGATTGCTTTCAATCTCCAGAGTTGCCAAGAGATTCCGGCGAAGAGAAATGTCATTCAACACTTCATCCCTTATTCCTGTGATCTCCCGTGCCAGGTTAAACAAGGTCGGAGCCATTTCCCTACGGTACCCATCGGCGGTAAGCGCCGCCATCCGGTTGAGATTCCGGTTGCTTGGGTTAAGCAAGCGCAGTCCTTGAATGAGCATTTGCGGTTGTAGCTCATCCATGTCGCAACCCCACAGAACTTCGGGATCGGGATTCGCGAGTGCATGCACGTCCTCTGCTTCCTCTTTAGTCCAAAGACTGTGGACCGCAGGCCCTTTTCCCGCAGGCACACTCTCAAGTTGGTGAATGGCCCAAGGACTGACTTCAGCCGCGATGTGGCCGTACCCGTCCTTCCACATCTCGGGCCAAAGCAGGCGAAGTAGCGCGAGGATTTCCTTTTCTGCGTGCAATTCGCCCAACATGAAGAAGTCGTTTCTCTTCGCTTCGTCGAGGAGAAAGTGCTTTCCGTCTTCCTCCAAGTCATACTGATGAGTCGTGAGGACAGTGAGGGCGGCGTCGCTGGATTGGGGATCTTGCCCAAGCAGGAGTCCAGTTAACACCACGAAAACAATGCTTACGTTAACCAGAAGGGATATAGGGTGACGGCGCATAATATTGTTTAGACGCCTCCAAGCCTCATCGGGCAGCGGGTGAGGACGGAGCGCGGGCAAGGGCAGCGGGAGTGGAACGCATCGGTTGGCATGTGAAGACGAATCAGAGCATCTCGTCGCTGTCTAACGGCCATGATTCAGGATCACAGGAGAGTAGGGGATCGATTGCTAGTTGTAGTGCTTAAGGTGGTGACCTGAGACCTGGTATTCCCCGTTTGAGTATCGCATTCTCACGTAATCAACGTATCTGCCAGCCTGCGTTACGAATATCAATTGCAGATCGCGGTAGCCGTTGCTACGAGTCCGCAAAACGTCAAGCGCATCGGCCCGGGCAGTGAATAGGACCTTGTAGGCTTCCGCTGATCTTGCGACTACCCAGAACTGGACGATGTGCGCTCCATAGAAACATGGGCGATCACCGCGAACGATCAACCCGGAACCCGGTGCTCGGCTCAACCGGATTTCTGATGCAACGAACCACGTCGCTGGAATTTCACCGACCCGGATACCTTCTCTTTCCGCGCAGTCCTGAAAAGAGTCATATAGGTCGTTCGCGTCGCGGAGTGACATTAAAGCAGCAGCGGGAAGCGCAACCGGCCTCTGAGGGGTGTCCTCGGTCCCGAAAGATGTCTGTTCGTGATGGTGCTCAGTGGGCGATGCCGACTGAGCAGCGGCCGAGATACTGCTTACCAACATCGCGCAAGCAATGGCGACCTTAAGTTGCATCTCTTTGCGCTACCCCACTTCCAGCAGCGCCGCGCCCCAGCTCAGGCCCGCGCCGAAGGCGGCGACAACCACTTTCATTCCCGGGCGCAGCAGGCCGGCGGCCTTGGCTTCTGACGCGGCAATCAGCCACGATGCTGAAGACGTATTCCCATATGTTTCGATATTGATAAAGCACTGGCTGGGGTCGATTTTCAGGCTTTCCATAAGTCTTTCCAGCAGCCGCAGGTTTGCCTGGTGAAACAGGAAAAGGCCGACTTGCCCAACTTGCAGCGAATTCCGTTCCAGCAGTTCGGTAATAGCACGGGCTAGTTTGCGTACGGCGTGCAGGATGATGGTGCGGCCGTCCATCTGAAGAGTGGAACCAAAATCCATTCGCAGGGCTTCCGAGAATGTGGCATCACTGGCGACGCGGACATCGCGGATGGCGAGCGGGCCGTTGCCGGGAGTCACCAGGCACGCGCCGGCGCCATCACCAAATAGAATGGCCGTCTCCTTCGCGCGTGGCCCCTGCGCCAGAGCACGCGTCATGGTTTCGGCCGCCACCACCAAGGTCGGCCCCCACTGCTCACACATCCGGTGCGCAAGTGCCAATCCGAACAGCCCGGAGATGCTGGCCAGGTGCAAATCGAAGGCCGGGATTCCCGGGGCGTTGATCCGTTTCTGAATCTCCGCCGAAACACCGGGGAATTGCCGGTGCGGTGTTCCGGTGCAGGCAATGATCGATCCCAGCTTGTCCGCGGTAATTCCGGCATCCTGCAAACACGCCTTTGCCGCCCGTTCGCCCAGGTCGCAGACGGTTTCCTCCGCCGCCGCGACTCGGCGCGTCCGGATGCCGCACATGCTGACAATCCAATCCGGATCGACGTTGAATTCCGCTGCCAGGGTTTGATTGGTCAACACACCGTCGGGGAGGAAGTGGCCGAATCCTGCCAGGGCGGACATCTACGCGGCTCCATGGCTGCTCAGGTACGCAGCAATTTTTGCGATGGATTCGAACTTGGTAGGGTGAAGGTCATTGTCCGGCACTTTGATATTAAACTCGTTTTCCAAGTCGGAAACAAAATCAACCAGGTCAAATGAGTCCAGAACGCCGGCGTCGAAGAGTGAAACTTCGCGGTTGGCGGGGATGGGAGCTTTGGCGACTCGCGCCAGCGCCTCCCGGATTTTATCGTCCATTGTTATATTCCTTGCCGTAGCGTGGATTTTGGGAACGCACAAGATCAGGCTAATCTGAAGCGACAGACGACTTCTCTCTCAGCAGATGGCAGAGTAAATCCACCGCCTCACCTGACCAGCCATTACCGAAGGCGCATGCGTAACCACCTGCCGCGAGGGCAAGTCAACGCTGCGGTTTCTACCAAGTATCATACTACATGTCACCGGAACACGAGGATGTTCAGCTTGGAGGGTGCACTACATCGGAGGGATCGCAGGGTCCACTTTTATGTCATGCACCCCAGCTTGGACGCGATTGCCTAAGCTGATTGACATTCTGACTGTCTAGCTTGCAGCCACTACCAAAAGGGTATACACTGGCGGCCGGTCGAACCCAGGGCTAAACCAAAAAGTAATCAAATCTTGAGCAAAGAGGCGCAACCTGCGCCGAGAGGAACAATATGCCATCTCCAACACAATTGGTAGGCGGTTTAGGGGGCGCAATTGGTTGCGATTTCCGGAAGGCGCTCAACCAACTGGTTTTCGTCGAGTACTCAGGCAAATTATCCCGCTTGAACCTGTTTCCCAGCGCCACGGTGGTCAAATCCGGGACCACGGTGCTCAAAGGCACGTTCACATTTGATCTGGATACGGGCGTGGAGGGCGGCGTCGGACCCGGCAATGACATCTGGTGGGACCAGCAGACAACGGTGGCGCGCCAAATGGTGCCGCAAAACACCGCACGCATCGTCAACCTTGGAGTGGTGGACTTCAACGGAGTCACCCCGAGCGCGCTACAGACGCTGACCTACACAACCACACCCATTAATGGCAGCAATAACGCCAGTAACAAGCTGGTGGCAGGCGATGTTTTTGCGGTTGTGACCAATGCGGGAAATTATGCGAAGGTGAAAGTGGTCAGCTACGGTTACGACCTGAACATCCAGTGGGCCACCTACAAACTGGACCCGGCCTACGTGGTGCTGGGTACTGGCTATTCACAACCTGAAGACGTGAAGGCCAGTGGGGATGGCGTGCATGTTTACGTCACCGAACGTACCGGCGATCTGGTGCGGGTAGGGCCGCCGAATTGGAATCGTGCCGGGGCTGTCGCAGTGGCCTCCGGCATGACGGCGCCCCAACAGATGTTTCTCGATGAAGCGCACCACAGCGCCTACGTTGTGGAATATGCTTCGCCCGGGCATCTCTGGCGCATCGATCTGACCACCGGCACCAAAACGGCCATTGTCTCAAATGTGGAATTTGGGGTCGGCGTGGTGCTCAGCGCGGATCTGCAGTTCGCGTACGTCAGCGAACAGACCACGGGACCCGATAAAGGCCGGGTCAGCTCCATCCAGATCAGCAATGGAGCCCGCCAGACCCTGGCAGCAGGCTTGACGGCTCCGTTCTTCCTGACTTGGGCGGACGCCACCCAAACCACGCTGTTGTGCCCGGAACGCGACCCCGCGAACCGCATTACGGGGATCAGCTTGACGGGGGGCGGCTCGCAGGTGGTTGCGACGGGCATTGCCAACCGGCCGTCGAGCGTCGCCGTAACCAGCCCTGGCGATATGCTGATCTGCTGCGACCAGGTTATCCAGGAAGTGGACTTCGCTTCGGGCATTCTTCAGCCCTCCGGGCCGTTGCTGATGGGAATTGGCTTCATCCCCTTCGACAAGGTGAAGCCCACGGGACTGGCTGATACCACGGTCGACCCAACTTACTTCTACCAGGTGAAGGACACACCCTTCGGCGGTACGCTGCCCATTATGGTGAACCACCTGCGCGCCTTCAATGATGGCGACGTGTATTACCGTGTAAAAGTGGACGGCGTGGTGCGCATGGACGCCTGGACTGACGAGAAATGGAACGGCACGCAGTACGTTGCCCAGATGACGGGGCCCCAAAACGTCGGCGGGAACCCCGGATACTACCCAGTGCACACCTTGAGTGACCTGTTCCTGTGGCTCAATCCCTCACTTGGCATGCTGATGGACTCGACCAACCTCACCAATGCCCTGCATACCATCTCGATCGAGTTCACCGACGGCGCGGGCGTGGTGAAAGAGACCAGCACGCCGCTTGTGATCATGGTCAACAACCAATCGTGCTCGGCGACCGTGGCAACACCGGTGCTGAACGGCGCCAGCGCGGACCCGACCTGCGGGGTGCTGAAGTACGCTGCCAAGAACAACGACCTCGTGCACATGGCGTTTACGGCCACCCACCCGGCCAACTTCGCAACCTTCGCCTTCCAGTTGATCAAAGGAGTGAACGTGGTCGCGGTGCCGGCGCCTCCGCCTTCCAGCGGCCCGGTAAGCACGGCCGGGTCGCCGATGAACGCTACCGTCGCATTTCTGCTGGGTACATGCAATGTGGCAGGCTTCGGTGAATGGGTATACGTGTGGGCCACAGCCAACAATGGCTGGTCTCGGCAGAGCCAGTATGACGCTTCCGCAGCCATTGCCTTCGTATTATCGCCGTAACCTTAAAGCTCGCAGCCATCGGCGGCTGCGGGAAGGCGGGGCTTCAGAATTTGCGGATGAGCCTTCCCGTGACGTCGTCCTGAATGAAGCGAAGGGCCCTGTATTTGAACTCCCAGTCAAATACGGGGCCTTCTTTCGCTGGGCTCAGAACCGGCAGTTGTTTCCCAAGGCTGCACATCGGGCGGGCTGCTAAAAGAGAGTGGAGGTGGAGGTCTGAGTCACCGCAAATATAAGCCGCTCGAAAAGGGGGTTATGCAACAAACTACGTCACAAAAGCCCTTCCTGCCGCTTCTGTTGAAATGGAAGTTCCAGAAAAGAGTGGTCGGGGCGCCCAGATTTGAACTGGGGACCTCTTGGTCCCGAACCAAGCGCGCTACCAGGCTACGCTACGCCCCGACAAGTACAAGTTATAGGTTACAGGGAACAGGTTATAGGGAAACGCCCAGTATATTTCGCGTAACTTTTGACCTGTTCCCTATTCCCTCGATTTGGTCGGGACGGGCAGATTTGAACTGCCGACCCCTTGCACCCCAAGCAAGTGCGCTACCAGGCTGCGCTACGTCCCG
>CAYTMD010000085.1:0-16801 GCA_964438685.1 uncultured Acidobacteriota bacterium
ATGGCATCAATGAAAACCTGCCCCCACGAAAGTAAGGCCGTAATCGATGACGATGGCAATTACAAAGGTGGCGCCCGCTTGTTGCTGTCGGGAACCATGCTGCGCAAACTGATGAGCGAGGGGAAACACGTTCCGGCCGAATTCTCCCGGCCCGAAGTGATTGCGATTCTGAAGCAGTACTACGACACAGTCGAAGAGAAAGTGGAAGTTAAGCTCCACGGCGCGGCCACCGGGGAAGCTAAAAGGTAAGCAGTTGCCCTCATGCGCGGGCTGGCCCTACGGCATTCTGCCGATGGCCAGCCCTCTCCGCACCACTTTATTCCGCAACACCAATTGTTCATCCAGAGTGCAATTCCAAGGATTTGTGACTGCCAGCCTCCAGTTGGAATACAATGCGGGGTCATTAAATCATCGGAGGGAACTATGACTTCAGAGCGATCGTCGCACCTTAATCGGCGTGAATTCATTCGGAGCGGCGGAGCGGCGGTGGCTGCCGCGGCAATCGCGGGAACCGCGGCAACAACGTCTGCGGAACCTCGCCGCGAAAGGCTGGCGTTGGTGGGAACCGGCGGGCGCGGTTCCACGATGTGGGGACGTAATCTGCTGCAGGATTGTGGCGATGTCGTCGAAATCGTGGGCCTATGCGACATCAACGCCAAGCGCGCCATGGCCTCCCAGAAATTCATTGGCATCAACGCTCCGACGTTCGTGGATTTCGACCAGATGATCGGAGCCACCAAGCCCGACCGGGTTGTGGTTGCCACCATGGATTCGACGCACGCTCAATACATCATTCGCGCCATGGAACTGGGTTATGACGTGATTACGGAAAAGCCCCTCGGCACCGATGAAGAGCAGTGCCAGTCGATTCTGGACGCGGAAAAGCGCTTGGGGAAGAAGGTTACGGTCACGTTCAACGCGCGACACATCGAGGGGGCAAAGAGGATCAAGCAGTTTGCGCTCGATAAGACCCTTGGCGATATCATTTCAGTGAATTTCCACAAGTACCTGAGCACGGATCATGGCGCCAGTTACTTCCGCCGCTGGCACCGGTTAAGGGAGAATTCCGGCTCGCTCCTCATCACGGAGGGCTGCCATACCCTCGATCAGGTGAATTGGTGGTTGGATTCTGTACCTGTGGAAGTGGAGGCTCACGGCGCGCTGCGCGTGTATGGCAGGAACAACTCCTTTCGCAGTTCGCACTGCCGTGTCTGCCCCTACAAGGATCGCTGCCAGTTCTACTGGGACATCACTCGCAGCGCTTTTGATATGAAGCTTTATGCCGAGTGTGAGTCGGAGGACGGATATCTGCGGGATGGCTGCGTTTGGAAAGAGGACACCAACATCTACGATTCCATGTCGGTCATCGTGCGGTATGAAAACAAAGCCAGCCTTACTTACACCCTGGACGCTTTCCTGCCCTTTGAAGGGGATGAGGTTATCATCAATGGCACCAAGGGGCGCATCGATTGGAACAGCTACGTAGGCGGGGACTACCGCCGTGAAGATCTTCGCCTGACGCGGACCTTTGGAAAATCGGAACTGATCACTGACCTGCCCAAGCCCCTCGCTGGCGGCCACGGTGGGGCCGACCCTTCAATGCACAACCTCCTCTTTCGCCAGGCCGGCGCGCCTGACCCGCTCGGCCTGCTTGCCGGCACACGCGCCGCAACCTACGCCAGCCTGATCGGCATTGGAGCTTACCGAAGCATCGACTGCGGAGGTCAAGTGGTGAAGTTGCGGGACCTCGTGGCGGTTTAGGGTCAGATTTCTCATCACGGGTTTGGAAGAACTGGGTTAAGCAGACTGCGGGAAAACGCCCCGCCGCAGATAACCACATTGCTTACGGGAAACCACCCCGGCGCTTTTATGTCGCGCACAAATCCTCCGAACCTCATTGCCGCCCGCGACTGATTCTTATAGAATCACGGGTTGAGCAGAATACCCATGCATGGTGCGCCCCTACCCCGGCGCGAAGGTGACGAAGAATTGCCGGCCTCCCTCCCGCAGCGATTTCCCCGACCCCGGTTGCTTGTGCCGGTCATTCTTTTGCTTGGCCTGGCGGCGTTCTTCTGGCCCACGCGCGAGATGCGCAGTGATAATTTTGTCTTCTACTCCCCTTCGAGGCGCCAGATCCTCCCTATCGAAAATGTTGGAAATACCAAGTTCCTTCCCCTTTTGCAGGTTCTGAACATAGTAGGAAAGGTCGGGGGAATTCAGGAAAAAAAGAATTCCCTCAAAGTCTGGTTCGGCACAACGCCAATCGAACTGCGCGCGAATGAAGTAAGCGTCCAAATTCAGAAGGTAAGGTATCAACTGCCGCAACCCGTACACCTGTCAGGGGGGCAGTGGATGGTTCCGGTGGCATTTCTCACCACCGTTCTGCCTCACCTGACGCGTCAAACGATTGAATACCAGGAAGGGACAAACCGAATATTCTTTGGCGACGTCAGGCCCGCTTCCTTCACGGTCCGAGTGGATCCTATTGCCAATGGGGCGCGGCTGACGGTCCAGTTCACGGACAAGATCGCAGTGCGGACGGCCTCCAGCAACGGCAAGTGGGTCATGTTTTTGAATGATCGGCCCATGGAACCGATGGAGTCAGCCTATCGCTTCCAGAATCCTTACCTCAGCGAATTGCAGTATGACGATCATGATGGAGTGCCAAAACTTATCCTCTCACCCACTTCCAGCGGGCTCAACTTCTATCCCGTGCAGGCCGAAGGCGGGAAAATCCTTCTGGCCGATGTGGTAAGACCCCCATCCTCGGCCGCCCAGGTACAACCGCCCAAACCAGCAGTTCCGCCCGCGTCCACCACTGCGGAGCCCACTGCACCGGGGCCAGGCCCGCAAGTTACTGCGGAGTCGCCCGCCGCGCCGCCCGGTCCGCCCCTTCCCGTCGTGGCGCTTGATGCCGGCCATGGGGGGACAGACATCGGTGGCCGCAGCCGCGACGGTGTGCTGGAAAAGGACCTGGTAGCGCTGTACGTGGCCCGCGTGCGATCCGCATTGCTGGCAACAGAAAAGTATCGGGTGGTGCTGACCCGCTCCGGTGACGTGAATGTCACTTCCGATCAGCGTGCCCTAGCGTCCAACCTCTCCGGCGCGATTTGTTTTCTCAGCTTCCATGCGGGAGACTTGGGCACAGCGTCGCCACGCATCACGATCTTTACGTTTCAACCTCCCGCCACCGCGCCGCCCGTTGAACCCGATGTACCAGCGCCCATCTTCGTGCCATGGGGGCAAGCACAGGAAACAAAGCTGGGGCAAAGCCGCGTGCTGGCGCTTGCCCTCCAGCAGCAACTTGCACTTATGAATGGCGTGCAAGTGGACCTGCCCGCCGGCGCGCCAGTTCGCACTCTGCGTAGTGTGAATGCTCCCGCTGTGGCCATCGAATTGGGCGGCCTGAGTCCAAGCGAAGACGCGACGACGCTCACCAACCCCTCTTTCCAACAACAGGTTGCGGGGGCCGTTGTCCAAGCTCTGGCCAGCATTGAGAAGGGAGGTAACTAACCCGTGACGGCCCGCGCCAAAATCTTGCTTCTCATCCTGATCATCTCCCTGGGTGCAGGAGTGTTCTACCTGCGCTCCCTCGCCCGGCGGGTTTTTATTGAACCCGCCCAACATGCTGAGGAAGCAGCGCGAGCCAAACTGAACCAATTTGCGTTACAGTCGAACAACGGGACCTCACAGAACGCAACGCTATACTTCCCCTCTCTGAGCGAGGGCAAAGTCGCGCCGGAAAGCCGTCCCATCACCTGGGCAAAAACTGACGCGGACCGCGTGCGTCAGGTGGTGCTGGCGCTTGCAGAAGGGTCACATCAGGGATACGCCCGCATCCTCCCCGCCTCCACAAATGTTCGTGCGGTGTTTCTTTGCGGGGATGGCACCGCTTATGTCGATTTTTCGAACGATATGCTGAGTGAGTTTGAGTCCGGCATTCAAACTGAAACTCTGACCATATATTCAATTGTGAATTCCATTACCGCCAATATCCCCTCGGTGAAACGCGTGCACTTTCTCATCCTGGGGCAGGAAGTTGAGACCCTGGACGGGCACGCTGATCTGACCTCCGCCTTTACCCCGGATCTCACTCGTGTCAAATCCACTCCTTAAGGACATATGCCTACACCTCGACCTATAAGCGGTCTGCTTTACACCGGCGGCAAGCTGATGCGGCCGGACCAACGGGCAATAACTGAATTGCGGTCAATCGAAATTATTCCCAACTTCATTTCTAGCGCGGAAGGCTCGGCGCTGATTCGCCTGGGCGAAACCCAGGTCATCTGCACCGCCTCAGTTGATGACGGCGTCCCCTCTTTCCAGAAGGGTAGCGGGCGAGGCTGGATTACCAGCGAATACGCCATGATTCCACGGGCCACCAGCACGCGCACGGCGCGCGAGTCCACACGTGGCCGCCCCTCCGGACGCACCATGGAGATCCAGCGCCTGATTGGCCGATCGCTCCGCGCCGTTGTGGATATGGAGGCCCTGGGCGAACGAACCGTCTGGATTGACTGCGATGTGATCCGCGCCGATGGTGGCACGCGCACGGCTTCCGTCACCGGTTCGCTGGTGGCACTAGGCTTGGCGATCCAAAAGTTGCAAACCCAACGCGCCCTGAAGGTCAACCCGCTAAAGGACTATCTGGCAGCAATCAGCGTGGGCATTGTAGGTGAGGAGATACTGCTCGACCTCAGTTACGCCGAGGATTCCAGCGCCGAAGTGGATATGAACGTGGTGATGACGGGCTCCGGAAGATTGGTGGAAACTCAGGCCACCGCCGAGGGACATACCTTTAGCCTGGAAGACTTGAATAAATTGATTGAACTGGCGCGCCCCGCCATCAATCATCTCGTCGAAGTTCAGAAGTCGATCCTGAAATTCGAGTTACCAAAATAACGGATTGAATGTCGGAGTGCGGGAGCTTGGTCCCGCTTTTTCTACCGCTGACTCGTCAACGGTTTGCAGTTCGCGGCGACGAGTCGCGGCAAGGGAAATAAGCAAATTGAAATATGGCAAATCAACCACTCTATCTGGCGTCTTCCAATCCCGGTAAGTTGCGGGAGTTCCGCGAGGCGGCTGCCGCGCGAGGCCTTTCGCTTGAGGCGCTGCCCGGATTCGCAGAGTTAACGGTTTGTGTTGAGGACGGCGCCACCTTTGCGGAAAACGCCCGGAAGAAGGCCATTCATTACAGCCGACATTCTTCAGGGTGGGTCTTCGCTGACGACTCGGGACTCTGTGTGGATGTCCTCGACGGCGCTCCCGGAGTCCACTCCGCGCGCTTTGCCAGCCCCCAGGCCACCGATGAAGAGAACAATCAGCGGCTGCTCGAAGAGATTCACCAGGCTGAAGTCCGGCGCCAAGCCCTGGGGGCAACTACCCCCAGGCCGCACAAGCTTTTTAATCGCGTCGCTCATTACGCTTGCGTTATTGCTCTGGCGGAAGCTGGCAACATTCTGGCCGTGGTGGAGGGGTACGCCGAGGGTGTAATCATCGATGAAGCCCGGGGTACTGGAGGCTTTGGGTACGACCCTTATTTCTTTTACCCTCCGCTGGGTAAGACGTTTGCGGAAATCCCTGCCGAAGATAAATTCGCCGTCTCGCACCGCGGGGTGGCGTTTCGTAAGTTGCTGGAATATCTTTCATTGCATCCCTAAGCACTCTCCCAAACCTTGCCGGACCTTACCAACGGGGCTCCCAGCGCGCCCCAACCAACCTTTCCCGGAGGAGTTCGCATCCAATCTTTTGTAACAGGATGCTAGCGTCTGATGGATGACAGACGCGGCGACTGCGGCGCAATCCCACCCCTGAACGAGAGCGCCGGCTCGCCGCGACGTACAAATAGCAGTAGGTCACTCGAGTCTGTCGTCTCAATCGAAAACTCAGGTTAGCTTCGGCAGGTTGTAGTGTACCCCGTCACGGGGCCGCGCTCTTCCCGGGCGGAGGCTCGTCTTCGGCGAGTCCTCAGGGCGGACGTGTGTCTAAGTGGCGGCTGGTGAAAGTCAAAAGTCCATATTCCATGGGAGGTATGCAATGAAGGTTCGAAAACTTTTGCAAGTGTTGGTAGTGCTCGCCGCTTTAGGTATAAGCGCAACAGCCTTGCACGCCCAAAGCATCAACGTTTTTGCCATGGGCACAGGTTCCTCGCTGTTCAACAAAGAATATTACACTGTCCCCGCGGGGCAGTTCGGCTCCACTTACAAGACGGGCGGTGGCTTCACCGTGGGATCGGAGTTCCGCCTCAACAAACTCTTCGGGGTGGAAGGTTCTTACGCCATGGTACGGAATAACCTTGCCCTGACTGACTATTCCTCGGGTGCGAATGAGTTGGCGTATGGCATCCGCAATCAGAGAGTAAGTGGAGACTTGGTCGCTCACGCACCAAAATCATTCTGGCGCGTTAAGCCTTACCTTGTGGCCGGACTCGAATACGACAGGTTTACACCTTTGGCAACAGGGACATCGTCTTTCAATGGCTACAGCAATGCTCCGCTTACCGCTGCCAACAAATTGGGCTTTAATTACGGCGGTGGATTGGAAATGAAATTGATGAGGCACGTTGGCCTTCGCCTTGACGTTCGAGACCACCTTACAGGCTCGCCCACGTATGGCCTCGCCACGTCGGCATCCACCGGCAGTCCCAGCTTCCCCATTAGCGGCGCTGCTCATAATTTGGAGTATTCCGCCGGGGTTGTGTTCCACTTCGGGAAGTAAGAGAGACACAGCCCAAGGTCCGAAGTCCAAAATACGGGGCCTGTAACGAAAGCAGTGGACTCGTGGATCCGAGGATATGAGGAATCCGAAGAGTGGACGTTCGGACCTTGGGCTCTAATCAGTGTGATGCGCGGCAATCAGTGCTTGCCCCAAACTGATGCCGCCATCGCCGCAGGGAACCTCAGCGTGGGTGAATACTTGGAATCCATTTCGCTCGAGGCGCGTTTGAAGATGTTCGGAAAGAAAACAGTTTTGGAATGACCCGCCGCTGAGGCACACCCGGTCGAGACTGGTCCGCCCGCGCACCAGTTCGGCCGTGCGCGCCAGCACATCCACAAAACCTGAATGGAATCGACGGCTAATTATAGCAATGGGAACCCCGGCGCGAATGTCCTGGATGAGCGCCAAAAACATAGGTCGACTGTCAATGATCCAGACACCTCCTTCATCTCGAATCGCAAAGGGATAACCGTCTCCCTGGGGGGTCTCTTCCATGACAGCTTCCAATTCAATGGCCGCCTGGGCTTCATAGTTGATGTGTTCGCGCACTCCGGCCATGGCCGCGACGGCATCGAATAAACGGCCCGTGCTTGAGGTCAAGGGAGAATTCACCCCGCGTTCGATCACCTCAAAAAAAGTCTCCGTCCGGCGGCGGTTCAGTCCGCGCACAAAGGGAATATCCAATGCCCATAATTCCCGGCCAAAGTGCTGAAACAGGTAGCTGATCGCCATGCGCCGAGGCTCAACGATCGCAGCCGCCCCTCCCGGCATGGGGATATATTGCAAGTGGGCAAGACGCTCAACGCCGCGATAATCGCAAACCAACACTTCCCCGCCCCACACGTTTCCATCAAGCCCATAGCCCGTGCCGTCGAGAGCGAAACCGATAACGCGCCCGTCAAGACGGTTTTCCGCCATGCAGCTTGCGATGTGCGCATGGTGGTGCTGAACCCCTACGCGCTTCATACCCACCTGCCCCAGCGCCCACCGCGTGGAAAAATAGTCGGGATGGAGATCGTACGCGAGAATTTTCGGTTCCACCTCGAGGATACGCTGGAGTCCCGCGGCAGTTGATTCAAAGAACTTGTAGCTTTCAAGGTTTTCCAGGTCGCCGATGTGTTGGCTGAGAAACGCCTCGCGGCCACGGGTAAGGCAGATGGTATTCTTCATCTCACCACCCACCGCCAGCACCGGCGGCAATTCCTGACTCAGGAAAATCGGCGCCGGCACATAACCGCGCGAGCGTCGCACCTGTCGCGCCCTGCCAGCCGCCACGCGCACCACGGAATCATCTGCGCGCAAAAGGATGTCGCGGTTGTGCACGAGAAAGTAGTCCGCGAGTCCACGCAATCGTTCCACCGCTTCAGTGTTGTCGATGGCGATGGGCTCTTCGGAAATGTTGCCGCTGGTCATGACCAGGGCCGCAAGTCCGGAACCGTCATCTTCATCGAGGATGTTTTGAAATTTCTCTGTGTCCTCTGTGCTTGGAACAGCTTTCCCACAGAGGTCACTGAGAGGCTCTGTGATCTCTGGGTGAAAGTCTTTCTGACACGGAGGACACAGAAAAGATCCATTTATTTGCGGCTCCGATGCCCGGGCGCTCCTCTTGCCAAAAAGCAAGTGGTGCAAAGGCGTGTACGGAAGGAAAACTCCCAGATCGCGGTTGAATGGCGCGACGGAAGGGGCGAGACGGTTCGGCTGTTTTTTCTTGGCAAGGACGATGGGATGCGCGGGGCTTTGCAAGAGGACCCGCGAGATATCATCCAGCCGGCAGAAGTTTTCTATCGCGGCAAGGCTTGGAGCCATGATGGCGAATGGCTTTTCCACGCGCCGCTTTCTATCGCGCAGGCGCGCCACGGACGCTTCATTCATCGCATCCACGGCCAGATGAAATCCTCCCAGCCCTTTTATCGCCACAATTTCGCCCGCGGCAAGCAGTTCGACAGTCTTCTGAATGGGATTGGCGATTTCGATGGGCCGCCCCTGGTTGTCCCACAACTCAACGTGCGGGCCGCAAACGCCGCAGGCATTCGGTTGAGCATGGAACCGGCGATTGCGTGGGTCATCATATTCGCGCTGGCAGTCAGGGCACATGCGAAACGCAGCCATCGATGTCTTGGCGCGGTCGTAAGGAATGTCCCGAACGATCGTGTACCGCGGGCCACAGTTGGTGCAATTGATGAAGGGATAGCGGAATCGGCGGTTGGCAGGATTGAGCAACTCCGTCAAGCAGTCATCGCAAATGGCCACATCGGGAGAGATCAAAACCCGGCGCGCATCGCCGCTGCGACTGGGCAGGATGCGGAAGTCAATATCATGGGTCGAGGACCGATCCGTAACCGCGATGCTGGTGATGTGCGCAAGCGGAGGAACTTCCTTTGGCAACCGCGAAAGGAACGCCTCGACAGCGTCGGCGGCGCCTTCCACCTCGATGGATACTCCAGCCTCAGTGTTGGTAATAAAACCCTTCAGGTGGTTTTCTATGGCGAGACGATAGATAAACGGACGGAAGCCCACGCCCTGCACGATTCCCGCGATTTCAATGGCTTTGCGCATAAGAACAGTGACAAGTGACAAGTGACGAGTGACGAGCCAGCAAAGACCGGAAGCACGGTAACGAGTGGCGAGCAACCGAAAATCGAAATTCGAAACTCACCGCGATTTTCGAGTTTCGATTTTCGAATTTCGGTGCTTGTTGGCTTGTCACTCGTCACTTGTCACTGGTCACTGCCTTTCGGCGTTTTTCGAGCCACTCAATCCACTGGTCCAACCCCTGGCCCGTGGTGCAGGAAACTTCAAGTATCTCCATTCCCGGATGGATGCTTCGCGCATATTCGCGCGCCAGCTTTATGTTGAAGGGGACATAGGGAAGCAGGTCGATCTTGTTCAGGATCAGCAGTTCCGACTTCGCGAAGATGGAGGGATACTTTAAGGGCTTGTCTTCGCCTTCCGTCACGCTCAGCATCACGATCTTCGCCGCCTCGCCAAGGTCGTAGCTGGATGGGCAAACCAGGTTCCCGACGTTTTCAACAATAAGCAGGTCAAGACTATCCAGGGACCAGTCCGCGAGCGCGCGATCCACCCTCAGCGCATCCAGGTGGCATGTGCCTCCGGTAGTGATCTGCTTGGCGGGAAATCCAAAACGAGCCAGGCGGCGCGCGTCATTGTCCGTCTGAATATCTCCCGTCAATACCGCGACGCGCGTGCCTTTGGGGAAACGTTCCAGTGTTCGCTCGAGTAGCGAGGTTTTACCCGACCCAGGCGAACTGATGATATTTACACAAAGTATTCCATGCTCGTGATAGCTTTCGCGTAATCGTGTGGCAATACGATCGTTCTCACTTAAAACCTTTTTCTCTAGCGGAATCCGATCCATCAGTCCTCCCAAGTGCAGTTACAAGTTACAAGCCAGCAAGTGCCGAAATTCGAAGCTCGAAAATCGAAACTCGGCGCCCAGACAACGACCTTCCCGTTTCCAACTTCGAATTTCGACATTTGCCTGGCGAGCGGAGCGACGATTTTCGATTGTCGATTTTCGGTTGCTTGTCGTTTATCACTGTTCTTCGATCTCGAAATACGCCATGTCTAGCTCTTCACCTCCGGCGAGTTGGGTTTCAATGAGCCCGCAGCGGGGGCACGCCAGGGATGGTCCGTAGTCCGGAGTCCGAAGTCCGAGGTCCAAGCCACCCGAGTTTGAAGGCCTCCCCCCAGACCCCTGAATTTCAATTTTCTCGTCTGTGACATCGAAGGTCAAATCGCAGGCGGGGCAACGCTGGCTGCGAGGAACGGCCTCGATCTCCAGTGCCAGGGGCTCAAGGTCAGTCCCCTGCACCAGGGCGCTGAATCCAAAACTGAGCGCCTCAGGCTCCACTCCCGACAAGGCTCCAATGCGCACACCCACTTTGGTCACGTGGGCGCCTGGATGCTTCTGTGCTTCCTGGCGGACCGTGTCGAGAATCGAATCGGCAATGCTCAATTCATGCATGTGTCACGCCTTCAACCTCGCGCGTTATCATTGTTGAAAAAGATGTTCACACAGAGGGCACGGAGACTCACTCACAAAGAGCACGGAGAAAACCTGTGAACCTCACCGTGTTCTCTGTGGTCGGCTTTTCCCTCCGCGAACTCTGTGTGAAACGCCTTTAAGCCCTCCATTCGCATCGCGGATCAACAAATCCTCGGCAATTGGTCACCCGAGAGCATATCGACAATGCGGGTGGTTCCAAGCGATGTGCGCATCGTCACCAGGCCCGCATTGGCCTGGGTTACACGCCCGATGATGCGTGCCTGCTTCCCCAAGGGATGCGAGTGCATCGCGGCCAGGATTTGTTCCGCATGTGCCGGATCCGCAATGGCCACAAGTTTCCCTTCGTTCGCAACGTAGAGGGGATCCAGTCCCAGCAGCTCGCACGCGCCTCGCACGGCTTCCTGAATGGGAATGGTGGATTCCTCCAACTCCATGCCCACATGAGATTGCGCGGCAATTTCATTTAATGCGCTCGACAGGCCGCCGCGTGTGGGATCGCGCATACAGCGAATGGCCGGGCTCGCTTCCAGCATGGCCGCCACCAGTGTGTGGAGAGCTGCGCAGTCACTCACAATCGCGCTCTCGAACTCCAACCCTTCGCGCTGGGAGAGGATCGTGATGCCGTGGTCCCCAATCGACCCGCTGAGAATAATGCGATCGCCCGGCCGCGCCTGGTCGGCAGAGAGATTGATGCCGGGAAGCACGCGGCCGATTCCCGAAGTGTTGATAAAGAGGCCGTCACCCTTGCCCCTTTCCACAACCTTCGTGTCCCCGGTAACCACCACCACTCCCGCTTCCTGCGCGGCCCGGCTCAGCGACTCCGCCACCCGCGCCAGCGTTTCGAGCGGCAGGCCCTCCTCAAGAATGAATGCTGCGCTGAGAAACATCGGCTCCGCCCCGCCCATCGCCAGGTCGTTAACGGTCCCATTGACCGCAAGCGAGCCAATATCTCCACCGGGGAAGAACAGAGGCTTGACCACGAACGAATCCGTAGTAAAGGCCAACCGTACTCCATCCACGCTGATCAGGGCCTGATCGTTCAGGCTGTTCAGAGTCGGATTCTGGAACGCGGGCAGGAACACTTTTTGCAGCAATTCCGCACTCAGACGGCCCCCGCTGCCGTGCCCGAGCAGAACTCTGTCTTGAGCGGGTAGAGGAACCGGACAGGAGAGGCTTTCCAAGGAAGAGTTCGAAGTCTCCGTGGCAATAGAGGCAGGGTCCGAAGTCCGAGGTCCGAAGTCCGAAGTCAAGCCATCAGTGTTTTCAGGTTTTGCTGATTTCATACGTTAACTCTAGCAGAGTATGAGGCCGAAAAGGCAGTGACGAGTGACAAGCCGGCAAGTACGGAAACTCGAAAATCGAAACTCGAAAACCGTGGCGAGTTTCGAGTTTCGTTCTTCGATTTTCGGTCAGACAACTTCGGACCTCAGACTCCCGATTCTAGTGATGCCGTCGATACTGATAGTAGGCCGCGCAGGCGCCTTCCGAAGAGACCATGGGCGCGCCGAGCGGATTTTCAGGCGTGCAACGTTCGCCAAATGCGGGGCAATCCAGGGGCTTTTTCAGGCCTTGCAGCACCAGGGCGCTGATGCACTCGGCGGGCTCATCCGTGTCCTGCGCCGCAACGTCAAACACCTTCTCCGCATCGAAGGCTGCAAACTCCTCGCGCAACTTCAAGCCACTGCGGGGAATCACTCCGATGCCTCGCCACTTGCGGTCGCAGACCTCGAAAACTTTGGCCATGATCTCTTGCGCCGGGCGATTCCCTTCCCGCGCCACGGACCGGGCGTACTGATTCTCCACTTCCGCGCGTCCCTCCTCCAGTTGAGCCACCAGCATGGAAATGGCTTCCAGCAAATCCACCGGCTCGAACCCACCCACGACGACAGGAACGTGAAAATCGCGACTGAGGTCCACGTACTCCTGCAATCCCATCACCGTGCAGACGTGCCCGGGAGCGATGAATCCTTGAACGCGATGTTGGGGAGATTCCAGCAACATGCGTAGTGCTGGCGGGACCAGAACCTGCGACACCAGCATGGAGAAGTTCTTCAAACCCTCCCGGGCCGCCTGCCAAACCGCCATGGCATTGGCGGGAGCCGTGGTTTCAAACCCGATGCCAAGAAAAACCACTTGGCGCGTGGGGTTGACGCGCGCAATCTTCAGCGCCTCCATGGGCGAGTATGCCACGCGCACGTCACCGCCGTTAGCCTTCACGTGGAAGAGGTCCGAGTGCGAACCGGGCACGCGCAGCATATCCCCGTAGGAAACCAGGGTGACGTTCGGCATGGAGGCAATGGCCAGAGCTTTATCAATAACCTCCAGCGGGGTTACACAAACGGGGCAGCCGGGGCCATGCACAAGCTCAACTTGAGCGGGGAGAACTTCATCGATGCCATAGCGCATCAAGGTATGAGTCTGCCCGCCGCAGATCTCCATCAGCACCCAGTGCCGGGTAACGCGCTTCGCAATCTCGGCGATGAGAGGCCGCGCCAGGCTGGCATCACGATATTCATCGATATATTTCATAAAAATTCAGTGAAAAGTGACAAGTGACGAGTGACAAGCCAGCAAGGACCGAAATTCTAAAATCGAAATTCGAATGTAGGAACCCCGAAATGGCAGCGCGTCTCGAATTTCGATTTTCGGTCGCTCGTCACTTGTCACTCGTCACTCGTCACTTCGCTTTCCAACGCTCCCATTTCCCTGAGCAGTTCGAGAGTTCGGGCCGCCTCTTCCGCGTCGAGCCGGCTTAGAGCGAAGCCCACGTGGACGATCACATATTCGCCTACTTCCACCTCAGGGACAAAATCCAACCTGACCTCGCGAGAGATGCCGCCGAAGTCCACGTGGCCAATCAACGCTCCGTCGAGATCTTGCTTATCAAGTACTTTCCCTGGAATCGCCAAACACATGGTCGCTCATTTCTGGGTAGAGGAATTAAGGGTGGGAAAACATCCGGGGATGTTAAATGACCACAAGCCGCTCCGAACCCCAACGGGCCGACACGGTTACAATGGCCCGCCGTAAACCATCCCCGGAATCTTGAACCTGGTGGACGCCGGCTGGCTTCCAGTTGTGCGTTATTTCCGCCACCAGTTCGGCAGTCAGCAACACGGCCGATTTCACCGCGTCATGCATCCTGCCGCCTAAAGTCAAACAATCTGCAGCCTCTACCGCCAGAACCACAACTTCCTTCGGAACATTCAGCTGCAATTCCTTGGCCAACTGGAGGGTCTCCAACAGTCCGATATAGTGGGGTGAGGGGCCGAATGATGACTTCATGTCTGAACTTCGCAGAACGTATAGGGTTCCCGGGGGGACGCTGCCGGTCTGAATGCTATCCACAACCACAAGTAGCTCAATTTCATCCAGATAGTCGATGAGATGGAAGCCTGAATCGGTGGTGAAAACCACGTCCATCTGGGGGAAACGCCGCCGCAGTTCCTCCGCCGCAACGAAGCCAAAAGCGTCGTCGGCGAGCAACTCGTTACCCAGGCAGAGGATGCGAAGCATAAAAGAAAGTCCGGAGTCTGGAATCCAAGGTCCGAAGTCCAAGAACGAGCTGATGAAATACGGGAGTTATGTAACGTGGCAGGAGTCAGAAGCCGGAAGTCAGAATGAACGGACCGCCATAGGCATCGGACTTCGGACCTCGGACTTCGGACTCAATCTTTACGCCCGCCGCACTTTCCCATCCCAATCGCGACGCAGGGTCGATTGGATGTTGCCCCGGCAATCGTGAACTCGCACCATCAACGGCATGCTTCCAGGCAGTGAATGCGTTGCGCAACCGTGGCAGGGGTCGTAGGCGCGAAACGCCATCTCCACCATATTCAGGATACCATCTGAAACGCTTCCGTTGGAAATAAGCCCTTTGGCGGCTTTCTCAACACTCATGGCCATGCGGGCGGCGTTGTTTTGGGTGGCTACAATCAAGTTGGCCTTTGTGATCAGCCCTTTATCATCAGTCTGATAATGGTGAATCAACGTTCCGCGGGGAGCTTCCACCACGCCGATGCCCTCACGGGGAGTCTCGGTGGGCAGGGTGCGGATGTCCTGACTCGTAATCTCCGGGTCATTGGAAAGTTCCTCGAGCCGCTCGGCCGCATAGAGGAGTTCGATGACGCGAGCCCAATGGTTCGCCAGAGTGTGGTGAACCGGCTTTCCACCCAGCATCGTAACGTACTGCTGGTACGCTTCCTGAGCAAGCGGAGTCGCCATCCCCTCTGCCGCATTCAACCGGGCGAGTGGGGCCACGCAATACACCCCGCTTTCCGGCCCCTCGGAAAAGCCCTTCCAACCCAACGGTTTAAGGTAGCAGAATTTGATGTAGCTCCACGGTTCCACGTGCTCGGCGATGTAGTCGAGATACTTTTCCGGAGCGAACTTGTTCCACTCCCCACCAGTTGGCGTAACCACCCGAAGTGAACCATCGTAAAAGTTCACCTTGTTGGCCTGATCGACCATACCCATGTAATACGTGCGGTGAGTGTAGGCGTCGGAACGAATCAGATCGACGTACTCGCCATTCCCGAGGACAAGTTTCTGAAAGGTTTCCAAAGTAAACTTGCCAAAGTCGACAGCCTCTTTGGCAACCTGCTTGATCTTTTCCTGCTCGGCAACACTGATGTGTTTGGCGACTCCGCCGGGCAATCCCAATACCGGATGGATGGGCTTGCCGCCAATCGCCGTCATGATTTCACGCAGCTTGCGGCGCATTCCGATCACTTTCTGGCCAACCTCGATGCCCACTTTGGCAATGACGCCGAGCACGTTGCGTTCTGCCGCCGGAGCCTTGGGCCCGACAATGAAATCCGGCCCTCCCAGGAAGTACACATGAAGCGCATGATCCTCGGTGACGAAACAAGAGTAAAACAGCTCGCGTATCTTCCTGGCTGCGGACGGCGGCGTAACGCGGTACAGGGCATCCAGAGCTTTCGTGGAGGCCATATGGTGCGCGGTGGGACATACACCGCAGATCCGCGAGGTAATCTGTGGCATCTCCTCGGCCGGACGCCCCTGCGCGAACTTCTCGAACCCGCGCAGTTCTGGAACCTGGAAGAACGCCCTCTCCACGCTCCCCTGCTCATCAAGGAAGATTTCGATCTTCCCATGACCCTCAAGGCGGGTGATGGGGTCGATGGTAATTCGGCGGGCAGGGGGTGCAATCTCAGGCATCGCTGTTCACCTCAAACTCAGTTTTTGCCGCTTGGCGGAGAAGATGTTTCACACAGAGGACACAGAGAATCTCACAGAGAAAGAGCAATTGCCTTCTCTGTGTCCTCTGTGCTTAACCGTTGCGAATGTCTCATTCATCATCGCCTCTGTGAACTCTGTGTGAATGTCCTTAAACCCTCTTTCCAAACCTGCCGCAGGTTTCGATGGACACGCGGGGCACCCCGGTGGCATCGGACTAGCATCCCCTTTTGCGCATCAACATCGACGACGGCAAGCTGTACCGATAAAACGTGCCCACCGGGTCGGGGACCGTTTGAACAATCTTCTCGATTTCCTCTTCCTCATTGCTGTCGATAATGGAGGCAATCGCCGACAAAGCCTTTGCGCCGTAGTCACGAACCCGGCTGGTAGGGCCGAAGCACCCCGTGCAGGGCATGTTGCCTTGCGGGCAAAGAGCCTCGCAGCCGCTGCGGGTTGCGGGTCCCATACACACCACGCCCTGCGCCAAGAGGCACGTCTTCTCATCAATCATCAACTCCTGGGGCCGCTTGAACTCTTTCAGTGTGAGCTTTTCGGGGCGAGTGTCCTTGCGCGAGCACTCATCGCAGAGGGCGCGGTCGGGAGCAAGTACCGTGCCTTTCGGCGGCAGGTTGCCGCTGAGCAAAACGTGCACGGCATCCCAAAGAATCTTCGGGGTGGGCGGACATCCGGGCAGGTAATAATCAACGTCAACCACCTGGTCGAGCGAGCGGACAGTCTCAAAGAGTTCCGGCAGGCTTACAGAATATCCGTTCTGCTTGAACAGAGTTTGCGGGAACATCATCTCCGGATTCACCGTCGAAGGCGATTCACAATAAACCGACGCTAAGACACCCT
>CAYTMD010000086.1:0-16693 GCA_964438685.1 uncultured Acidobacteriota bacterium
TTCGTAGATCTGGGTAATCTTGGCGTCGCGCATGTACTTCTCGATGGGGTAATCGTGCATGTAGCCGTAACCGCCAAAGATTTGCACGGCGTCGGTGGTGACTTCCATTGCGACGTCCGAGGCAAAGCACTTTGACATGGCGCTATAGAGCGTGGGCCGCTCCTTGGGCTTGGTATCGATGTACTTCGCCGTGGCATAGACCAGGGCGCGCGCGGCTTCGATCTTGGTGGCCATGTCAGCAAGCATGAAGCGCAGTCCCTGGAACGAGCCGACGGGCGAACCGAACTGGCGTCGCGTGCAGGCATATTCCAGCGCCAGGTCGAACGCTCCGGCGGCAATGCCCACCGCCTGCGCGCCCACGCCGGGACGCGAAACGTCAAACGTTTTCATGGCCGTTATGAATCCCATGCCCTCGCGGCCCAGGCAATTTTCCACCGGCACGCGGCAATCCTGGAAAATCAGCTCGCGCGTGGCGGAGGCGCGAATGCCCAACTTGTCTTCCTTCTTACCAAAAGTGAATCCGGGCGTGCCCTTCTCCACGACGATGCAGGAAGCTCCACGCGGGCCTTTGGCGGGGTTGGTCAACGCGATGACTGAATAAATTTCCGCCTCGCCGCCGTTGGTAATCCACTGCTTGGTGCCGTTCATCACGTAGTGGTCGCCGTCGCGAATGGCGGTGGTGCGCACCGCGCCTGCATCGGAACCAGCCTGGGGCTCGGTAAGGGCGAAGGCCGCGAGCTTTTTCCCGGCGGCGATGTCCGGCAGCCAGCGCTTCTTTTGTTCGTCGCTCCCGGAGAGAATAATGGGCAGCGTTCCCAGCGCCGTCCCCGCAAAGCTCAGCGCGATGCCGCCACAGGCTTTGGAGAGTTCTTCCGTCACAATCACCATATTCATGATGGGCGTGCCGTCGCTGATCCCGCCGAACTCGTCATCAATGTAAACGCGAAACAGGTCCGTTTCCGCCAAAACCTTGACGGCCGGCCAGGGAAATTTGGCCTCGCGATCGTATTCCGCCGCGATAGGCCGGATTTCCTTCTCGGCAATCTCCCGCGACAAATCGCGGATGGCCGTTTGATACTCGGTGAAACCATAGTCCATCATGTGGTACTCCTTGGCAGTCAGTTGTCAGTTGTCAGTTGTCAGTCATCAGTGTTCAGTAAAGACCTCGCCCCCCAGAGCTTTTTGACTGAGGGCTGAGAACTAATAACTGAGAACTGTTTATGTCACGCCGCTTTGGCAACAGGCTCGGCCGGCACCGTGGGTGTATCGGGTGTATCCGACCAAAGCATGGGCCGCGCCATCAGCGTCTCGCCGGCGCGGAACGCAAACCGGCAATAATCCTCCAGGTCACCGGCGCGGAACGAGCTTACATCGATTTCACCGCTCAGCGTCCCCTCCTTCGCCATGTACCGAAGCGCATTGATCACTGTCAGCGCATCGGCATTGACGTCGTTGAGGGTAACGTCAACGCGGCGGATCGAGCAGCTTATCGCGTAGTCACCCTGCGAATACTCACCGGCGGTTTTTTCGATGATCCGGCGAAGGTCATCGGAGGCGTTGGGATTGCCTTCAAAGCTCACAGCGCCGTTCAGCCGCTGGAAAGGCTCAAAAACCAGGGTGATCGGCTGGTTGTTGAAAGCTTCCCACTGCGAACGGGCATAGTCGGGACGGGCCCAAGCCACGGTAAGAAAACCGCCCACCCAAACCTTCAGGCGGACGTATTGGCCCGTCATTCCGTCCTGGTAATAAAAAGCTCCGCCCGGAATTTGGGCGCGCTCGGAATCAGAAACCGCGTGCAGGAAATCCAAGAGTTCGCCGGCAACCTCTCGCAGAGGCGGGAGATCGTCCGGCTGCACGTGGCGCACAACCAATGAAGGAGGTTCCGGCGAGTATTCCAGCCAGCTCGCCGCAATCTGCTCAAGCCTCTTTTGCGTACCCTCTCCAAGGAGGCCTAAATCCAAGGACCCCGTACAACCCAAGTGGCTGCGCATTTTCTCACTCCCCCCGCCGCCGGACCGACAGCGTGTCCGTGATTTCTCTCACAACATGACAGTTTTTGCACTTCGAGGGCCGAAGAGGGCGTTTGCAAACAGTCGCCGCACCGACAGGAAAAGAAGACAGTGGGCGGCAAAACGCATGGGGTTGGACACGAGCTCTACGCATGGGCACGGAACAGATGGTTCGCCGAAGGTACCCGGCGACCCAAAAAGGACTCGCCAGCGCCCATCCGCTTGGTACGGGCGGACCAGACAAAACATTCTGACGCAACAACGCCCTGGATGACATCAAGGCTTCAGCACGGAGCCTTTCTCCATTGTTCTCATCAATATCGCAAGAGAATGACCGTATCTCATTTATTTTCATCAACATCGCGAGAAGCCCAAAATATGACATTTTTTCTACATTTGTTTTCATCAACATCGCGAGACTTACCTGCGTTTTCTAATCCCCCTTTTTTTGTGCCCCACTCTGCCAGGCTGCAAACAACATACTTGTTATCAATAGGATAAAGCTTTGGGCAGTTCTCTCGCCCAACGGCTAACTACCTGCTTTATCTTACACATCGCGAGAGGATTGGTATCCGGGCAATGGCCAGCCCTTTCCGCCCGGCCGTCCTGCGCCATTCCACCCCAAGCCACCCTTCCCGCGTTGTAGCCTAGCAAATCGACGGCCAGCAGCAAGGGAAATCGCAGGGAAGTTGCTCAGAATGAGGTAATTATGCCTGATGTTTCTTCCTGAATTCCTGCCGGTAGGAAGTGTTGTTGTCGGGTCACCAATTTCCGATCGCATCGTGAGGGGGAGCGCGAAATGCCCACCCACGAAACGGTGGGCGGTCACAATCCACACTTGTGCCATGACCGGATATTGCATCGCAGACTGAGCAGGGATACCATGCAGCACCATGAAGACGCACCTCCTTCCGCTCGCGTTCTCACTCCTTCTGATGCTCCTGGAGTCGCCGGGCATGGCGCTTCAGGCCAACCCGGAAAGGGAACCGCTGACTTCCAAACCAGTCGCCGCCACACAAAAGGAGGTCGATAGCCATCGAATAGGAAAACGACCGGTTTTGCGCGTCAAACTGAACAAACGCCAGGCGGATAAACTCACGGACGGAATCGCGGTGCGCACGACGGTGGACACTAACGGGGCCATTACCGAAGCAATCGTGGATGACCGGGTTCCGCGAATTCTCGGCCTTCAGGCTGAGTCCGCGGTTCGCGCCTTGCGCTACCGCCCATTCCAGCGCGACGGCCGCATGGTTAAGGCGGAGATCAAAGAAGTCGTCAGGGTGCTGCCCCCTGAACGCTTGCCCACCCGGCACGCTCCCTTTCCTGTCGTACGGGACTTGAAATCGGTGCGCATCACACTTGAACGGACGGGTTGCCATGGAATGTGTCCAAGGTACGCGGTTGAAATTCACGGTGACGGCACTGTCGACTATGACGGAGGAACGTTCGTGGCGATCAGAGGCCACCACCGCGGTTCGATGCTGCCAGAAGCCGTAATCGAGCTTGTGAACAAGTTCCGCCAATCCGACTATTACTCCCTCCGCGACAGGTACGTTTATAGAGTTTCGGACCAGCCAACATATGAAACTTCCATCGAGATCGATGGGAAGCTTAAACGGGTCGAGGATTATGCCGGTGAAGAGGTTGGGATGCCCATGGCAGTGTCTGAACTGGAGAGCAGCATCGATGACCTGGCAGACACGGCGCGATGGACCAAAGGCAATGCCAAAACGCTTCTCGCACTAAGGCGAGAGGGGTGGGATTTCAAATCGCCAGAGGCAGCCTCAACCCTCGCACGGGTAGTGCTCTACGGGAACGTCGAGGCCGTCCGAGACTTGGTCGCTGCGGGAGTACCCTTCGGGGGCATCGACGATCTGCGAATGAACGTCCTTCAGCGCGCCGCATGGCGCGATAATCCCGACATGCTGCGCGTCCTGCTCGCCGCAAGCGCAGGCGCATGGAGCACGGAAGTCTTGGCATCGTCGTTGGCGGTTGCCCTTCGCTTCGGGAATGCGGAATCAGTGCGGATTCTGCGAGATCAGGGGGCACGCATGGATTGGCGCGATGCAAATGGAGAAACGATGTTGATGGAGGCTGCATCCTCTGGGGTTCCATCGCTGGTGAGAGAAATCCTCAAGTATCACTTAGACGTGAATGCGCGCGACTCTAGCGGCTGGACGCCACTGCTATATGCAGTGGGGAAATGGCATCATGGCGAAGAACCACCGCCGGTCAACCGCGCAGAAGTCGTGATTTTGCTTCTTGCGGCTGGTGCTGACCCCAACGTCCAGGACAGCGATGGTGACTCGGCCCTCCTCAATAGCGCCTACAATGAGGAGGCTGCGTTGGCCCTCATTAAAGGAGGTGCCAACGTGAACGCACGAAACAAGAGGGGTGAAACCCCGCTGATGACGCAATACTGGCCCGACGTCATACGCGTCCTCCTGGAGAAAGGGGCGGACCCGTCAGCACGCGACAAGGACGGAAGGACAGCCGTTGACTTGGCCAGGCGGGACGGATTGGAACACAACGCGGCGATGATCGAGGCTGCGGAACGGGCGAAGGGTGCGACCCCTTAATGCTTACGCCGAGCTGGCGAAGCTACCAAATTCATCCGAGCAGAGGTGTCTTTATGAAGAAATTGGTCATGATCATGGCAATTCTTGCTTCCACGGTCCTCGTCGCGAGCGCACAGGATGTTGCCGGTGACTGGCAGGGTACGCTCAAGGCCGGCGGCGCCGAGTTGCGGCTTGTGCTGCACATTGCCAAGGGGGAGGGTGGCGAACTTAAGGCCACGCTGGACAGTGTCGATCAGGCGGCCAACGGCATTCCTGTCAGCGCGATTACGCTCAAAGATTCCCAACTAAGCCTCACCGTGGATGCGGTGCACGGCACCTACGAGGGCAAGGTCAACGCCGCCGCCACGGAAATCGAGGGTACCTGGTCGCAGGGCCAATCTCTGTCACTCGATTTCAAGCGGGTCACGCCTACGGCAAAGCCAGCGAAGAGTGATCACAAACCCGCCAAGCCCTCTGACATCGATGGCGACTGGCTGGGGACGCTTGACGCGGGCGTGATGAAATTGCGGGTCGTCTTCCATATCACCAACACCGAAGATGGCCTCGCCGCAACGATGGACAGCCTCGACCAGGGCGCCAAAGGCTTTCCGGCAACCACTGTCACCCGTGACGGCACGTCCCTCAAGATGGAGCTGAAGCAAATGGCGGGTAACTTCGAAGGCAAAATTGCCCAAGATCTCACCACCATTGACGGTACGTGGACTCAAGGCGGAAATGCCCTGCCCCTGGTTCTGAAGCGCGTCAAGGATGCGGCGGAACTGGAGCGGCGCCGCCCGCAAAATCCCGTCAGGCCCTACCCTTATCGTGATGAGGAAGTCAGTTACCTAAATCCCTCGGCGGGCATCACGCTTGCCGCCACTCTAACCATCCCGCCGGGCAAAGGGCCATTCCCCGCCGTGCTTTTGATCACGGGATCAGGGCCTCAGGACCGTGACGAGGCTCTAATGGGTCACCGGCCATTTTTGGTGTTATCCGACTATCTCACGCGCCACGGCATTGTGGTCCTGCGTGCGGACGATCGTGGCGTCGCGAAGTCAGGCGGGAAATTCTCCACCGGAACGACCGCCGATTTTGCCACCGACGCGGAAGCGGGCGTGGCGTACCTCAAGCAACGGCCCGAGGTCAATCCCCACAAAATCGGCTTGGTTGGTCATAGCGAAGGCGGAATCATTGCCCCCATGGTGGCAGCGCGGAATTCGGACGTTGCCTTCATCGTGATGATGGCAGGGGCAGGAGTCCCGGGTGACCAAATCCTGATCGCACAGTCACGCATGATTGCCGAAGCCGCTGGGAAGAGCGCCGCGGAAGCAGAGAAGAACACCGATGAAGAACGCGAAATCCTCGCGCTGGTCAAAAACGAGAAAGACGCTACCGCGCTGGACAGGGAATTACGAGAGAAGCTGGCCGGAAAAGTTCCCGAGGCGCAAATGGGTGCGCAGATCGAAGCGCTCACTTCCCCGTGGTTCCGCTATTTCCTCTCCTACGATCCTGCGGTGGATTTAAGAAGAGTCCGGTGCCCCGTGCTCGCCCTTAGCGGGGAAAAGGATCTTCAGGTGCTCCCCACGATGAATCTGCCCGCAATCCGCCAGGCTTTGGAGGCGGGCGGCAACCAGCACTTTGAAATCGATGAACTGCCAGGCCTGAACCATCTTTTCCAAACTGCCCGAACCGGCGCGCCCAACGAGTACGCGGAAATCGAGGAAACCATGTCGCCAGTGGTGCTCAACAAAATTGCGGATTGGATCCAGAAGCTGTAAGTATCCTCCGGCAAAGCTGGAGGCCTTAACTTCCGGGCACTTCAAAGGGGCCGAAAGGGACCCCTCATCCGGCGTCGTCACTCCGCCACCTTCTCCCCTCAGAGCAGGAAAAACGTTTCTATTTGGGGCGGGTCGCCGCAAATCTTGCCGCGCGCTTGCTCGCGCAACGAGAATTTTCCCTCTCCGAAGGGGCTGAGCATATCCCACATCTTTTGCTGGACACAGGGGGTGCGGGCGTCGCGGATGCAAGGTCGCCGGCGGACGCCCGCGCCCATGCCCGCGGTGCTGGGACGCGATAATAACGGTCATCGGTGCACGGGAGCCCGTTAAACGGGCTGCGGACGGAATCCGCAGGATGCAAGTAGAGCCATGGAGCGCGACCGCGGCGTTCGCCGCCTTAAGAATCCCCGAAAAGCCTGCAAAGCGGGCGTTGGCAGGTGAGCCCCGGCAAGCGACAATTCGTCTCTTGCTGCTTTAGTACAGCAGGAGTACCCTGTGCCCGCCATGAGTCAACCCCAATTTCCACTTGCCATGTTCCTTCATCGGCGGCGGCGGCGAATTGTTTTGCTTTACGCAGCGGCCTTGCTCGTCCTTGGTTTGGCATTTGCAGCTCCATTACGCGCGGACTCGATTTCCGGCACCATCAAAGACCCCTCCGGCGAAGTCGTAGCGGGAGCGCGGATCGAAATTACCGGCGGACACTTGGCCCAGCCAATGGTCCTCACGTCCGATGAAACCGGCAAGTTCGCGGCAACACATCTGGATCCGGGTAAGTATTCCGTCCGCGTCATCAGGAGCGGCTTTGACGAACTCGTCACCGCCGTGGATCTGCATGGCGCCGCCGACCTCCAACTTGTCCTGAAGCTCGCTGCTCAGCAGACCAACATCAGCGTCGCGGCAAAAAGCGCGGCCTTCGCGAATTCAGACGCCGTCTACCGCCAGCTCCGCGACATCGGTCTGGGCGACACTTACCGCTGCGATAACTTCACGTTTTCGGTGGACGTCGGGACCTTCGTGTTGAAGTCGGGAACCATCACGGTGCTCGATGTGGTCAATCGATTCGAGACTGGAGCCGTCTTCATCGGCGAGGGACATTTTACGCTTAAGCCCTTCAACAAGTTCGACACACGCGAGATGATGCGGCGCGCCGGCAGTCCGACCGCCGAAGAAGATTTCACCGAAGTGGTCTTTCGTTTCAGTCCCAGCAAATACCTTGAAATCGCGGCAGGTTTCCAGGCCCCCGTCGACACGCCGCCGGCAGCTATTGCCGCCTTTCAGCATTGGCATGACAAACTCCGGCACCGCCACGAAATTCCCGAGGGTTTTACTCAGTCCGTCCTGGAGGACGAAACCATTGACAACGTCGACGCTGACGTGCTGGCCGCGATTTACAATCTTCAACATCCGCCGTTTTTCAACGCCTACATGCACGGGACGCCACACAAGGACCTGCGTTTCTTCGTGCGCGAACGCGTGGGCGCAATTCCCCAAATTGATTCGCCTGAGGAAGTCGCGCTGATTAATTGCAGCGGCGACGGCATGGACGACGGCGTTTGGTACTCCCAGCACTTACTATCCGAGCTGAAGGCCGGCACTGCGAGTTCAGGCGAGGACCGGCGGCTATTTGCCACCCACCGATATAAAATCGAAACCGCGATCGCGCGGAATGGACACCTTTTTAGCCGCGCCACGATTACCTTTTCGCCGCTCCTTGCGGGCGAGCGCGTAATGAAGTTTGGACTTCTTCCCACTCTGCGCGTGGCGCGCGTCAGCGACCAAGACGGCCACGACCTGCATTTCATTCAGGAAAATAGAAAGGAAGACGGTTCGTTTTACGCCATTCTGGACGAGGCCGTGGCGCCCGGGCAGGAACATTCCGTAACTGTTGAGTACTCCGGCGACAAGGTTCTGACCAGTGCCGGTAATGGAAGCTACTACGTGGGCGCGCGCGAATCCTGGTATCCGAACTTAAACGGCTTCGGTGAAAAGGCGCTCTACGACCTCACGTTCAAAGTTCCGCACTCCAACATCGTGATCAGCGTCGGCAAGCTGGAAAAAGAATCGGTCGAAGACAATTTCGCCGTGTCTCATTGGGTGACGCCAGTGCCGGTGGCGGTAGCGGGCTTTAACTACGGTCAGTACAAAAAGATCGAGTACCCCGACACCGTCACTCGCTACAACATCTCGGGCTATTATCTACCGGAATTGCCCGACACTCTTACGCCTTACGAGAATGGCCCGCTGAGCGGCATGGCCCCGAGCGCGATGACAAAGTATGTCCTCGACCAGGCTCGCGCCCAAATGCAGGTGTGTACGATTTATTTCGGTAAAGCGCCTTACGAAAACGTCGCCATCACCGAACAGCCCAATTTCAGCTTCGGTCAATCGTGGCCCAGCCTGGTGTACTTGCCCATTTCCGCGTACATCGACTCCACTCAGCGCTGGTTTCTGTTCGGCAGCATCAACGCAAAGTTCACCGGCTTCGTCCAGGAAGTTACGCCGCACGAAGTAGCGCATCAGTGGTTCGGCCACGGTGTCGGCTGGGCTTCCTATCACGACCAGTGGCTCTCGGAAGGTTTTGCGGAATTCTCCGCGGGTTTATTTCTGCAGCAAGCGATGGGGCCTAAGTGGCAGAAGGATTACCTCGCTTTCTGGGAACGCCAGCGCGTTCGCATCCTCGAACAGAATAATTTCGGTGAATCGCCGAACGACGCCGGCCCGCTATGGCTGGGACTTCGCCTCATATCTCCACGCTCCCCACAAGCCTATCAAGGCGTTACCTATTCCAAGGGCGCGTACGTCCTGCAGATGCTGCGTTCACTGATGCATGCGGATCAAGGCACGGGCAATCGCGATCAGGCTTTTATCGACATGATGCACGACTTCATGGAGAGCCACCACGACTCGCCGGCCTCCACCGAGTCGTTCAAAGTCATCGCCGAAAAACACATGCCGAAGATGCTTGACCTGCAGAAGAACGGGCGTCTCGATTGGTTCTTTGCGGAATGGGTCTATGGCACCCAGGTGCCGCGCTATCAGTTTAAATACGACGTGCAGGAGGCGGACGGCGGCAAGTTCAAAGTGCACGCGGAAGTGACCCAGAGCGAAGTGGACGACCATTTCGCCATGTTCGTTCCAATCTTCGCCGATTTCGGAAAGGGCATGGGACGCTTGGGCCAGCTCGGAATTGCCGGAAATTCCACCCGTAAAGTCGAATTTGTTCTGGACCGCAAGCCCAAAAGAGTCGCACTCAACGCCTATAAGGACATTCTCGAGCGCTGAGGTGTCCATCGTGTAGGCCGCCTGCGCTTATGTACGGGCTAAACGTTTTGGTCACGGTGCCTTCCATCTGTGCCACATCGAAGAGCCACCCGTCTAATGAACCCCGAAGGGGTGAAAATTGAGTAGCCGTGGGCAAGGGCACGCTTTCTTGTGCCCGCCGCCCACGGATCGCGATGCCACACGACTCCGACCTTGAAGGGGTCGAACCGCTCAGCAAATGGGGCGGGAATGACTGTCTGGACCGTTACGGTGGATTGCGTCTTCCAGTACTTACCGTGCTCCCCCGACGGGGCGCCGCCATTATGCGACGCAAATCACCGCCACTACATCAAACTGCACCATTACCAGCGCTGAGACAATTGAACTTCGCGTCCGTCTAATTCGTTATAATGGTGTGGCTTTCGTATAGGATTCTGGGGTAACAGCAAGCCGCAACACATTTACACGAACTCACCGGCAAAGGAGCAGTCATGAAGGTTTGGCGCTTCACCCTGATTGTGGCCTGCCTATTGGGTATGGCAGGCATGGCACATGCCGCGGGAGTCTGGAAGGTTCCCGCTGTAACCAGGAAGTTCCCGAATGGTTTGGTGGTGGTGGTTTCCGAAGACCACTCCGCTCCGACCTTTGGGCTGTGCATCTCCTATCGCATCGGGTTTCGCCTGGAGCCTGAGGGCCGCACCGGGTTTGCCCACCTGTTCGAGCACATGATGTTTGAAGGCACGCCCGTGTCGCCCAAAGGGACGTTTGACCGCGTGATTGAAGGTGGTGGCGGTTCGAACAACGGCGACACGCGCTACGACTTTACCGAATACATTGAGGCCGAACCCGTTTCCGCCCTTGATCCGGTGCTGTGGCTCGAGGCCGACCGCTTGAAAACACTTGATTTCTCTCCCGCCAACTTGGAGAACCAGCGCAAAGTTGTGGAGGAGGAAGTCCGCGTCAACGTGCTCAACGAACCTTATGGCCTTTTCTATGCCATTGATTTGCCCGGCAAAGCATTTGACCGGTTCCCCAACTCGCACAACTTTTACGGTGATTTCAAGGACCTTGACGCCGCGAAAATCCAGGATGTGGAAGCGTTCTTTAAACATTATTACGCGCCCAACAATGCCGTGCTGGCGATTGCGGGCGATGTGAATCCGGCGGATGTTTTTGCCAAAGTGCAAAAGTATTTTGGTGGAATCGCGCCGCGCCAGGTGCCTCCCAAACCCGACCTTACGGAGCTGCCGCAAACGGCGGAGCGCCGCTTTATAGAGCAGGACAAGCTGGCACGCGTGCCGGCGCTGGCTATAGGTTATCGCATGCCGCCGCGACACTCGCACGACGCCGTAGTGGGAGCGCTGGTGGGTGAACTGCTGCACAACGGTCAAGCCTCGGTTCTATATCAGGCGCTGGTGAAGGAAAAGAAAGTGGCGCTGGAAGTCAGCGGCGGGGTCAACTTTGTATTTGGCAATCCCTTTGAGTACGACGGCCCAACGCTGCTGACAACCTTCATCATCTACCCGCCAAATCTGAAGGAAGGCGACGTTCTAGCCGCCTACGACACGGCCATGGACGGCCTGGCAACAGAGGGCCCCAGCGCCGCCGCACTGGCCCGCATCAGCGCCAAGATGCAGTCAGATTGGTACTCGGGTTTGGAGGTTCCCATCGACCGCGCTTCCGTACTTTCCCACGCCACGCTTCTCGACGGCAGCCCCGAGCGCGTGAATGAAATTCCGGATGAGCTGGCACGCGTGACTCCGGAAGAAGTTCGAGCCTTCGCCGCGAAGTACCTGGTAAAAACCCATCGCACCATCATCAACCGCGTCCCCGCGCCGGCCACAGGCCACGGTGACAACGGCGAGAAGGGAGCCCGCTAATGACACGCAATAAATTCAATTCACCTCTCCCCTCGCCCCCTTGGGGGAGAGGGGCCGGGGGCATAGGAGCTAGAACAACCTTTTGCGGCGTTCCAAAGCCCGCAAAGCGGGCGTGGTCATTTAGCCCATGGCGAGCCAGCCGTGGGATAACGCGCCCTCTCCAATTTGCCCTCAGCCCCGTAGGGGCGGCGTCGGGTCATGCTGACAACGCACCTACGGGGCTTAAAATATTTCGGCTTCCGCATATGTTCCCATGGCTGGCTCGCCATGGGCTAAATGACCACGCCACTCCGTGGCTCAATACGCTCCGTCATCCAACGCCTCTCATCAAAGGCCGTGACACAGGCTCTGCGGGGATTCCTAAAGTTATTTTAGCGCCCATGGCGGCCGGGGGTGAGGGGGTCGATGCTGGACCCTCACGAATGACAATTACCTCGGTCCATCCGGGCTCTTCACGAAAACTGATTCCATGGGTCAAAACCCTGGCCGTTTTCGGCTTACTGCTTCTCGCCGTGGGTGCAGCCCTTGGGGCAGATAAAGAAAAACCTCTGCCGAAAGCTTTGCCGCCCTACGGCGAACTGAAGCCGTTCCAGGCGCCAAAGGTCATCACGCAAACGCTCGCGAATGGATTAACGATGTGGCTGGTGCCGCGCCCGGGCTTTCCCAAAGTCTCCTACGCCATCGCCGTTCGGGGCGGGCTTTCCGCCGACCCTCAGGACCGGCCGGGGCTCGCGGAATTGCTGACATCTACCATTGACCAGGGAACGGCAACGCGAACCGCCAAGCAGATCGCGGAGGAATTGCAGGCCGCGGGCGGGGACCTGGGCGGCAGCGCCGGAGCCGAGTCCATCGTGATCGCTACCAATGTTCTTTCCTCGAAGGCCGAGGCAGGCCTTACCGTTCTCGCCGACGTTGTGGAGAATGCCACGTTCCCCGACGATGAAGTGGCATTGGCCAAACACAATGCTGCCGACCACTTGCAACAGCAGGAATCCGATCCTTCATTTTTGGCCAGCCGCGCCATGGCTAGAGTCTTATTTGGACAGCACCCTTATGCGGTGACTTCCTTGACGCAGGACTCCATTGCCAAGGCTACACCGCAGGAGTTGCGATCCGAATACGCGCGGCGATTTCGGCCTGACCAGGCAATTTTCGTCGTGGTGGGCGATTTCGACCCAACCGGGATGGAAGCCTCCGCTGAATCGTTGCTGGGCAAGTGGGCGGCGCCGTCCACTCCGCCTGTACCAGCGGTTGAGAAGCCTACCTCTGTGCCGGAACATGCGATTTTTTTTGTTGATCGCCCCGATTCCGTCCAGACCACCATCGGCCTCGGCTCCATCGGCCCACCCCAGAGCAGCCCGGATTATGCGGCCGCCCAGGTGGCCAACGCCATCTTCGGAGGAATGTTTGGCTCACGCTTGACGAATAACATCCGCGAAGACAAGGGCTACACCTACTCGCCCGGTTCGTATGTAGTATCACGGAGAACCGCCGGAATCTTTGAGATCTGGGCGGCGGTGCGGAATGAAGTCACGGGAGCAACGCTCAACGAGATCAACTATGAGCTAAACCGCATGGCAACCACCAGCCTCTCCGAAGAAGAACTCACCCACGCGCAAAGATACCTGGTAGGCAACCATGCCATTGAACTCCAGGCGCAGGATTCCGTGGCGCGATCGCTGGCGCGGCTGTGGATTTTGACCCTTCCGCCGGAAGAGTTGGGACTGGAAAACGAGCGCATCGGCAAGGTGAGTATTAAAGACGTGGACGCCGCGGCAGCACAATACTTCCCCGCTGCGCGACAAGCCATCGTCGCCGTAGGAGTCGAGAAGGTCATCAAAGACCAACTCACGCCGTTCCGGTTGGAGATTAAAGCGGCGCCGTAAAGATATTCGGGCCGCGACTCTGCGATGTGAAAAAACAGTTTTTGAGCCCCGAAAGGGCAAGCTACCTCAGCCTTGGCCATCGGCCCACGCGGCCAGCCAAAAGTCTGGGAGCCGCACAGCGGCGGCAGAATGTAGCCCATGGCGCAAGAAGCCGTGGGCTACGGTCTTCCGGCCCTCCGGGCCTGTGAGGAGAGAACATCAATTCAGACCGAAACCTCAGGTTAACGCCTATGGGCTGTTGGCTTGGGCTTTGCTAGAGCGCCCCTTCGGGGCTGGGGGTCGGATCCTCAGCGGCTTCCCAGCGGCTGGAGATTTGGTGATCCCGCTGGGGCCGCCGAGGTTTGCGCCAGGGGCTCTTCCGGCATGACAATCCAAGCGATGAAATAGCCGATGATCCCCCAGCCTCCAAAGAAAGCCAGCATTAGCCAGAGGATTCGGACCAGGGTGACGTCAAGCTCAAGGTAATTTGCGAACCCTCCGCAAACACCCGCGATTTTGTGGTCCGTGCGCGAGCGCGTAATCTTCCTGGCATGGGTGGGGGCAGGAATCGAGAGTGACGTCCCACATTGGCAGCAGAAGTTCACTCGTTGGGTATATTCTTTTCCACACTGAGGGCAAAACATACTTCTTCCTCCTGATCAACAACCACGGTTATCTGAGTATACGGTTCCCAGGATGATAAAGTTCCATCGTTGTGAAAGGGTCGGTTTGCACTACGCCACACCGATCAGGGCGGCCGGTTGGTGGAATTCGCACCTCGCACACACGGTTTTGGAGTAAGATGCCGCCGTCACAAATGACTTTGTCGAAAGGCGTGCCCTCCAACCTTTTGCTGGAAAAATAACGTATGGTCTGGCGTTCGCGGCGATCGCTGATTGTTCTCCTCCAGGGATTTTCCCTGCGCCGCCGGGTGGCATCAAGCCTGGCGCTGGTACGCCTTATTTTGGTGCCGGTAATATTCCTGGCGGTGTATTACCTGTTCGCCATGGCCTCAATTGTAGATCGCATCGTCAACATCGATGCTCCCGTAGCCACCAATGCGGAGCGCGCTTCCGTTGAAATGCTTGACGCGAGGCGGGCGGAAGCCAATTACTTCCTGCTGCACGACCCCGACGACATCGCCCGCAACCGCGAATCCCTGAAGCAGCTCGAGAAAACTATCCATGCCTGCCGCAAGTTGCAGCCGGAGGAAAGGGCCACCTTTGACGATCTCGAGGCGCAGATAACGTTTTACAGAATCAGTTTTGACCACGCGGTGAAGCAGTTGGGGGAAAGCAATCTGCCTCCCATTGAAAGTCTGCGGCAGGTGGTGCGGACCTATCAAAAGGACCTGGACGACGTCCTGATGAATTCTCAGGGCGAAAGCCGCACCCACTTGATCGAAATGCTGCGCGCCCGCATTGAGTCTTTTGACACGGAAGTGGCGGCGAAGGTGGAAGAGAACGACCCGGAGATCCGCCAGACCTCGCGAGATTTGGCCGGCGCCAGCCAGAAGATCATCAGCCTCTCAACCGAGCTGGCAAGCCGCAGTTGGCAACGCGTGCAGAAGGACCACCAACGCGCCCGCGCCCTGCTGATTCGCGCCGAAATCATTGGGGGCATCATTTCCGTCGTAACCCTTCTGGTAAGCATCTGGGTCAGCTTCGTCCTGCCGCGCCAGGTGGTGAAACCCCTCACTGATCTTAAACAAGCGGTTGACCATGCCGCAGCGGGAAATTACGAAATAGAGTTTGAGGTGCACGGGCAAGGCGAGGTAGTGGAACTTGCCAACAGCGTCCGTAATTTGATCGCCCACGCGCGGGAAAAACAGAACGGCGGGGGAACGGGGCAAGGAAAGGATTGAGGAGCACCTGTCGTCAGTTCTCAGTTGTCAGTTATCAGTTTAGATTCACCTGGAACGATTCCACTGATGCCGTGAGAAGAGGCACCCGATTAACCGTGGCCGGATGTCATCTTCGGCTTCGGACCTCGGACACGCGACGATGGATGGTATTTTTGTCCATCCCCCCTTAACGGATGCCGTTTTTCCATCTATCTCTGTTAGACTGTTTAACCGAAAGAAGTGCGTATCCAAAAGGAGCTAACATATGAAGGGCAAACCGGAAGTCATCGAGGTCCTGGCCAAAATGCTAAAGGAGGAACTGGGAGCCATCAGTGAGTATTTCATCCACGCTGAGATGTGTGAGTCGTGGGGTTATAAGAAACTGGCCAGCCACACCAAGAAGGAATCCATCAACGAGATGAAGCACGCGGAAAAGCTCATTGAGCGCATTCTTTTCCTGGAAGGTACGCCCAATCTGAATGACATGCCCAAACTGAACGTGGGCAAGGACGTGAAAGCGCAATTCCAGAACGACCTGGCGCTGGAAAAGAATGCCGTGGCCGAGTACAACGCAGGAATCGCCGTCTGCCGCAAAGCGGGCGACAATGCCTCGGGCGATCTGCTGCAGGCAATTCTGAACGACGAGGAAGGCCACGTCGATTATCTGGAAGAGCAACTCTCGCTCATCGACAATATCGGCATTCAGAACTATCTGGCCCAACAGGTGTAGACCGGTTCGGTATGATGTGGCTGGGGAGGAGGACTAGCGTACCTAAACACCGTGCGCCACAACAAGAGGAGCGATCTTCCTCCGCCGGGTACCTCGACAGAGCTCACCCGTGAAGGCATCAACGTGGTAATACGGAATTGCGATGTCGTGCTCCTCTAGGTAGAGGTACCTTTAGCGTTTAATTCCCTTGCGCTTCTGCTTTTTGAGATGGGGTTTCCCGGTTTTTTTCGTTGGCTGTTCTGGAGCGTAGACAGCCGCTTTTTGGATTTGCTTGACGTCGAGAATATCTTGTTCCCTGCCCGCAGCCAGTTTGTTCTTGATCAGATTTTCCCGTGAGATGACGTAAGTCGGCGTGTCACCTTCGATCATGGCGTCGACGTGGTCTTTCCATGCTTCGTCAAACGTCACGCCGCTGATCTGTTGAAGGATATCAATTCGATTCGGGGGCACGCCGATCTGAATCCCTGTTTTTGCATCCCGGAAATCTTTAGCTGTAAGTCCGCGGAGGGGTGCGCCATATTGGCATAAGGCTCTGAATACAGCATCGCTATTCCTGTCACTAGCCCGGATGAACAGGTCGAGGTCTTTGGTTGCGCGTGGCTGAGCGTGGACACCGAATGCGTAGCCCCCAACGAGCAAATACTCAACGCCCTGTTCGTTGAACGCGCGGATGAGTTCTTTCATGTCCTTGGTTAGCATTCTGACCTAGCCCCCGAATCGCGTATGCGGCCTCGGTAAGCTCGCACACGGCTACGAGTCTCGCCCCGAC
>CAYTMD010000087.1:0-4983 GCA_964438685.1 uncultured Acidobacteriota bacterium
AACTGTCTATTTTTTCGCAGCTTCAAAGCCTTTCCGCACAGCAAGCAGCGAAGCCGCAGGTTGATCGCCGGTCACCAGACCGTACTTAGGACGAGCTTGGGATCAACTCGCCGCTACAGATTCAAACTGACCCAGCGAGTCTCCCAGCAACTTGCGGCTGGGTAGCTCGCGGTGTTAAGTTGGGCAGCGAAATTGATTTGAAAATATCCGCGGTGCAAGAAAGGAAGACTACACTCATGGAAAACCCATCGGAAGGCTTGGGCAAGGAAGATCACCTGCAAACGGTAAGTCGCAGAACTTTCCTGGAAGTGACTGCCGGTTTGTTTGCAGCCTACTCCGGGGCCACCCTGGCGGGGGGTTCGCAGGAGGGAGGCACGGCAGCAGAAAGCGCCAAGCTGAAGGAATTTGCGACTCCGTACTGCACGTTGCGGCTCGATACCGTGAACGGAAACCTGTGTGGACTAACCTGGAAGGATCCCAAGCTGGAGATCATTCACGAGCCGCGATTGGGCGAGAACTTCCGCTTGCGCTTTCCGCGTCCGGGCGTCGAAGCCAATTATTTCCTGAGCAGCCAGCAGAAAGTGAGCCACATTGAGGAGCGGCCTGACGGCGTGATTTGCCACTACGATTCCCTGCGCAACGCGCGCGAGGAGATCGCCGTCAAGGTGGCCTATCAACTGCGCGCGGTCGAAGGCCGGTTGGAATTTTCGTTGGAAGTCGAGAATTCCACCGAGCTGCCGCTGGCAGAGGTTTTCTACGGAATTGTGGGAGGCCAGAACGGGTTAATCAATCGGCAGGATACGGAATCCCTGGTCCCGGGATTGTTTACCAACCTCGCGCCCGACATTTTCCGCGGTTTTGCCGGGAATTATGGCGGCGGCAACCTGGGCATTCGTTATTCCGCGGTGGGTTTCCAATACACGGGATTCAACCTGCTGATGGGATGGACGGAGTTCTACAATCCCAAGGCCAACGTGGGACTTTACTATGGGTACTACGATCCGGAACCCCGGCTCGCCGGCGTTTACTATGAGCTTCGGCCGTTCACCAAAACTGCCGTGGTGGGTGACAAGTGGCCAGCGCCCGACGACGTGCCCGCGGACGAGCCCATTGGGCTCAGCATGGGCTGGTTGAATTTCCCTTATGCGAAGAAGGGCACGTCGCGCTTCGGCCCCGTCGCCCTGCAGGTCCACTCCGGCGACTGGCATGAGGGCAGCGCGCTCTATCGCCATTGGTACGATCAGCACTTCCAAGTGCGGCGCCGCCCCACATGGTTACGCAAGGAGATGGCGTGGCAGTCCGTCATTATTTCCAATTGTGAAGACCAGGTCCTTTACCGCTTTAAGGATTGGCCGAAGCTGGCAGCGGACGCCAAAAAGTATGACGTAACCACTTTCGAAATCCTGGGCTGGAATGTGGGCGGCATTGACCGTGGGTATCCCCAATACACGCCCGATCCCCGTCTGGGCACACGCGAGGAGTTTCGCCAGGCGCTCGCGGAGATCCGCCGTCTCGGCGTGCATCCGCTGCTGTTTGCCAACATCCAGGTGGCGGATACGGCCACGCCTCTCTTCAAGGAAACGCTGCATCGCTATGCGGTAAACGGAAGATGGGCGCATGACTATCCCCTGATGGGGTGGGGAGAAGGCACCATCAGCGCGCGCCTGTCAATGACGCGCTCGAACATGACCATCGTCAGCCCGTCGCACCCGGAATATCGCAAGCTGCTGGTGGATCAATTCGTCGAGCGCGTTAAGGATGGCGGGGAAGGATTCCAGTTTGATAAGGCCGGAATCACGGCGGGCTTGGACTTCAACCCGAATCTGCCGACCTCCCCGGACCGGTCCCTGCCGGAAGGAATGTTGAAGGCGTATGCGGACATCCTCGCCAAAACGAGGGAAGTGAATCCCAGCGTTTCCATTGCTTCGGAGATGTTCTGGGACCGCGCCTTTCCCTACGTAGACGTCTCCTACGCGCGCATGAACCTGATTGACATGGCTTCGCCCGCGCTGAAGTACACGTTCCCCGAATGGACTTCCACGATTTGCGCCGAATCTCCCGGCGACATCAACGTGATGAACAACGGCATGCGCTACGGATTGGTGTGGGCCGTGCAGCCCCGCCACTACAACGATTCCATGGACGAACGGCTCACGCGTCCGCTTTCCCGGTATGTGCAGGAGTTGATTCGCATTCGCGCCAAGCATAAGGACGTGCTGTTCCTCGGACGTTTTCGCGATACTCAGGGCGCGGAGGTCAAGGGCGGGGAGAACGTGCGGTACTCGGTTTTTGAGGGGCTGGATAAGCCCGGCAAAGCTTGCGTGGTCGTAAACTTCGGAGACCAGGAGGCAACCGCTGAAGTCACCTGGCCGGGAGGGGAGGGAAGTCAGGTCGAGGTTTTGGCGCCATTCCAACCCGACGCCGTCCAGACGCTGCCCGCAACAGTTAAGTTGGCGCCTCGCACCTGTGCGGTGATTGCGCAGAAGTGATGCGGGGCGCAAACGCCTTGTCTCCCGCAGGTTCCTAAGCACCCTGCGCTTTGGCCGTGGCGAACGCCAGTGCGAGCAAGGTTTTCTGCTGCATTTCGTGTCCCTTGCCTGAGCCGGTTGCCGGGCTGGGGCTGGCGGAGAGCTTTACCGAGCGCACGGAACGGGGTTTTGCCAGCCGCCGCAGCCTTGGCATTACGAAAAACAGCGCGCCCATGTTGGCGGGCTCTTCCTGCACCCAGACGACTTCCCGCACGCCATTGTACTGTTTCAGCGCCGCAACCAATTCCTTTTCGGGAAATGGGTAAAGCTGCTCGAGCGCAAAGATGGCCGTGCGATTGTCGCCGAGCTTCTTGCGCTCCGCCCGCAGCGTGTGAACGATCTTGCCCGTGGCCAGCAGCACGCGCGTGGGATCCACAACCTCACGGTCGGGGATCAGCGGCAGGAATCGCCCGGTGGTAAGGTCCTGCAAGGGTGAGAGTGCGGCGGCGGCCCGCAGCATGCCTTTGGGAGTAAACACCACCAGGGGTTTGCGCCATCGCCTCATAGCCTGACGTCTCAGTATGTGGAAATATTGGGCCGCGGTGGTGGGCTGGCAAATCTGCAGGTTGTCTCTCGCGGCAAGCTGCAAGAAGCGCTCCACCCGGGCGCTGGAGTGCTCCGGCCCCTGTCCTTCGTAGCCGTGCGGTAGCAGCATCACCAGCCCTGAAAGGAGTCCCCACTTGTCCTCGCCCGCGGCGATGAACTGGTCGATGTAAACCTGCGCGCCGTTGACGAAGTCTCCGAACTGCGCTTCCCACAGCACCAGAGTTTCGGGATAATCGCGGCTATAGCCATACTCGAAACCCACCACGGCGGCTTCTGAAAGCGGCGAGTCATATACTTCAAACGCCGGTTGTTGGAGTGAGAGATTCGCCAGCGGCGTGTAGGCGGCCTCTATCTCGGTGTCATAATACGTCGCGTGCCGTTGGTTAAAGGTGCCGCGTCGGCTATCCTGGCCGGTCAAACGCACCGGAGTTCCTTGCCGAAGAAGTGAGCCGTAAGCCAACAACTCCGCCGTGCCAAAATCAATGGCATGATGGCCCAGTGTCATCTGCACCCGCTGGTCCATCAGCTTTTTTACCTTGGGGTGAATGGAAAAGCCGGTGGGAACGCGCACCATCAATTCGCCAATGGTTTTTAGCTCTTCCGCTGCCACGCCGGTGTCCACTTCCTGTGCCGGGTCGTATGCGCCGCCCTGATACGCATCCCAATAAGAGGGAAGCTGGCGGAGTAGCGGACTCTTGCGGACATTGCGGGCCTGCTTCAGCAACGCTTCAAACTCAGCCCGGATTTCCGCGGCGCGAGGAGCGGCGTCAACCTGGTGGCGTCGTGCATACGACTCCCACAAGGGCGGCAGCGCGGCGATTCGCCGGTAGCGAACCGGCTGCGTAGTGGTGGGGTCATCGATTTCACTGTGGCCGTGGCGGCGGTAGCCGATCAGGTCCAGCACGACATCGCTATGAAATTTGTACCGGTACTCCACCGCCCATCGTGCGGCGCGGATGGCGGCGTCAGGATCTTCCGCGTTCACGTGGAAGATGGGGATGGGCAAGCGCTTGGCAACGTCGGCGGCGAAACGCGAGGACGACGTGTCCTGGGGATTGGCGGTAAATCCGATCAGGTTGTTCACAACCACGTGCACCGTGCCGCCCACGGTGTAACCGTCCAGATTAGCCAGGTTGAGTGTTTCCGCTGCCGTGCCCTGGCCGGCGAAAGCCGCGTCGCCATGCAGTAGCAGGGGCAGCACACACGTCGTGCCCCGTCCGCAGAGGCGAGCCTGTTTGGCGCGCGCTCGTCCCACCGCTACCGGGTCCACTGCTTCCAGGTGGGAAGGATTTGACACCATGTGGACGTCCAAAGTTGAGCCGTGAGCCGTGACGTAACTGCCTGTGGCCCCCAGGTGATACTTCACGTCGCCGCCGCCCAGGAAGCTGCGCGGGTCAACGTCCTCAAAGCGCGCAAAGACGTCCTCGGCGGACTTGCCCACAATGTGGACCATTACGTTCAGCCGCCCGCGATGGCTCATGGCCAACACGATCTGCTCCGCGCCCAGTTCGGCGGCGCGATCGAGAACGTCATCCAGTACCGGGATCAAGCCGACGATGCCTTCCAGCGAGAAGCGCTTGGTGCCGGGGTAGCGCGATTGCAAGACTTGCTCGAACAGGCCGGCGCGAATCAGGCGCTCGAGCACGCGCGCGGAATCCAACTCCGGCGGATCCGCCTCCATGCGTTGAGCGATCCAGCAGCGGCGCTCGCCGTAGGGAATGTGCATGAATTCCACGCCAATGGAGCCACAATAGCACCGGCGTGCCTGGGCTGCGGCTTCGCCCTCCAAGGCGAGTTCGGGCGGCGCGAGAGGCTGAATGTAACCCAGAGGGTCGAGGTCCGCGGCGAGGTATCCCCAGCGGCGAAATGCGTCGAATATGGATTCTTCTGTTTGCAAGGTCATGATATC
>CAYTMD010000087.1:4993-16685 GCA_964438685.1 uncultured Acidobacteriota bacterium
TTAGGGAGAGGGGGGGCGCCAACCATGATTTGTGATTGGCGATTGGTGATTTGCGATTTAAGACTCCTCCCGCACCCAAGCGCGCGGTTCCAACCCCCACGCCCTAGTCCCCATAACTGGAGTAGTGGGCAACCTGTTCAATAGGTCCGCAGTTTTCTCTGTTCGATGGGAGGAGCTACACTTTTGGAACGGGGGTTCCAATTGGCAATCGCAAATCACCAATCACAAATGACCCGGCGCTTGCCGCGCAGGGTATATCAATGAGATTCTGTCGTGTGCCCGAGTGGTCCGGGATGGCCGGGAATCGCTTCAGAAATTGGCCGGCCCTGGGGAGATTGAATGTCTCTTCGTGGTTCATTTCGAGTGTTAATCATGTGCGATGTGGCGGACGGTATCCTTCTGGATCGGCTTCGCACGATACTGGAGGTCCCCGCCGGGCGCAGCCCCAGTTTTGCCCACCCTACCCCGGAGTATGTGCGCTTTGAGCAACCGCCCGTGGTGGAGGCCATTGCCCCTATTGAAGCTGAGCAGCACCAGCGCATCGAAGGGCGGGTCAAGTATTACGAATACGGTGTGGTCAGCGTTGAGCTCGAACTGCAATTCGAGTTGGAGTGGAGTTCGCTGGTTGAGCAGTCCAAGCGATGGATATCCGGGCCCGCAGCAGAGGACCGCGCCATGGAAATCATCCGTCAGCGGCTCAAACTCGTCGCACCGGCGCTGCTCAAGCCCTATGCGAACTGGCTTACGGAGGATTACTACATTTTTCACCTGCGCGATGCATCCGGCGCGGGCGGCGGGCCGGCGACTGCGGCCGAATTGTTGGCGCAACACGGCGGAGAAATCGCCCAGATCGTACGCGGGGAAACCCTGACGCTCTCCGATTCAGAGCGCCAGGAAGTGCTGCAATCGAGTATTTCCTACTATCCCACCGACCTGCTGGTGCCCGGGTGGACGGCCGCGCTGATCTACGACTCCGTGGAAGGCGCCGCACCCACCATTCAATTGTTGGAGTATGCCAACACTCAGCTCCTGGAATTCCGGCATTACGATGCGGTGCTCACCCGAGTGCTGCAAGGGGTCTACCGGTCGTTTGAAAAGGGAGGCGGATTCCTGTCGCGTTGGAAGCTCGCTCGTGAGGCCGAACGCCTGAACGCCTTACGCCTGGAAGTTACCGAATTGACCGAGCGCATCGACAACGCCATCAAGTTCTTGAGCGATATGTTCTACGCCCGGCTCTACCGCCTGGCCGCCACCAAGGTCGGCGTATCCGACTACCGAAACCTAGTGGACGAAAAGCTCCGCACCGCCGGTGAACTTTACGAGTTCATGGTGGATAGATTCCACAATGCCCGCGGCTTCGCCTTGGAATTGATCGTGGTGATTATCCTGATCATCGAATTGGTGTTCCTGTTTAAAGGGAAGGGAACATAAGTAGCTGAGATGTTGGGTGTGAGAAGAGCCCACGGTTGCGAGTCTCGAGGTCCTGGCTACTCCGGATTCGGTTTGGGAGGAACGAACGGAGGGGACACAAACGCGAGAACTATCTTGGACTGGACCGGTCGGCCGTTAAACGTGGCGGGCAGGAAACGCCAGTCTCCGACTGCGGCCCTGGCCCCCTCGGTAAATGGGGGGAGATCACGAAGCACTTTGAACTCTTCCGCTTCTCCCTTCTCGCTCAGCGTGATTTCCAGTACCACCATCCCCTCAGCACGTGTGTAGCCTGGGTGAGAATGCGGGAGCAGCATACGGGTCACTTCCGCCGGCTGGAACTCTGCCTGGATTGCCGCTGCGCTCTGGGGGATCAGCGGGGAAGGGATGACGGGTTCGCCAGACGGAGGTAGTGTGTCGAAAGTGACTGCCACAGGCACTCTTGATGCGACGGCTTTGCCCGCGAATGTCGCCGGGGAGAATTTCCAGGTTTTTACGTTCTGGACGGCAAATTGCGTGAAACAGGCAACATCCCGGCGCACCTCAACCTGCTTAAGCTCTCCCGTTTCGGTTATCAGGGTGTCCATCACCACCGTCCCCGCTCCGACACAAGTATTCCAAGTCGAAGTTTCGGGGACCAAGCGAACCTCAGCCGGCTGGAAGGGAGGCTTTGCTTTTAACGTGCTGGCCTGCGCGGTGAGCGCGCCAGCACTTCCGAGGACTATCATGACAAGGAGCAATCGCTTCATTGCAGGACCCTCCTTAGTGTCCCATATTATATGCCTAAACCATGTGAGGTATGCGACATCCGGGATTTTGATGCAACCCTGTCCGTTCCGCCGGCTGGTGCAGACATGGTCTTCAACGCCTGCGTTTTTGGGTGCAACGCGCAAGTCCCCTCGGGATCGCAGACTCCCCAAAGCAGGAGTCTGCGCCAGCCAGCGTGGAATCGTCGCAAGAATTGGTTCTTTCGCCCGGGGCTCGGGGGACTTCACTCGGACCGGTCACCCCTAGCTCGCGCTATGGGCTACGATCTTTCGCCCGCTTTGCGGGCTGTGATTCTGTCCCTCTCCTGATAATTGGCTATCGAAATGGGACGTTCATTCAGATTAGTTCGTGTTAGTTTCTCGGCATGCGTTCTGGTATACTGCATGATTTTCTTTGGATGGTAATGCTGTAGTGCTCCATCTTGTGTCAGAGGGCCGGGTTAGACAGCGGGTATACACGCGTGGCGAATCGTCAGGCAATCGCCTCTGCTGGTGGTTTCACCGGGACAATCTGGGCAACCCGTTCCATGACTTTCCTATTCTGTTCTGCCTTCTTCAGGTCGTAATCCGCTTGCAGGCGCATCCAGAATTCGGGAGTGCTGCCCAGCAGGCGCGAAACCTTCAGGCACATGACCGCCGACAGGGGCTTTCTCTCGGCTAGAATGTCGTGGAGCATCTGCCGCGAGACACCAAGCGCTTTTGCCGCGGCCGTGACCGACAGGCCAACCTCGGGAAGAATATCTTCCCTAAGAATCTCGCCCGGATGTACGGGGGGCAATCCGTTCCTACGATCCATCATTTTCTCCCTAATGGTAGTCTTCAAAATCGATGTCCTCGGCATTCTCGCCCGACCATGCGAACGTGATGCGGTAGTTTCCGGTGATGCGCACCGACCATCTCTGCGGGCTGCTGTGAAGGCGATGGAACCTGTACCCGGCCAATTTCATCTCCTCCGGTTGAGTCGCCACCTCCAGCGACTGAAGAATACGCACGCACTTCCTGAGGTATGGGGCGCCGATTCGACGTGTCTTTCCAGTCAGGTAGATTTCTTCCAGCCCTTTATGTCGAAAGCCGCCAACCATTCTTCGAGTATCCACTAAATGAACTGCGGCGTCAACTGTTTGGTTTACACTGCAGAGGGGCGCAAAGGGTAGCTCCGAGATTTGGAGTGGATCAAACAAGCCGGTCTATGGGAGGACTGCGGCAAGTGCCGCGCGCGGAAAACTCCGCGCTCAGCGCCTTTTCGTTTGCCGCATACAGAAAATAGGCGAGGTGGGATATAATTCCTGTAGCTCTGAACAGGGCAATTCCATTGGTAAGTAATTTTGAGATTTCAAGGAGCATGATGACGCGTGCCTCAACGGATGTTTTGATCGACCGAATTCCTGTAAGCCGGAATCTTGCCACTGACGCGATCTGGGTCATCACTTTCAGCCTGGTGACGGCGATTTGTGCGCAAATCAGTATCCACTTGCCGTTCTCGCCCGTGCCGATCACCGGCCAGACCTTTGCCGTGCTTTTGAGTGGGGCGGTGCTGGGATGGCGCCGCGCCTTTCTGAGCCAGGTTGCATACCTTGCCGACGGCGCTGCCGGGTTGCCGGTGTTTGCCGATGGAGCGGGCTCTGTCCTGCATCTGCTGGGACCCTCAGGCGGCTTTCTGCTCTGTTTTCCGGTGGCTGCCGCGATGGTGGGCTTTCTGGTGGAACATGGCGTAGCGCGTTCAACCTGGAAGTTAGTGGGAGCCTTGGTCGCTGCCGACGTGCTGATTCTTCTGGCTGGATCTACCTGGCTACGCCTGCTGTTTCGCGTTCCCTTTGCCCAGGCATGGTTGTTGGGCTTTTATCCATTCCTGATTGCTGATGTTGTCAAGGTTGCATTGGTAGGCGGCGTCCTGCCGCGCGTGCTGCGCCAGTTTGAAGCACGCCGAGAGGCGCCGTCCGAGCCCCGTTTGTAGCGCCGACCTTGAGGTCGGCATATGCTGACCTCAAGGTCGGCGCTACCTTAGAAGGAAAGAGAGCCCATGCCTGCCCCGCAGGAACTTCTAACCGATGAAGAAGAAATTCTGACCGCCAATCGCACGTTCTATGTCGCGTTGCACAGTCTCGACCTGTCGCTAATGTCGCAAGTGTGGCTGCATGAGGATTGGGTGAAGTGTCTGCACCCGGGGTGGGATTTGCTAGTGGGATGGGACGAAGTGCGGGGGAGCTGGCAGGAAATCTTTCATTCCACCGAGCAGATGCTGGTGTCGATCAGCCGGCCACTCGTACACGTGACAGGCGATGTGGCCTGGATCTCCTGCCTCGAAAACGTCACCACCGCCAACCAAAACGACTTTTCCTCGGCGCTGGTGGAGGCCACCAACATATTCCAGCGCCGCCAGGGCCGCTGGTTGATGGTGCATCATCACACCACGCCCTTGGCCCAGCCTCCGCCCGAAGCATCCGCACCGGTACAGTAGCGGCGGGTTTGCCCAAGCTGTGAGAGTACAATCTTTACCGCAGAGGCGCAGAGAAAGGGCCTTTTGGCCTCATATCGGTGCGCCTCCACGGTGAGGTCCTGACCAAAAGCCGCGGACCTATAGAACAGGTCCGCGCCACTACGCCGCCTTAACCATGTGGTGCGGGTCGATGACGAACTTCTTGGCCGCGCCGCGATCGAAGTCCTTATATCCCTGCGGAGCATCGTCGAGCGAAATCACCGTGGCATTCACTGCCTTGGCAATCTGAATCTTGTCAAACAAGATGGCCTGGAGAAGCTGCCGGTTGTATTTCATCACCGGGCACTGGCCGGTCATGAAGTGCAGTGACTTGGCCCAGCCCAGTCCGATGCGGATACTGAGGTTTCCGGTCTTGGCGTTATCGTCCACGCCGCCGGGATCATCCGTGACGTACAGCCCCGGGATGCCCATTCCACCCCCGGCGCGCACGACGGACATCAGGGCATTGAGCACGGTTGCCGGGCGCTCGACCACCGTTTCTTTGCCGTGGCCGCGCGCTTCAAAGCCCACACAATCCACCGCGCAGTCCACTTCCGGCTCCCCAATGATCTTATCGATCAACTGGCCGAGGGAAGCGTCCTGCCGCAGATCAATGGTCTCGCAGCCAAAGCTGCGGGCTTGTGCCAGGCGTTCCGGAATCATGTCACCCACGATGACGCAGGCGGCGCCCAGCAAATGGCAGGAGGCGGCGCAGGCCAATCCGACCGGCCCTCCGCCGGCTACATAGACGATGGATCCCGGACCCACTCCGGCTGTCACCGCGCCATGGTACCCGGTGGGGAAGATGTCGGAGAGCAAGGTAATGTCAGTGATCTTCGCCATGACCCGGTCTTTCCCCGGCAGCTTCAGCAGGTTGAAATCCGCGTAAGGGACCATGACATACTCTGCCTGGCCGCCCACCCATCCGCCCATATCCACGTAGCCATAAGCCGCACCAGGCCGGGCAGGGTTGACGTTGAGGCAAATCCCGGTTTTGCCTTCTTTGCAGTTGCGACAACGTCCGCAAGCGATGTTGAACGGAACGGAAACCAGGTCTCCGACCTTGAGGAATTCCACGTCGCGCCCGGCCTCGATGATCTCGCCGGTAATTTCATGGCCGAGTACCAGACCTTTAGGAGCAGTGGTGCGGCCGCGCACCATGTGCTGGTCGCTACCGCAAATATTGGTGGTTACAATCTTCAGAATCACGCCGTGATGGCACTGGCGCGATCCCAGTTCGAGCTTGGGGAAGTCGATGGAATGAATCTCCACCCTTCCCGGGCCCATGTATGCTAACCCACGGTTAGAAGCCATTGCGCCCCCCCTGAATTTTTAGTTTAAAGCCCGTTGCGGATACCTCTTTTGTAGCAAAATACCGGCATGTTGGTCAAGAAATAGTGGCAGTTTGGAGAAAAAGTTGCCCTGCGGAGGCTCTCCAGCGCTGTAATCCTCTGGAAATAAAGGTTTTGGAATTGGTCCCGTTTCGCAATTCTCAATTGCCATTTTTGCAGCGTTGGCAATAGATCAGCGCCGGTTTTCGCTTGCGGGCAGAGAGGTAGTGAGGGTTTAGGGAAGGAGCAGTGCGATGTACAGCGATACCCCTCCAGCGGGCACCAAAAGCTTGGTCCCGTGGGCATCGCCCGGGGCGATTTCGGGCAGGGCTAGGCGTGGGCGGCTACAGCACGTCGCGTTGCTTCGACGGTTTTAGCTACCCGCCGATGGTCAACGAGCATAGCCAACAGATCCCCCCTCTGCACTTTCTCGCAGAGGACGGTACACATGGAAATGGCATTAAATGGGCGAATGAATTCATGAATGCGATGTTGATATTCGCGGATCGTTGCCGCGTCGCTGCCATTGTTGTATACCCAGGACCAGTCCGTGATCCAACGCATGACCGTCGCGTGCCGATGTAGTGGGCTGCGCTGAAACGGTTCGTTGGGGCGGAGCAATTCGGCCAGGCAATTGGGCGCTGTCAGGAAAACCAGTCGTCCACTGTGCAGGAGGGAATCAGTCTTCAAACCTGTTTCACTGAACCCGTGTGCAATGTCCTTCAGACAGGTGGGCCCTGCCAGAATGACAACCTGCTGCCCGATCTCTAGACCGGCGATGGAAAACTGCAAAATTTCGGAAAGGCTCTTTTCCTTCCGGACTACCAAGCGGCACGGTTCACCCTGTCCCAACAGGCCCCCGTGGTTACTCAGATCGAAACTCATATGAATCTATCTTTGACGATAATAGGCGGGGATGTCAACAGGACAGCGAGAGCCTCGGTAATATTGTCCAGTGCGGTTTTATGGGCCTTTGGAGTAGTTTTCGCTTGCGTTTTTGTAGGGCTTAGTGGGCGTGTTGGGAGACCTGATGACGGCTATTGTGCACGGTATCTGCAGTATTGCTTTCCATGCCCTGAGGGCATGGAATATCTCTCTTGCTGAGGAGCGCGAAAGGCGAGAGTTGTGATTACCGGTATTACAACAATCAACTGGGTCTGCAACCCCCGCCCATTGCGTGCCTAGAACTGGAATATCGCCTGAAAATCGATGCGTCGATTCGAGGCCTGCGATGCACCCCCCCCACCACCCCCGCCGAAGAGTCCACCGAGCGCGTTCGACTTGTCGAACTGCGGGCTGCCGATGACCCCGCTACGCCCCCCAAGGTTTACGTCATTGAATACATTCCTGGCATTGGCGCTGAGAGTGAGATTGAAGCGCCGATTGGTGGCTTGCCCCCCACCGAACATGCCGCCGCCACCACCGCCTCCGCTAAGTCCACGACCACCGAGACCGCCGCCCGGGCCCCGGCCCCCACCCGGGCCCCCACCCCTTCCGCCAAAGCCACCGGCTGACGTTGCCCCTTTGACTTCCTTCCCAAAGCCGAACGTCTTGGCCAGACGCAGGTTAAAGGTGAAGGCGCCAGGATTCTCGTATTCGTTGGGGGGGATGATCAACTGGGCATTCGCGGGAAGAGTATTGAAATTTCCGAGCGGGGTACAAAAGATGTTGCCGCCGCACGCGGCGCCCGCTGGGGCCAGCGCCGGCCGCGCATTGTTTATGACGCCGGTTCCAAACAGGTCCTGGGGCAGCGTGACACTAAAAGGTGATCCGGAAGCAGCGACGACGAACGGGCTGAGGCTGATCCGGTGCGGCAGGTTCCAATTGCCAATGATCACCACGCGGTTGCGGACGTCAAACGCCGCGCGCCCATAGTTCTGGTAAATGTCGTAGGGGTTCATGATCACGCTCCCACCCGCTCCATTGGTGTCAGCATCGGAGTAACCAAGCGTGTAAAAGCCCCCGAGGGTAAGCTTGGTATTTAAGCGCAGGTTGAAGTTGGCAATCAGTTGGTTCTGGTTGAAGAGACCGCCGGACTGGAAATCATAGATGTTTCCCGTGGCCTGGCCATAGGGATAATACCCGCAGTTGGGCAGGCCCAATGAAAAGGTCCCACAGACAGGCGCGTTGATATCGTTGGTTATAAGTTGGTGAACTCCGTGCGAATTCAGATAGGTTAATGAAACCGTGGCAGATTTGGAAACCTGCTGCTCAATACTGACGGCGGACTGAATGGTGTACGGAGCCCGCAAGTTGGGATCAATTTCATAGCGCGTGGGAGTGGCGTACGCAGACAGGCTGCTGATGCTGGGAATGATCGGGAAGAAGGCGGGCGAGGGAACCAGGTACGTCTGCTGGACCGTGCCATTCAAGCGTTCAGCTTGCAGAATCGAGCTTTCCGTGAACCGGTCGTAGAAAATTCCAAAGCCGGCGCGGATAACCGTTTTCGCCGCCGCGCCCTTGCCCTTGTTCAAGCCCCAGGCAAATCCAAAGCGAGGCGCAAAATCAGAGTGATCGTGAATCCCCGATTGCGATTCCCAGCGTAGCCCCAAACTCAGCGTCATATTGCGGTGAAGCTGCCAATCATCCTGGGCATAGAGCCCCACATCGAGCATGCTGACAGTGGTAAGGGCTGTCCCCTGCACGATCTTAAACTGCGTGGCTCCACTCGTTTGGCAGTTCGTCCCTCCATTGCTGGCGCAGGTCTGGAGATTCACTTCGGCTGTTTGGTACGCCGACAGGGAAGGAAACGTGAATGTCCCATTAAAACCTGAATTGGAACTGTCGGCGTCCCGTACATCGCGCAGCCGGCCTCCCACTACCAGGGTGTGCTTGCCAACAAAGAAGGATGTCAGGTTCTGCACTTCGTAGTGATTTTGCGTGTCGGTGGTGGTTCCGGATGAAGGGCCTCCCCCGTTGAACGCTCCCGGGACGATAGTGGTGAAGCTATTGGCTTGAGGCATGATGTGCGGGGCTGAGCCGGAATCTTCATGCAGATATTGAAAATGAAATTGATTCAGCCGCTTGGCGCTGATGACGTGCGTGTCGCTGACCTGTAAGGTGTGTTCGTTGCTATGTGTATCAAGCCCCTGCGAAACAAGGCTGAATTGCCCAATTCCGCTGTTGGTGAAATTGTTATCGAAATACTGGTAGCGAATCGACATGACATTGTTCGTGCTGAGCTGAAAGTCAAAGCGCGGGCTCAGGTTGGTTAAGGTTCGGGGGGTGGCAACGGCCTGGTTCAGCGAAGTTTGCGTGAGCGTCGGGCTAAGAACAGAGGCGGACACGATGGAGTTGTCGCCAATGTCGCGGCGAAAAATCGTGAAGAAGAACGATGCCTTCTTGCTGAGCGGTCCACCAATGCTGGCGTTAAAGAAATCCGTGTGATATCCGGGCTCCTGCGAGGGGGCGAAGGGGCTCCGCGTGTTCAAGGCGGAAGCATTGATGTCACCCATGATTTGGCCATGAAGTTTACTGGCGCCCGGCCGGGTGGTGATTTCGACGCGCCCATAGCCCACCTTGTCATATTCGGCGGAGAAGGGATTTTGATTGATGCGGATTTCCAGAATGTCGGCTTTGGGGGGAAGTTGGCCGGCGGTAAATCCATCCACGTAAATCTGCCCGCCATTAGGTCCGGCGGAGGGCCCTGCCAAGGCCTCAAGCTCCGATTGCAATTCGTCCGGGTCGTCCGAAAGCGCCTTCAGATCCTCTCCCTTGATGACCAGCGCGCTGGCATTTTCCTGGGGATTGACGCCCACCTTGGTGCTTTCTTCGGTGACCTCGACCTTTTCCACTTCCTCTTTGATCTTGAGGGAGATATCAACTTTGCCCACCTTGCCCGCGACTACCTGGACGTTCGCCTGTTCAAACGTCGTAAACCCTTTGGCGCGCGCCTTGATGGTATAGCTTCCGGGCGCCAGTCCCTGGATTTCATACGTTCCATCGGGGTGAACCACACCCAATATGGCCTGACCCGTGGAAGACACAGCAGCGACTCTGGCAGCTGGGACCGAGGCACCCGAGGGGTCTGTAATTTGGCCTCGCACCGAGCCGATAGGGGCCTGTGCCAGCAGAAATCCAGGGGAAAGCAACGAGAGGAACAGCAAGCTTGCGAGAGGTGCTCGAACTCCAACAATCGGGAATTTCATCCCATCTCCTAATAAAGACGCCTTGAATTGGCTTTGCGGCGCCGCAAAATCGGTCTTGATCCTTCCGCGGGAGCTGGAAAAATAATACTCCATTTAGACAAAATCGCAGTTCCGGAAGCGCAGGGAGGTGTTCAGCTCCGGCACATGACCTGCCTTTCCGGTCTCTATCCCTCCTTGAATCAGACGAACCTGCCTGCTGGCGGGTTTCACAATCTCGATAAATCCCATTCCCAAGCGGTTTAGCCCTGACCCTGAAAAAGGAGAATACTACAAGTGCGGAGAACGGGTAGGCATCAAAATCGCCGATCCAATCGACCTGATTAGTCTAAGCATTGAATGCTGTAACTGCCAGTTCAATTCGTTCGCTTATATAGGAATTCGGGCACATCGTTTTGCACTGCGGACACGTTGTCGCCCTCCCTCAGGGTTCGAATAGCCGAGGCACTGGAATTCAGATACACTGACGCCTATGAAACGAATCCTGATTTTATCATCCCTTGTAATGCTTACTATTGGCTTGTCAATCTCACGCGCTTCGGCAACGGAAGCGACATTGCACCCCGTGGACTTGCGTTGCGAGCACCTCAATAACCCTCTTGGCATCGACCGCACAACCCCCCGGCTCAGTTGGAAGCTGCAAGCAGTCCTATCCGCCGGTCGCGGGCTGCAACAAACTGCGTACCAAATTCAAGTTGCTTCCACTGTGCAAGCACTGGGGGGCGGAAAGGCCGACCTTTGGGACTCCGGCAAGGTCAATTCCGACAGCAGCATCCTTGTTACGTACAATGGTAAGCCTTTGCAATCGCGCCAGAATTGCTGGTGGAAGGTCCGTGCCTGGGACCAGAATGGCAAGGTATCAGCGTGGAGCGAACCCGCTTTGTGGAGCATGGGTTTGCTTCAGGCAAATGATTGGGACGCAAAGTGGGTTGGCTTGAAGGGGGGGGACGAAACGCTTCCCAAGGATCCCCGGCGTTCGCGGCTTCCTGCCCGGATGTTGCGGCGGGAGTTTGATGCTCCCAAGCAGATTCGTCGCGCCACGGTGTACGCCAGTGGCTTGGGTTTCTTTGACCTCTACCTGAACGGGTCAAAGGTGGGCGATCACATCATGGACCCTGCCCTTACGGAGTACACCAAGCTGATTTTCTACGTCACATTCGACGTGACCCATCAACTTAAGGAAGGGAAGAACGCTCTGGGCGTGGTTCTGGGCAACGGTCGATTCTATGGCCCGCGCGACATGGGTACCTGGAAGCGCATCCGGAATTACGGCTATCCTCGATTGCTGCTGCAACTTGAAATTGAATATGCTGACGGCACGCACTCGCGGGTGGTGAGTGACGAAGGCTGGAAGGTCACGGCGGACGGCCCCACGCGTACGAACAACGAATACGATGGCGAGGAATATGACGCCCGCCGGGAGATTCCAAAGTGGGATACGGCGGGGTATAACGCTGACCAGTGGGGTAAGGTGGATATTATGGCGCCTCCAGGCGGTACGCTTCGCGCCCAAATGCTGGAACCGACCCGCACCACCCAGGTGCT